>CAZGUU010000025.1:0-29094 GCA_964529315.1 uncultured Enterobacteriaceae bacterium
CCCGCCGCAGTCGCCCAGATCGTCCACCCACAGCACCGCGCTCGCCGCCTGCGCCTCGCCCGCCCCGCCGCGCCCGCGCAGCGCATCCAGCGGAAAGCCCTGGGCCAGCAGGAAGAAGACCAGCAGCCGCGCCGTGGCGCGAAACGCCCGGGCCCGCGTGATCCGGTGGAGAAATGGGCTCCGGGGTCGAGACCCCGGCGGTCGCCGCATTGTCATCGTGCGGCGCTAGGTCGTGCGCCCGCGCCGAGTCGCAGGTGGTCGTATGGCGGGGTACACGCGGTCGACCATGCCCCACGCACGCCGCGCGCTGCAATACGCAAACTGACGTATGCAAGACCCCGAGCCCCTTGCACGAGCCCGGCGCTCCCGCGCCGTCGGCCTTCGCCGATCGCTCGAGCGCCGCCGTGCGGCGAGCACCCGGCCATGCGGGCGGCCGAAGTCCGAGTCACGACACTTTGCCCGTCCGGGGCAGACAGGGGAGAGGTCGAGCCGGTACCTCGATTGTGGACGAGCTCCCGCCCAGCTCGACATCGCGCCGCTGCCGGCATACGAGGGCGGCGTGCTCGGCCACCCGCTTCGGCTCCTGGGCCGCTCGTCCGAGAGCTCCGACGGGCGCTCGGGCGCCCTGTCGTCGCGCGCCGGCTGAAGGTCTCTGGACGTGGCGCGCACCCGCATCGTGGCCACGCTGGGTCCGGCGAGCAGATCTGCGGCGCGCATCCGCGAGCTGATCGACGCGGGGGCCACCGTCCTGCGCCTGAACTTCTCGCACGGTACCCGCGCCGCCCACGGGCGGACGATCGACACCATCCGACGCATCGCCGGGCAGCGCCCGATCGCGATCCTCCAGGACCTGGGCGGCCCCAAGCTGCGCCTGGATCGGCCGGTCCGCGGCCGAGCCGGCGCGGTCGTCGAGGTCGACCTGCCGCCGACCGTCAGGCCGGGAGATCCCGTGCTGCTCGCCGACGGCCTGATGCAGCTCGAGGTGATCGACGCGCGACGCTGCCGGGTGATCATCGGCGGCGAGGTGCAGGCGGGCAAGGGCTTGAACCTGCCCTCCTCCCGGCTCGACGCCCCCGCCCTCACCGAAAAGGACCGCGCCGACCTCCGCTTCGGCGTCGAGCGCGGCGTCGACTTCGTCGCGGTGTCGTTCGTACGCCGCGCAGCCGACCTCGACGAGGCCAAGCTCGCCGGCGTGCCGGTCATCGCCAAGATCGAGACGGCCGAGGCCGTGGAGCGCATGGAGGAGATCGTCGCCGCCTGCGACGGCGTCATGGTGGCGCGCGGCGACCTCGGGGTGGAGATCCCGATCGAGCGCGTCCCGATCGTGCAGAAGCAGATCATCGCGGCCGCCAACCGCAGCGCCAAGCCGGTGATCACGGCGACGCAGATGCTCGGCTCGATGACAGGCAGTCTCCTGCCCACCCGGGCCGAGGCGACCGACGTCGCCAACGCGGCGCTCGATGGCAGCGACGCGGTGATGCTGAGCGAGGAGACGGCGATCGGCGCGCACCCGATCGAGGCGGTGAAGACGATGGGTCGCATCCTGGCGACCGCGGAAACGCGCCTCGCCCCGCGCGCCGGTGAGCCGCGCCGCGAGCCGGCGGAGCTGATCGCCCGCGCCGCCTGCGAGCTGGCGGAGCGGCTCGACGCGGCAGCGATCGTCGTACCGACCCGCTCGGGTGCGACCGCCCGGGAGGTCGCGGCTCACCGGCCGCGGACCTCGATCGTCGCGCTCGCCCAGGATGCGACCGTGCGGCGCCGTCTCTCGCTCGTCTGGGGCATCACGGTGGTCGCCGTGTCTTGGCCGGTGCCGCGCAAGGCGCCCGAGCTGCTCGAGCGATTCCGCGAGCCCTTGCGCGCCACGGGCCTGGTACCCGCGGGAGCCCGCGTCGTGCTCGCCGCCGGCTGGCCGCCGAAGCAGCGCCACGCCGCCAACCTGCTCTACGTGACCACGCTCTGAGGGCCGCGATGCCGGATCGCCGCTGGTCGCGCGACGAGATTGCCGAGTGGTACCGCAGGCAGCCCTGGATCTGCGGCCCCAACTACCTGCCGCGCACTGCGGTCAACTGGACCGAGCTCTGGCAGCACGAGACCTTCGATCCGGGCACGATCGAGCAGGAGCTCGGCTGGGCTGGCGAGATCGGCTTCACCGCGCTGCGCACGAACCTCCCGTACATCGTCTGGCAGGACGACCCCGTGGGGCTGCGCTCGCGCCTCGACCGCTTTCTCGGCATCGCCGCGCGAAGCGGCATCCGCACGATGCTCTGCCCGTTCGACGACTGCGCCTTCTCGGGACGCGAGCCGTACCTGGGCCCGCAGGACGATCCCGTCCCCGGCCTGCACAACAGCGGCGCCGCGGCGAGCCCCGGCCGCGAGGTGGTGCGCGACCGCTCGCGGTGGCCCGATCTGGAGCGCTACGTCGCGGACCTCGTCGCACACTTCGCCGCGGACGAGCGCGTGCTCGCCTGGGACCTATACAACGAGCCGGGAAACGAGGCGGTGTTCACGCGACCGGCGACTCCCCACCCGGATGGCCCGCTCGTCCACCACAGCATGGCCCTGGCCGAGGCCGCCTTCGCCTGGGCGCGCGCGGCGCGGCCGGCGCAGCCGCTCACCACCGGCATCTGGAACCCCGCCTGGCCGGAGCACTCGCGCAAGCTCGTCGAGCTCTCGGACTTCCCGAGCTTCCACGACTACCTCGACCTCGCCAGCCTCGCGCGCGTGGTCGAGGCGCTGCGCGCCGAGGGTCGTCCGATCGTCTGCACGGAGTGGCTCGCGCGCAGCATCGGCTCGCGGGTCGAGACGCACCTGCCCTACTTCCGGCGCGAGGGGATCGGCTGCTTCCACTGGGGCCTGGTGAACGGCCGCACGCAGACACACCTGCCCTGGCCGGGCTTCGCCAGCGGCGCCCCGGGGGAGCCCTGGTTCCACGACCTCCTGCTCCCCGACGGCACGCCGTGGGACGAGCGCGAGATCGAGCTCTTCCGCCGCACGCTGCGCGGCGACGGTTGAGCGGGGCCACCGTCGAGGCGCATCTCGCCGCCCGGCTCGCGGGCGGGCTCGACGCGGGCGACGGTTGAGCGGGCCCTGTCGATCTGCTCTGATCGGCGCTCGCGCTGCCTTGCGTGGAGGTACCCGATGGCCCCGACCTTCGACGATCTGGCGAACCTCGACGCGACCGCCCAGGCGGAGCTCGTGCGTCGCGGCGAGGTCTCGCCGCTCGAGCTCAGCGACGCGGCGATCGCGCGCATCGAGAAGACCAACCCGGCGATCAACGCAGTGATCACGCCGCTCTTCGACAAGGCACGCGCGACCGCGGCCTCGCGCGAGCTGCCCCACGGGCCGTTTCGCGGGGTACCCTTCCTGTTGAAGGACCTCGTCGCGCACTCCGCGGGCGACCCCTACTACGCCGGCATGCGGCTCCTGCGGGAGCTCCGCTGGGTCGAGCGCAACGACACGTACCTCGTCTCGCACCTTCGCGCCGCAGGCTTCGTGCTCCTCGGCAAGACGAGCACGCCCGAGCTGGGCAGCGTCCCGACGACCGAGCCCGCGGCGTTCGGCCCGACGCGCAACCCCTGGGACCTCTCGCGCTCCCCGGGCGGCTCGAGCGGTGGATCGGCCGCCGCGGTCGCTGCCGGCCTCGTGCCGGCGGCGCACGCGAACGACGGCGGCGGGTCGATTCGCATTCCGGCGAGCGCGTGCGGGCTGGTCGGCTTGAAGCCCACGCGCGGCCGCGTCTCGCTCGGACCGGACTTCGGCGAGAGCTGGTCCGGGATGACGGCCGAGCTCGCGGTCACGCGCAGCGTGCGCGACACCGCCGCGATCCTCGACGCGGTCGCCGGCGCGATGCCTGGCGACCCCTACTTCGCGCCGCCGCCGCGGCGGCCGTTCGTCGAAGAGGTCGGCGCGGATCCCGGCCGACTCCGCATCGGGTTTCTCTCGCGCCTTCCCACGGGCCAGGATCCGCCGCACCCCGAGTGCGCGAGCGCCGCGCTCGAGGCCGCGAGGCTGCTCGAGTCGCTCGGCCACGCGGTCGAGGAGTCGTGGCCGCGAGCGCTCGAGGATGCGAGCGTTCTCGAGCCCTTCACCACGATCGTCGCGAGCTGCACGGCGAGGGATCTCGACGACTGGAGCCGGCGCACGGGCAAGACCATCGGGCCGGAGGACGTCGAGCCGTCGAGCTGGGCGGCCGCCGAGATGGGGCGGCGCTTCACTGCGCGCGACTACGTCTTCGCCATCGAGGGCCTCCACGGCCACACGCGGCGGCTCGCATCGTGGTGGGCGACGCAGTCCTTCGATCTGCTGGTCACGCCGACCACGGCGGAGCCCACGCCTTTGCTCGGCGAGCTCACCCCCACCACGGAGGAGCCGCTGCGCGGCTGGTCGCGATCGGGCCCCTTCGTGGGCTTTACCTCGCCCTACAACATCTCGGGACAGCCGGCGATCTCGCTGCCGCTCCACTGGACCGCCGATGGGCTCCCGATCGGCGTGCAGCTCGTTGCGGCGTACGGGCGCGAAGACCTCCTGCTCAGGGTCGCAGCGCAGCTCGAGCAGGCCAAGCCCTGGGCGGGGCGGCGTCCCCCGGTACACGCTTAGCGCCGACGCCGCTGCCGCTCGCCGGCCGTCGACCGCCTCCGGCCGACCGCCGCACCTCGGGCCCCGGGTACCGGCCACAGCCTTCGCCCTAGGGGACGCTGCACTCCTTGCGTGCGCGGCCCTCAAGTCGCTCCCTGGCGCCGCCGATATCCGGAAATGGTCGCCATGACGGCGCAGAGGCAGCATTGCCACCCCTTGGGCGCCTGCGTCGCGGGACGGGAAGCTCCTCCAGCACTCGGCGACGGGGCTCGGGCACCGAGCGGAGGGCCGCGTCGATGAACGACGGCAGGGGCCCCGCCGTGATCTTCGCCGTGGCCGGTGTCGCTCTCTCGGTCGCTCTGTGGCCCGGCGAGCGGCACGTGCCGATCCGCGTCGGCGTGCTCCACTCGCAGAGCGGCACGATGGCGTCCAGCGAGAAGCCGGTGGTCGACGCGACCCTGCTCGCCATCGAGGAGATCAACGAGGAAGGGGGCCTGCTCGGCCGCAAGGTCGAGGCAATCGTGGCCGACGGCCGCTCCAACCCCGAGGTATTCGCCCGCGAGGCCGAGGTGCTGATCTCGCGCGACGGCGTCCGGGCGATCTTCGGCTGCTGGACCTCGGCCTCGCACAAGACGGTGCTGTCCGTCGTCGAGCGGCTGCACCACCTGCTCTTCTACCCCGTCCAATACGAGGGCCTCGAGCAATCGCGCTACATCCTCTACGCGGGCGCGGCACCCAACCAGCAGGTGCTGCCGGCCGTGCACTTCGCCTTCCTCGCCTTCGGCTCGCGTCTCTTCCTCGTCGGCTCGGACTACCTGTTTCCCCGCGCCGCGAACGCGATCGTGCGAGACAAGGTTGCCCAGCACGGCGGGCAAGTGGTGGGCGAGAAGTACGTGCCCCTGGGCGGCGAGGACTTCTCCGCCGTGGTGGATGCGATTCGGCGAGCTCACCCCGACGCGATCCTGAACACGATCAACGGAGACTCGAACCGCGCCTTCTTTCGCGAGCTGCGTGCCGCCGGGGTCTCGGCCAGCGACGTACCCACGATCTCTCTCAGCGTCGACGAGAACGTGCTCGGAAGCATCGGAGCGGACCTCCTCGCCGACGACTACGTCGTCGCCAACTACTTCCAGAGCGTCGACTCCGCGGCCAACCGGCGCTTCGTCGATCGTTTCCGCGCGCGCTTCGGACGGGAGCGTGCGACCTCGGACGCGATGGCAGCGGCCTATGCAAACGTGCGCCTCTGGGCGCAAGCCGTGACCGAAGCCGGCTCCGAAGACATCGATCGTGTGCGCGACACACTGGCCGGCCAGAGTCTGGATGCACCGGGCGGCATGACCTACGTCGACCCGGACACCCGGCACCTGTGGAAGAGGATCTACGCGGCGCGCGTCCGACACGACGGCCAGCTCGAGATCGTCTGGACCTCCGATCAGGCGGTGCGTCCGGCGCCTTTTCCCCCGTCGCGGACGCGCTCGGAGTGGGAGGCAATGCTCGCCGAGCTGCGCGAGCGCTGGAGCGGCCGCTGGGCCGCCCCTGGAGCGTGAGCGTGGCGTCGCCGGCCGCGGGCAGACGCTCGTCCAGGCTCTCGGGACGACTCACCGCGTGGTTTCTCGGCATCGCGCTCCTGCCACTCGCCAGCGCGTTGGTCTTCGCCTACTGGAGCGAGCGCGATTCGCTGGTGCGCAACGCCCACCAAGGGCTCGGGCGGGTCGCCGACGACCGGGTCACGAGGATCGAGCTCTTCCTGCGCGAGCGCCAGCGCGAGGCCGAAGAGCTGGCCAGCCGGCCGGAGATGGTCGCCGCGCTGCCGGCACTCGCGCGCGCCCGGACGGAGGGCTTCACTGGGCCCGAGGAGGTCGCGGCGCTCGCCGCCCGGCTGGAGCCCACGCTCGCCTACCATGCCGGGCGGACCTACCTGCGGGGGATCACGATCCTCTCGGCCTACGGCCGCCTGCTCTGGCCGCTGCCCGCTGCCTCGGCGGAGGCGGGCGGCCGGCTGGCCTGGCAGACACCGACCCGCCAGATGGCGCAGGCGTTCGACTCGGCGTTGTCCAGCGGAGGCGCAGCGCTCACCGATTTCGAGACGACCGGCGACTCGAGCACGGCCGTCATCGCTGCCCCCGTCGAGCACGCCGGCCGCCTGGTCGGCGCGGTCGCCCTGCACCTCGACCGGGCGGCGATCGACGAGATCGTCGCGGACCGGGCCGGCCTCGGTCGCACCGGCACGGCGTCGCTCGCCTGGCGAGACGGCGACGAGCTGCGCCTCGCGACGGCTCGTTCGAGCGAGGCAAGCGTCCTCGTCGAGCTGCCCGTCTCGCCGGGGACCGTGCTCGAGACGGTCGTTCCACGCGCCGTGTCCGGAGGACGTGGCAGCGGCCTCGCCGCCGACGACGCCGGTCGAGCCTCGATCGTCGCTTGGCGCTACCTCCCATCGCTCGGCCGAGCCTTGATCCTCCAGCAGGAGGCCGACGAAGCGCTGCAGCCGGTCTACCAGCTGCGGCGCCGCGCGCTGGCGCTGGCGGTGGGAACCATCCTACTCGTCGTCGCGGCCGCGCTGTGGGTCTCAGGATCGATCTCCCGGCCCCTGGTCCAGCTGACCGAAGCAGCGCAGCGGATCGCCGGCGGCGACCTGCGCCACCGCGCGAGGCTTCGCAGCAACGACGAGATCGGCGACCTGGCCAGCTCCTTCGACGCGATGGCCGACTCGCTCGCCGATTCCCGCAACCGGCTCGAGGCGACGATCGGCGAGCTCGAGCGCAACAACGCAGCACTCGACGTCGCCGTTCGTCAGGCGGAGGCGGCCACGCGAGCGAAGTCCCAGTTCCTGGCGACGATGAGCCACGAGATCCGCACCCCGATGAACGGTGTGATCGGCATGACCGACCTCTTGCTCGACACCGAGCTCACGCCAGAGCAGCAGGACTATGCGAGCGTCGTCCGCTCGAGCGGCGAGAACCTCCTCGACATCATCAACGGCATCCTCGACTACTCCAAGATCGAAGCGGGCCGGCTCGAGCTCGAGAGGGTGCCGTTTGACCTCCACGAGATCGTCGAGGACGTGGTCGCCCTCCTGGCGATCCGCGCCGTGGAGCGCGGCATCGAGCTCGGGGCCTGCATCGCGAGCGATGCACCCACGCGCCTCGTGGGGGATCCCGCGCGAGTGCGCCAGGTGCTGACCAACCTCGTCGGCAACGCGCTCAAGTTCACCGAGAAGGGGGCGGTCCTGGTGCGGATCGAGCGCGCGCCGGCCACCGGCGAGGAGACGGAGCTCGTCCGGATCGAGGTCGTCGACACGGGAATCGGCATCGACCCGGCGACCCGCGAGCGCCTCTTCGAGCCGTTCATCCAAGCCGACAGCTCGACGACCCGACGCTTCGGCGGCACGGGGCTGGGCCTGGCGATCTCCCGCCGGCTCGTCGAGGGGATGGGTGGCGAGATCGGCGCGGAGAGCAGCGAGGCTGGGGGCGCGACCTTCTGGTTCACGCTACCGATCGCCTCGCAGGCGCGAGCCTGCGACCCGCCCGCCGATCCCAGCGAGGCGCTGGACGGCTTGCGCGTGCTCTGCCTCGACGAGAGCCCGGCGAGCCTGCTCGCCGCCCACCAGGCCCTGCGCCCGCTGCACGCCGAGGTGGCGGTCGCATCGCGCCGCGATGCGGCGCTCGACTTGCTCCGCGCGGCGCGCGCAGAGGGCCATCCCTTTCGGCTCGTCCTCGTCGGCACGCACCTCCCCGACCTCGATGGCCTCGAGCTGGCGCGGGGCCTGCGCGACGACGCCGGAGCGGCCGGCGCACTCCTGCTGCTGCTCGCCGCGCCGGGCGAGACGGTCTCCGAAGAGCGCCTGCGCGGCGCCGGCTTCGCCGGCGTCCTGCGCAAGCCGTTGCGCCGGCCCGCCCTCACCCGAGCGATCGCCGGCCTCCTCGACGGCGCGGTGGGGCTCGCTCCGCACGAAGGCGATCGCGTGCAGCCCACGGACTCGCCGAACCGCCGCGTCGGTCCGCGGGGGCGGGTGCTGGTCGCGGAGGACAATATCGTCAATCAGAAACTATTGCTTCGGATCCTCGAGAAGCTCGACTACGTCGCGGACGTCGTGGAGAACGGCATGGAGGCCCTCCGAGCGCTGGCCGAGCGCTCCTACGACGCGGTGCTGATGGACTGCCAGATGCCCGAGATGGACGGCTTCGATGCGACCGCGGCGATCCGCCGGCGGGAGGCTCGGGCCGGCGGCCACGTCCCGATCATCGCGCTCACCGCCAACGCGATGACCGGCGACCGGGAGCGCTGCCTCGATGCCGGCATGGATGACTACGTGACCAAGCCGATCCGCCCGGGGATCCTCGGCCACGCCCTGGGTCGCTGGATCGGAGCCGCAGCCGGCGGACCCGGATCGCCGGGGTCGGCCCGAGCTTCGCTCGGCTCCCCGAGCACCGAAGCGGCCGTGCGCGGTACGATCAATCGACGAGGAGGTCCCACTTGATACGTCGCCTGGCACTCGTCGCGAGCCTGCTCGCCGGCGTGCTCGCGCCGCCCTGCGTCGCACGCGCCCAAGCCGCTGGCCGCAGCATCGCGCTCGTCCTGGACGCCTCCGGAAGCATGAAGGCCAAGCTCGCCTCGGGGCAGACCCGGATGGACGCCGCCAAGGACGCGGTCGCGCGTCTCGTCGGCGGCCTGCCGGGAGACCTTCGGCTGGCCTTTCGCGCCTACGGCCACCAGCACCCGACCTCGGCGAAGGACTGCCGCGACACCGAGCTCTTGACCGCGTTTCAGCCGATCGATCGCAACCGTGCCGAGGTCGTCTCCCTGGCGCACGGGCTCGAGGCGCGGGGGTACACGCCGATCAGCCACGTCCTGGAGCTGGCGGCCAACGACCTCGAGCCGGAAACCAGCGCCTCGTCGCGCGTGGTGATCCTGGTCAGCGACGGCAAGGAAACCTGCGAGGGTGACCCTTGCGCGGCGGCCCGAGCCCTCGCGAGGGCGAACGCCGACCTCGTCATCCATACGATCGGCTTCGCCGTCGACGCCGCCGCGCGCTATCAGCTTCAGTGCATCGCCAGGGTCGGCCGCGGCACCTACTTCGAGGCCGATTCGGTCGGCGCGCTCGGCGAGTCCCTGGCCAAGGCGGTCGAGACCGCCGCCGTCCAAGCCCCTGCGGAAGTGCGGACGAAGAGCACGACGCCGGGGCGCCTGCGGCTGACCAATCCGACGGCGAGCTCGCACGAGGTGATCCGGGTCGACACGGGCGAGGTCGCGACGAAGCTCTCGGCCGTGCGGTCGTCGGTGGAGCTCCCGGCCGGCTTCTACAACGTCCGGTTCGGCGACGAGCTGTGGCGCAGCATCGAGGTGCGCGACGGCGAGGTCGCCGAGATCACCAGCGCGATCGTGGCGCTGCCCGGGGCGAGCTTCCGCGGCCACGAGATCCGGGACGCCGAGACCGGCCAGCCGATCGCCAAGCTCTCCTCGTCCGGCGCCTCGATGAACCTGCTCCCGTCGTCGTACACGATCAGCTTTGGCAAGAAGACGGTCCCCTTCACCCTGGAGCCAGGCAAGACGACGACCATCGAGGCCGCCGTGGTGACCTTCCAGGGCCTGTCGATCCAGTCGCGCACCATCCGCGACGAGGCCGGCGCCGAAGTGATCGACGTCTCCTCCACGACGGCGAGTGCCGTCCTGCCCCCCGGCCGCTACGTCCTCGATCTCGGCGGCACGACGGTGCCCTTCGAGGTGCGCTCCGGCCAGCCGCTGGCCCTCGACGTCCGACCCGCAGCCGGCTAGCCCACCTGGTATGGCGCGGCGGCCGGGCGCGGAGCCGCGGCGCGAGCCCCCGAGGCCGCGGCCCTGGCGATACGATCCGCTGGCCGACTCGGCGCTCGCGCGCTAGCGTCTCCGGCCGGTGGGGCCGGAGGGCTCGCACCAGAGTGGAGCCCGACCGATGAAGACCTCTCCGTTCGTCCTCTCCTTCTGCCTGCTCGCGTCGCTGCTCGCCGCGTGCTCCGACGCACCCGGCTCGTCGTCGCGCTACCGCGCCACGGTCACCCGCACGAAGTACGGGGTCCCGCACATCGAGGCGCGGGACTTCGGCGGCCTGGGCTACGGATACGGCTACGCCTTCGCCGAGGACAATCTGTGCACCATGATGGAGGACTTCGTCGCCGTGCGCGGCGAGCGCTCCAAGTACTTCGGCCCGGACGGGACCTACTCGATCCCGGCGGCTCGGGCCACCGCCAGCAACATCGACAGCGACTTCTTCTGGAAGCTGATCGCGGACGCCTCCGCCGTGGAGCGCTTTCGCTCGGCCGCCGCACCCGAGGCGCGCGAGCTGGGAGGCGGCTACGTGGCCGGCTTCAACCGCTACATCCGAGAGCTCCAGGCCGGCGAGCACCCCGGACGGCACGTGGCGTGCGCCGGTGCGCCGTGGCTCACCCCGATCGGCGAGGACGACGTCTACCGCCGCTTCGTGCGCCTCGCGGTCCTGGCCAGCTCCACGGCGCTGCTCACCCAGATCGCGACGACGCAGCCCCCTGGCTCCCCTCCCCTCGCAGCCGGCGCCGCCTCCCGTGGCGCGCCACCCTCGGCGGACGACGACCCGCTGGCGCGCATCGCCAGGCCGGAGATCGGCAGCAACATGTACGCGCTCGGCCCCGATGCGACCGAAGACGGAACGCCCATCGTCTTCGGCAACCCGCACTTCCCCTGGCAGGGCACCGAGCGCCTCTACCTCGCGCACCTGACGATCCCCGGGACGATGGACGTCGAGGGCGCATCGCTCTACGGTGCGCCGCTCGTCCTGATCGGCTTCAACGACCACCTCGCCTGGAGCCACACCGTCTCCACGGCGCGCCACTTCGGGCTCTTCCAGCTCTCGCTCCACCCCGATGACCCGATGCGCTACTACTACGGCGACGAGCTGCGCGACTTCGAGGCGGTGCCGCTATCGATCGAGGTGCTGGGCGACGACGGCACGACCACGACGCGCACCCGCACGCTCTATCGCTCGCAGTACGGGCCGATGGTCTCGATCAGCGTGGGCGGCACGCCGGTGCTCTTCTGGGGCGAGCAGACCGCCTTTACTCTGCGCGACGCCAATCTCGAGAACGATCGCCTGATCGACCAGTACCTGCGCTGGAACCTCGCGGGAAGCCTGGAGGAGTTCAAGCGCCTGCACGCGAGCATCCTCGGCGTGCCCTGGGTGAACACCGTCGCCTCGGGCCCCGGAGGCGACGCCTACTACGGCGACCTGAGCGTCGTGCCCAACGTCTCCGACGCCAAGGTTGCGGCCTGCACGCCGCCGATCGGCGCGCTCGTCGCATCGAGCGTACCCGGCCTGCCCGTGCTCGACGGATCGCGGCCCGAGTGCGAGTGGGACACCGACCCGGACGCACCGGCGCCCGGCATCTTCGGCCCGAGCCACCTGCCCGCGCTCGAGCGGCGCGACTGGGTGTCGAACATGAACGACAGCTACTGGCTCACCAACCCCGCCGAGCCGCTGACCGGCTACGCCCGCGTCATCGGCGACGAGGGCACCGCGCGCAGCCTGCGCACGCGGCTCGGTATCCTGCAGGTGCAGCGCCGGCTCGACGGCAGCGACGGGCGCCCCGGCAACCGCTTCGACCTCGCAACCCTACAGGAGATCGTGCTCGACGCCCACGTCTACAGCGGCGAGCTGGCACGGTCGGAGGTGCTGGCCGAGCTCTGCCCACGCGCCGACGAGCTCGACGTCGCCGCGGCCTGCGCCGCCCTCGAGCGCTGGGACACGGCGGCGAGCCTGGACTCCGTCGGCTTGCCCGTCTGGCAGGAATTCTGGAGGAAGGTGGCTCAAGTGCCGGCCTGGTACGAGGTGCCGTTCGATGCGAGCGACCCGGTGAACACGCCGCGCGGCCTCGACACCGACCTCGCCGGCGTGCAGCAAGCCCTGCGCGACGCACAGAGCGCCGTCTGGGGCTCCGGCTTCGACCTGCAGGCGCCGCTGCGCGACGTGCAGCACTCCGGCGTGAACGACGCCACGATCCCGATCTTCGGTGCGGAAGGCGGCGTCGGTGCCTTCACCATCGCCATCTCTCCCGGCCTGACGGCAGACGGCTACCGGGTGGACTACGGCAACAGCTACATCCAGACGGTCACCTGGGACGAGGCCGGCGTGCGCGCCGAGGGCTTCCTCACCTACTCGCAGTCCACCGACCCCGCGAGCCCGCACTTCGCCGACTTCACGCGGGCGTACGCCGAGAAGGCCTGGCACCGCCTGCCGTTCCACCGCGACGAGGTGGAGGCAGCGATGGAAAGCCGGGTGGTGCTGTCGGATGGGACGCCCTGAGAGGGCGTCGCGGCCCTACCGGCAGCGGACCTCCCCGCACCGATTCGACGGTGCGGGCCTCGTACGCACGGCCCGCCTTCGCCATCCGCGTGTGATCGCCATCGTGGGGCCGTCCGCCTCGGCGGTCAACCCTCGCACTCGGCGGCGTGCCTCGGATCGATGCGCGCCGGCCGCAGCTTCGGGGGCTTGACGAACGGCGGAGCGGCGAAGTCGAAGTAGTCGAGCAGCGGGCTCGCGTTCGCATCGCGCCGGGTGAGCGCGGGCAGGTCGAAGCGCGTCTCGATGAAGCGCAGCACGGAGGTCGCGTCCGAGACGACGTGCGACACGTAGCGCTTGCGCGCGAACGGCGAGACGACGACCAGCGGCACGCGGATCCCGTAGCGATCGAAATCGCCCGGCTCGTCGTTCGCGCGCAGCATGGGGGCCACGTCGTCCGGCTTGCAGGCCTGCGGCGGGGGCACGTGATCGTAGAAGCCGCCGTGCTCGTCGTAGGTGAGGAAGAGGGCGGAGCGGGGCCAGGCCGGGCTGGCGAGCAGCGCGTTCACCACGCTCGCGACGAACGCCTGGCCCACCTGCACGTTCGCGGGCGGGTGCTCGTCGCTCTGCTGGTTCTCGCTGCCGACGAAGATCGGATCGATGAAGGCCACCTGGGGCAGCGTTCCCGCTGCGGCATCGGTGAAGTAGTCGGCGATCGGCACGAGGTGCGAAGCCCCGGTGGTGCGAACGTACGAGTAGAGCAGCGCGAAGGCCACCTGCGACTGGTAGATCTTCCAGCCGATCCCGGCCTCGTCGAGGGCGTTGAAGATCGTGCGCTGAGAGAACTCGGAACCCGATGCCGGCAGATCGTTGCGGATGTGGCCGAACGACGTGCCCGCGAGGAGGTAGTGGCGGTTCGGGTAGGTCGGGCCGGGCACGGAGCTGAAGTGGCGGTCACCGATCGCGAAGGTGCCGTAGAGATCGAAGTAGAAGCCCAGGTCGTTCGCCGTGTAGTAGCCCATCGCGCGGCGGCCCGATGGGTCGGCGGCGTGGACGTTCTCGGCCGTGAAGCCGTCCATCGCACCGCCGTTCCACGAGCGGTGCGTCCCGTTCCAGGAGTGGCTCAGGTCGGCGACCTCGCAGTAGCGCCGGTTGCGAAACGCCCGGATCGGCGGCCCGCCGAGCGGGTCTGGATTCGTTGCTTTACGAGCGGCTCGATCCGCGTCTCTCGCGTGCAGCCGCGCGAAGTAGTGGTCGAACGAGCGGTTCTCCTGCATCAGGACGACGACGTGATCGATCGGGATCGCGGCGCCGTGCGGCGCGCCCGGCGGCAGCGTGTCGACCGGGAGCGCTCCCGCGTCGTGAGTGCAGACGGCGGGCTCGTCGGCGGCGGCGGCACATGGGAGGGCCGGGAGGAGCGCGGCGACCAGGGCCAGGACGATGGGGAGCTTGCGCATGAGGCGTCATAGAGCCGCGCGCCCGGCTTGGTCAACGCGTATTCGCGCCCCCTGGGCGCCGCCCCGGCTCGGCACGAACTCCGACCGTCGCCCCGCCATGCGGTGCAGGCCGTCCCATACCTCGCACCCCGGAGGTCGACCGCGAGAGTGCCCCGCGGCCCGCGCCGCTCCGCCCTTCAGGCCACCTGCAGGGCCATCGCGCCGCCGCTCGGCGTGAGCGTCCAGCGTCGGTCGTGGTGGTCTGCGACCGCCGGGCGGTCCGCGGTCGAGACGATCGCCGACCGCGGCAGGCGGCTGTGCAGCAGGCCATAGACGCAGCGCTCGGTCTCCTCGTCGAGGCTCGACGTGGCGCCGTCGAGAAACACCCATTCGGGCTCGTGCAAGAGCACGCGTGCCAGGGCCAGGCGCTGCTGCTCGCCGCCCGAGAGATGCTGCTCCCAGTGCTGCACCTCGTCGAGTCGTTCGCCCAGGCTGCCCAGGTCGAGCAAGCGCAACGCCTCGCGGATCTTGTCGTCAGGGAAGCTCCCCTCTGGAGACGGATAGGAGGCCGCCGCGCGCAGTGAGCCAATCGGCAGGTAGGGCCGCTCCGAGACGAACAGCGTGCGCGTCTCCTCGGGTAGCTCGATGCGCCCGGTGCCGAAGCGCCAGATGCCCGCGATCGCCCGCAGCAGCGTCCGCTTGCCTGCGCCCGAAGGGCCGAGCAGCGCCACGCGATCGCCCGGTCGGATGGCGCCGCTGGCGTTGTCCACGAGCAGCCGGCCGTCGGGCCGGCTCAGGCGCACCTGCGAGAGGCGCAGCTCGCCGTCGTGCGGCCGCTCGAAGCGGATCCCCTCGGTGCGCTCGAGCTCGGCGCAGGTGGACTCGATCTCCTCGGTGAAGGTGAACAGCCGCTCGACGCTGGCGCGCCACTGCGCGATCTCCTGATACGCGTTGACGAACCAGGTGAGCGCCCCCGAGACCTGCCCGTAGGCGATGCTCGTCTGCATGACGCTGCCCAGGCTCAGGTGCCCGGCGAAGTAGGCCGGCGCGGCGATCAGCAGCGGCACCAGCGAGTTCGCCTGGCCGATGCCGGTGGTGACCAGGACCAGGTTTCGCTGCGCGCGGATCAGCTGCCACCAGTTCTCGACCACGTGCTGGAAGCGGCCCAGGGCGGCGCGCCGCTCGACCTCCTCGCCGTGCGACAGGGCGATCGGCTCGACGTTCTCGCGAAATCGCACCAGGCCGAAGCGGAAGTCGGCCTCGAAATGCTCGCGGTCGAACTGGATGGGCACCAGACGGCGGCCCACGCGGTGGGTGAGCCAGCTGGTCACCGCGGCGTAGGCGATCGCCACCCACATCATCAAGCCTGGGATGCGCAGCACCCGGCCGTGGACGTCGAACGTCCAGCTCTGCGAGAGGCTCCACAGGATGCCGGCGAAGGAGACCAGCGTGGCCGCGGCCGAGAGCAGCGAGAGCGACAGGCCGAGGGCGCTGGCGACGTAGTTGCGCACGTCCTCGGCGATGCGCTGGTCGGGGTTGTCGGTGACCTTGCGGTGCAGCTCCATCTGGCAGTAGGCCTGCGAGCTGATCCACTGCTCGAGGTAGTGCCCCGTGACCCACCGGCGCCAGCGGATCTCGAGCGCCTGGCGGACGTAGACGCGATAGGTCGAGACCAGCACGAAGCCCAGCGCGAGCGACAGGAAGATCGAGAAGGCGCGCAAGAACATCGGCATCTTCCCGTGCTGGAAAGCGTCGTAGATCGATCGCTGCGCATTCGAGAGCAGCACGTTCACGTACACGGTACCGAGCTCGAGCGCCGCGGAGGCGGCGAAGAGCAGGCCGCCCCTGTGACGATCCGGGGATGTCCAGTAGACGCGCGTCAGGCGGGTCAGGTGGCGGGCGAAGCGCAAGCCGAACACGGCCAGTGAGGTGGGTCGGGTCACCGGTGGGCCTCCTCGAGGGTCAGCAGCACGGCAGGATCTCGCCCCGCAGCGCGCGCAGCACGCGCTGCGGACACGGCGTGCGCCGCAGCGTCGCGGCGGGCCGCAGGGCGATCTCGCGGCGGACAATCGCAGATGGTCGCGCCCTTTGAGTCGTCGGCTGGCTGCATCGGCGGAGGGTGCCCGGCCGCCGGCTCGGGTGCAACCGAGCCAGCCAGGCGGCGCTCTACTCGCTCACCGAGTTCGTGTAGGCTCCCCTCGCCGCAACGCGAGACGGGGAGACGCCATGACCACGCAACGATCCGACGCAATCGTCCTCTTCGGAGCCTCGGGAGACCTGGCCACCAAGATGACCTTTCCATCGCTCTACAAGCTCGCCGCGCGGGGCCTGCTCGACGTACCGGTCGTCGGCGTCGCGCTGAGCGACTGGAGCGACGACCAGATGCGCAGCCACGCTCACGCGGCCATCGCCGGCGCCGGCATCACGATCGACGAGTCGGTCTTCGCACCGCTCGCCCGGCGCATGAGCTTCGTCGCCGGCGACTACGGCAAGAAGGAGACCTTTCTCGCCGTCAAGAAGATCCTCGCAGCGGCCGGCGCGCGCCACCCGCTGCTCTACCTCGAGATTCCCCCCTCGCTCTTCGAGAAGGTGACCGTCCAGCTGCACGAGGCGCGCTTGACGGGTGGCGCGCGCGTGGTGATCGAGAAGCCCTTCGGCCACGACCTCGCCTCCGCCCAGGCGCTCAACCAGCACCTCTCGAGCCTGCTCGCGCAGGACCAGATCTTTCGCATCGACCACTACCTGGGCAAGGATCCGGTGCAGGACGTGCTGGTCTTCCGCTTCGCCAACGACATGTTCGAGCCGGTGTGGAACCGCCGCTACGTCTCCAACGTCCAGATCACCATGGCCGAGTCGTTCGGCGTGACCGACCGCGGCGCGTTCTACGACTCGGTGGGCACGCTGCGCGACGTGGTCCAGAACCACATCATGCAGGTCCTCGCCCTGGTGGCGATGGAGCCCCCGCTCTCGGTCGGCGCCGAGGCGCTGCACCTGGAGCAGCACCGCGTCTTCCGCGCCATCCGTCCGGTCGAACCGGCGAGCTACGTGCGCGGCCAGTACCGCGGCTACCTCGACGTGCCGGGCGTCGCTCCCGGCTCGCACACCGAGACCTTCTGCGCGCTGCGCCTCGAGATCGACTCCTGGCGCTGGGCGGGCGTGCCGTTCTTCATCCGCGCGGGCAAGGCGCTGCGGCACAAGGCCACCGAGGTCGTGGTGGAGTTCCGCGAGCCGCCCCGGCTGCTGTTCGCCGAGCCGGGCGCTCCCCCGCCCGACACCAACCGCCTCCGCTTCCGCCTAGGCCAGGACCCCGGCGTGACGATGACCGTGCAGGCCAAGCGCCCCGGCGCCGGCATGACCACCGAGCCGATCGACCTCGCGGTAGACTTCGCCAAGGCGCTCGGCGAGTCGCCGCTGCCCTACGAGCGCCTGCTCGGCGACGCCCTGGCCGGAGACGCCACGCTCTTCCAGAGCGAGCTCGCCGTCGAAGGTACTTGGACGATCCTCGACCCGATCCTGGGCGACGTCGGCCCGGTGCATCCCTACGAGCCCGGCAGCATGGGGCCCGAGGATGCCGATCGCCTGGTGGCGGACTTCGGCGGCTGGATCGAGCCGCTCGCCCCCGCCTCGGACCGCTCGGCGTAGGCCGAGGCGAGCCGCGGGCCGTCCCCGCGCATCTCCCGTCTTGCGAATTTCCGGCCCTTGACCGCCCGGCACTCGGCATGGGACGGTGGCACCGGATCCTGAGGGATTCGAGGGCGCAGCGCACGGTACCGAGAGCAGTGCGGGCCTCATGGGTGGCCTGCGGCACACCAGTCGAAGAGGATCTCCATGATGGCCGAGCGAGCTGGGCTATTGCTGCGTCGCATCCTCGCCTGCGCGGCGCTGGTGGTGAGCTGGCCCGACGAGGGCCGCGCGGTCTGCAACCTGATTCCACCGGCCGAGAAGCTGTTCCCCTCGGCGATGGGCGCGATCGACTCACCGATCGCCGCCCCCGGCGACTGGGTGGAGATACGCCTGCGGCCCTGCGACTCCACCTCGGCACGCTTCGACCCCACCCCGGCCAGCAACCTGGTGCGGGTCGTGTTCACGCCGCCGACCGGCGTCGGTGCCGCAAACGAGACGGCCGTCACGGTCTCGTCGGCGGACGTGGTGGTCGACGACTGCCCCGTGGGCAGCCCGTGTCCCACGCTGCGCTTCAAGATCCCCAGCACGGTGGCGACGTTTCCGCCGTACGGCCTGGCCGGCCCGGCACGCATCGAGGTGGAGAACGGCGGCCTGCCCGCGGCCCAGATCGCCACGCTCCACGAGCCGACGAGCACCTGCGACCAGGTGCCCGAGACGGTCTTCCGAAAGTTCACCGTGCTGCCCGCGCCCAACGTCTTCGGCAACGTCGTGAGCGGCACCGCCACCAAGCTCCTGGCCACGCTCGACGGCGACCAGAATTTGATCGTTCCGTTCGACTACCTCTCGGTCCTTCCCCAGGGGGTCGGCGCGCCCGTGGCCCGCTTCCTGACCGGCTCGACCGACGTCGACGCTTTCGGCGGCCAGCCGGGCCTGCAGCCGATCGTCATCCCGTCCTCGGACTACGTGCGCTCGTTCACCATCGACGGCCGGCCCCTGCCGCCGCTGCTGCGCGTCGATGCCAGCGGGAGGGTGCTGTTCGGCACCGCCGATGGCGCACGTGGCATCCTGCGCATCGCGCGCGACGGCGGCGCGGGCGGTCCCGCGATCTACGACTTCACCGATCGGCTCTACGGCGACAAGGGCCCGATCGTGATCGACCGGGTCGCGGACAACGTGAGCGCTGGGAGCGGCGCCGCAGTCCCGCTGCGCGGCCTGCGCTCGTCGGCGAAGTCGGTCGGCTACGCGCGCGACGAGAGCATCGAGGGCGCCGATCTGAACGGCGACCTCGACCAGACCGACAGCGTCGTCCAGCTCGTCGACCCGGACAACCTGACCCTGGTCTCGCCCGAGACCAACACCGGCCATGCAGTGGTCGAGGTGCGCGCCGAAGGCCGGGCCGTGCCCGCCATCCAGACCGAGGGCCAGCTCGTCGCCTACGTCGAGTCCGAAGCCCTGCAGCGCGTCGACCGCAACGGCGACGGCGACTGGCAGGACGGCGTGCTGCGCGCCTTCGAGCTGGGCGGCGCCTCGCCCGTCGATCAGACGGCCGGCGTGCCCCTGCACCAGCTCGTCGCCGACGCCGCCCCGGCGCTCGGCGGGCGGACGCTCGCGGTGTCGAACGAGCTGATCTTCTTCCGCACGCCCGAGTCCGGCCGCATCCCGCAGGTCACCCAGCGCGCGAGCTCGGCGGCCGGCGGGCTCGAGGCCAATGCCTACAGCGAGGCGACCCCCAACGGCGCGCTGTCGGCCGACGGCCGCTACCTGGCCTTCGCAACCCTTGCGACCGACGTGGTCGGCGGCGCCCCCGGGGCGCGCAAGGCCGTGGTCTACGACCGGCTCTCGGGAGCCCACGAAGACGTCGGCGTCGACTCGAGCGAGGCTCCCTGCTCGGGCAACCAGTGGCCCTCGATCTCGGCCGACGGCCGCTTCGTCGCCTTCACCGGCGTCTGCTCGAGCTTGCTGCTGCCCGGCGAGACGACGGACTACGTGAGCATCTACGTTCGCGACCGCCAGGCCGGGACCACGGCGCGGGTCAGCTTCGCTGCCGGCAGCACCGCGCCCAACGGGCACAGCGAGAACGCGCGCCTGTCGGCCGACGGCCGCTTCGTCGCCTTCGAGAGCCTCGCCTCGAACTTGGTCGCGGGCGACAGCAACGGTGTGCGCGACGTCTTCCTCTACGACCGCGACTCGGACGGCAACGGCGTCTTCGACGAGCGCCCGGCGGGCGTCGAGCTCCACTGGCTGAGCGTGAGCCCGGCGGGCAACGCCGCCAACTCCGACAGCCGCCGCCCGGTGGTCTCCGACGACGGCCGCGTGGTCGCCTTCGACAGCGGTGCGGGCAACCTGCTCGTCGAGGGTGCGCCCGCAACGGCAACGCAGTCCGTCTTCGCACGTGCCACCTGCATCGATGCACTCGGCGGCTGCACGCCGACCACCGAGCTGATCAGCGCATGCGCAACGGGCTCGCCCGGCAGCGGCCTGGCGTGGGCGCCGGCGATCTCGGCCGACGGGCGCTTCGTCGCCTTCGAGAGCTCCGCCCCGAACCTGCTCTCGCCGGACTGCTCCCCGGCCGGCGACAACAACCTCGCCTTCGACGTCTTCCTGCTGGACCGCGAGACCCGCGCCATGGAGCGCCTGAGCGTGGATCCGGCGGGCTTCGAGGTGACGGGCGGCGACAGCTACGCCGTGAGCTTGTCGGCCGACGCGCGCGTCGCCACGTTCGTCAGCTCGGCGACGAATCTCGTGCCGGGAGACGGCAACGCCAAGGCCGACATTTTCGTCCACGATCGGGTGAGCGGGACGACCGCGCGGGTGAGCGTCTCCACGGCCGGCGCCGAGGTCACCACTTGCACGCTGCCGACCCGCTGCTCGTGGCAGCCTTCGCTCTCGGCCGACGGGCGCGTGGTCGCCTTCGAGAGCGAATCGGCGGAGCTGGTCGCACCCGACACCGCCGGCGGGGCCAAGGACGTCTTCGTCCACGGTCCCGACCCAGTCGCCGCCGGCTACGACCTCGACGGCAGCGGTGTTGCGACCGACACCGTGCTCCAGGTGCTGGACACGCGCGGCGTCGGCGCCGGCACGCTGCGCACGCTCGCGCGAGTGGCCGCGGGCGAAGCAGCCATCGCCGACGGCCGGGCGCTGATCGTCCCCGGCGATCCGCTGGATCCAGCTCTGCTCTACGACGGCAATCCGCTCGGCGACGCCGCGCCCGAGACGCTCGACGCCGCGGCCAGCCGGGTCGCGCTGTCCGACGCTGTGCTGGCGCTCACCGAGCCCGGCCTCTCGCGCGACGTGCTGCGCGTCCGCATGGTGGCCGGCGGCGGCCCGACCACGGACACCGGCCTCGGCGCCGACGCGATCGCCGCGGTCGGCGAGCACGTGGCCTTCGCCACGGTCGAGGCGACCGAGGGCAGCTCGCCGGGCAGCGACTTGAACGGTGACGGCGACTACGGCGATCGCGTGCTGCGCATCTACCACCTCGACTCCGACCCGGGCACGCCCGAGCTGCTGCCGGTCGCCGAGGCGGTCGACGACTTCGTCGCGCAGGGACACCTGGTCGCCTTCCGCACGCCGGAGTGCGACCAGGCCGGCAGCGAGACCACGGGCTGCCCGAGCGGCGGAACGGATCTCAACGGCGACGGGGATGCCGGCGACGAGGTGATGCAGGTCTACAACCTCGAGACCGGCGAGCTGCTGTCCACCGAGCAGGCCGCCATGGCCTGCACGATCCCGGGATGCGAGCCCGGCGTCACGTATCGCGTGAAGGGCGACACGGTCGCCTTCCTCACCTACGAGCCCGACCAAGGCGGGCTCGACCTCGACGGCAACGGCAGCAACCTCGACGTGGTCGTCCAGCTCTTCAACACGGTGAGCCTCGCCGCGCAGGTCTACTCCGTGAGCAGCGATGCGACGGCCGGCGAGGCCCCCTCGCCGTTCCCCGAGGACCTGATCGACGACCCGATCCTCTACGTCACCTCGGCGGAGGGCGTCGGCTGCGTGGATACCGACCTCGACACCGTGATCGAGCCCGAGGACGGCTGCCCGGATCTCGACGACGACGGCGTGATCACCATGGGCAAGGTGGTCACGCTGGTGGTCGGCGACCAGGACGACGACGGCGTCTTCGACGAGTCGGCCAGCTCCGGGGACTCCTGCGTCGAGGCCTCGAACGCCGACCAGCTCGACAGCGACCTGGATGGCCTGGGCGACGCCTGCGATGCGCTGCCCACCTGCAAGCTGTTCACGCCCACCACCCCGACGGCGGCGCCCGACGGAACGGTCAAGTGCCAAAAGGCGATCGGCAAGGCCGCGAGCGCCTACTCGAAGAAGCACGCCGCCGCCGCTGGTGTCTGCCTGCGCGATCTCGCCGCCGGCAAGATCGCGGGCGATGCGACCGAGCTCTGCCGGGGTGCGATCATCGGCGGGCTGGCCACGCCACCCGGCCACGCGAAGACCGCCGAGAAGGTCGCCAAGGCGAGAGCGCAGATGCGAGCTGCACTCGGCCGATCGTGCAGCGATGCGCTGGTCGCGCAGCTCGACACCTGCGCGGCGTCGCCCGGGGGGGCGACGGTCGATTCGCTGAGTAGCTGCGTGTCCGGCGCCTACGGCGATTCCGTCCTGGCCGCAACCCGTTTCTCCTGGGGGTCTCTCGCGCCGATCTCCGACTCGGCCGAGCGCAAGTGCCAGGTCGCGGCCGGCGGGGCGGCGGCCGACTACCTGACCGCGCTGGTGAAGGCGATGGGCACCTGCCTCGACCTGGCCAACGAGGGCAAGGCCATCGCCGCGAATTGCCTGGGGAGCAGCACCGCCGACGGCGCGCTCGCACTGCCCGGCGACGCCACCGTGCGCAGCAAGATCGAGGCTGCGCAGGCCAAGCTCCTCTCTCGGGTGACCAAGTCTTGCCCGGGAGCTCTCCTGCAGGAGCCGGAGATCGCCAGCTGCGGCGACGACCCGCAGGGCGTGTCCGACTGCTTCGCCTGCCCGATCTGGCGGCGGGCGGTGGAGAGCCTGCGCGCCGCTTACGGCCCGAACCCCGGCTGAGGATCTTGCTTGACGAACAGGAACTCGATCTGCTGACCCAGGGTGATCGCCTGGTGCGCCTCGCAGCGGCAGCCCGCGGCGCGGCCCCAGTCGATCACCTCCTCGGCGGTGTGGAAGCTGTTGTGCGGCACGAGGAGCTGGTCGGCGAAGACGTTCCACAGGACGCGCGGCGACATGCCGACGAACCGCCCGCGCAGGACCAGCACCAGGAGCTGCAGGACGAGGTAGAACGGCGGCACGACGAGCAGCGACAGGGCGGTCTTGCCGCCCGGCACCGCGGCGACGGCGCGGCACACCGGGCCGAGCAGCTGGTAGACCCAACGGTAGACGTTGCGCCGGTTGTAGACGCGCACGAAGACCGTCCCGCCCGGGCGGGTGACTCGCACCAGCTGGCGAAAGGCGCCCCGAGGGTTGCCGGTGGTCATGATCACGCCGCGCGACACGACCAGGTCGAGCGCGTTCGAGCGCAGCGGGAGATCGAGGATGTCTCCCTGCGCGAGCGAGATGCCGGGCAGGCGCTCGTGGCGCCGCAGCGAGCCCAGGGAGAGGTCCAGGCCTATGACCTGCGCCGCGGGGGTGTGCCGGCGCAGCAGGCGCGTCGCCAGGCCGGTGCCGCAGCCGGCGTCCAGCACCAGGTCTCCGGGCCGAGCTCGCTGCACGGCGGCCCCGAGCAGGCTCGCCTCGAGCTGCATCGCGGCGTGCTCGGAGGTCTCGAAGTCGTAGGAGTAGCGATCGTAGAAGGCGCGCGTGGCGCGGCCGGTCGGGTTCATCGCGCCGCACCTCCCGGGCGCCCAAGGAGCAGGTCGCCCAGCACCAGGGCGTCGATGCTCGTGCCGAGAAAGCAGGCCACGGCGTCGTCGGGCGTGCAGACGATGGGCTCGCCGCGGACGTTGAACGAGGTGTTCACCAGCATCGGCACGCCGGTGCGCCGCCCGAAGGCCTCGAGCAGGGCGTAATAGCGCGGGTTCGCCTCGCGACGCACCGTTTGCACGCGCGCCGTGCCGTCGACGTGCGTGATCGCGGGCACTCGCTCGCGCCGCTCGGGCCGCACCTCCTGCACGAGCAGCATGTAGGGTGACTCGCTCGGCCCCGAGAACCACTCGCCAGCCGCCTCGGCGAGCACCGACGGGGCGAAGGGGCGAAACGGCTCGCGGTGCTTGACGCGCAGGTTCAGGTGGTCCTTCATCTGCGGGTCGCGCGGATCGGCCAGGATGCTGCGGTTGCCCAGGGCGCGCGGCCCGAACTCCATGCGCCCCTGGAACCAGCCGACCACCTTGCCCGCGGCGAGCAGCTCCGCCGTGCGCTCGACGACGTCGGGCAGCGGCTCGACGACGAGCCCTGCCCGCCGGGCCGCGGCCGCGCACGCCTCGGGCGCGTACTCCGGCCCGAGATAGGCGATCTCGGGCCGGCTCTCGCGGCGCTTGCCGTGCGCGCCGTGGGCCGCGAGCAGCGCGCTGCCCAGAGCGGTGCCGGCGTCGTTGGACGCCGGCTGGATGAAGACCCTCTCGAACGGCCCCTCCGCGGCTATGCGTCCGTTCATGACGCTGTTCAGCGCCACGCCGCCGGCCAGGCAGAGGTTGCGCGAGGGGACCAGGCGGTGGAGGAAGCGCACCTGGGCCAGCGCCGCCTCCTCGACCACCTGCTGGAGGGCCGCGGCCAGGTCCTGGTGGCGCGGCTCGAGCTCGCTCTCCGGCTCGCGACGCGGCCCGAAGGCCGCCACGAACGCCGGCGACACCCATCGGGTCCAGCCGGTCACGTGGAAGTCGAAGTAGCGCAGGTCCAGCCGCAGGCCCCCGTCCTCGGTCCAGTGCACCAGCTCGCGCATCTGGCGGCCGTAGCGCTCGGGATCGCCGTACGGGGCGAGGCCCATCACCTTGCCCTCGCCGCCCCAGGGCTTGAAGCCCAGGTGGTCGGTGACCGCGGAGTAGAGCAGCCCCAGCGAGTGCGGCAGGCGGACGCAGTGCCGGCGCCGGATGCGATTTCCCTCGCCGCTGCCGAACCAGGTGGTGATGTCCTCACCCGCGCCGTCGATCGAGAGGATGGCCGCCTCGTCGAAGCCCGACGGGTAGTACGTGCTCGCCGCGTGCGCGACGTGGTGGTCGACGTAGCGCATGCGAAAGCGCGTCGGGCGCCCCGACGGCGACGGCCGGCGGCGCAGCCGCGACTCGACGCGTAGGAACTGGTAGGCATGGCCGGGCCGGTAGGTGAAGAGCTGCTGCAAGGAGCGCGGCAGGTAGGGGACGACTCGGGCGGTACGGCTGGCCACCAGGCGCCACGGCTTCACGCCGAAGGCCACCTCGTCGACGTCGGCCAGATCGAGGCCGTGTGTGGCGAGGAGGTGGTCCAGCGCGCGGTCGGGAAACGCCCCCGTGTGCTTCTCCCGGTTCAGGCGCTCCTCCTCGACGAAGCCCAGGATGCGGCCATCCTCCAGGAGAGCCACGGCCGAGTCGTGCACGAACCCGATGAAACCCAGGATCACCACGCAGCGATTCCGGCGGGGAGACTAGGATCCCGACCCGCTGCGCGTGACGGGGAGCATCGCTGGTGACTAGCCGAGGGATCACGGCCGGGCAACCGGGTTTTCGCTCGAGCTCGTTGACTGCCGTTTTGCCCGTGTGAAAAGCTTTCCCTAGGCCGAGTCGGCGGAAGGCGAGCCGCGGCGTGCAGCCGCGGGCCCGTGCGTCGGGGCGGTGCGCGGCGCCATCGGGGTAGCGTGCCGGCCCAGAGCCCGCCCGCTCGACTCGGCGGCCCGCAGGGGAGACGACATGAAGTGCACGCTGATCCGCTGCCCGCAGACGCTGGCCAAGTACGTGTCTGCGGCCTACGCGCTCCCGCCGATCGGCCTGGCCTACGTGGCGGCCAGCCTGCGCCAGGCCGGCCACGAGGTCGAGATCATCGACGTCACCGGCGAGGCCATCGACCGCTTCACCCCCATCGACGAGAGCGGAGTCCTACTGCGCCGCGGCCTCACCGACGAGGAGATCCTCGAGCGGCTCGGGCCCTCGGACGTGATCGGCTTCGGGCTCACCTTCTCCCAGGACTGGCTCGAGGCGCGGGGCCTGATCCGCGCCGTCCGGGAGCGCCACCCCCGCGCCGTGCTCGTCGCAGGGGGAGAGCACTTCACCGCCGAGCCGGTCGGCGCGATGCAGGACTCGCCGCTCGACTTCATCCTCGAGGGCGAGGGCGATCGCGTGATCTGCGACCTGATGGAGCACCTGGCTGGCCGCCGCGCGATCGAGGAGATCCCGGGCTGCTGGTACCGGGGCCCACAGGGCGAGATCCGCAGGACCGGCGCGAAGGTGCGGCTGGGCGACGTGGCCACCCTACCCTGGCCGGCCTGGGATCTCGTGCCGATCGAGAGCTACCTGGGTAGCGGGCACGGAGTCGGCGTCGACCGCGGCCGCAGCATGCCGATGAACGCCACTCGCGGCTGCCCCTACCAGTGCACCTTCTGCTCGAGCGCCACGATGTGGACCACGCGCTACGTGGCGCGCCCGCCCGCCGACGTCGTCGCCGAGATCGAGCACTACGTCACCACCTACCGCGCGTCCAACTTCGACTTCCAGGACTTGACGGCGATCGTCAAGAAGCAGTGGGTCCTCGAGTTCGCCACGCGGCTCCTCGAGAAGGGTCTCGAGATCACCTGGCAGATCCCCAGCGGCACGCGCTCCGAGGCGCTCGACGAGGAGGTCCTCCCGCTGCTGGTGCGCTCGGGCTGCACCAACCTCACCTATGCGCCCGAGAGCGGCGACGAGGAGACGCTGCGCCGCATCAAGAAGAAGATCGATCGCAACCGGATGCTGCACTCGATGCGCGCCGCGGTGAGGGCCGGCTGCAACGTGAAGGCGAACTTCATCTTCGGCTTCCCGGGGGACACCTACCGATCGATCCTGCCCACCTTCGGCTTCCTCGCCAAGATGGCCCTGGCCGGGGTGCACGACATCTCCATCGCGCCGCTGCGCCCCTACCCGGGCTCGGAGATCTTCCGCGACCTGCAGGCGCGCGGCGTGATCCCCGCCCGGCTCGACGACGACTACTACCGCGGCCTGGCCCTGGGGACGGAGAACCTGCCCGGGGCGATGAGCGCGGTGCAGAGCTACACCGAGCACGTCTCGGCAGCGAGCCTCGAGCGCCTGCGCATCGCGGCGCTGGCCTGGTTCTTCCTGCTCTCCTGGCTCGCGCGGCCGGTGCGCGTCTTCCGTCTGGTGCGCAACTTCGTCACCGGACGCCAGGAGTCGCGGCTCGACAAGTCGCTCATCGAGATGCGCCGCCGGGTCGTGCGGACCTGGCGAGGCCGGACGGGCTTGCGCTTGGGCGAGATCAATCCGCATTAGCGGTGCGCCCGGCCGGCGAGCTTGCAAGGCCTCCCGAAGGCCAGGGCCGAGCGCACTCGACCCGGCGCCGGGCACCGCCGCTTGGCCGTCGGCCGTCTCAGCCGGCTCCCGCGCGGCGCGCCTCGAGCTTCGCCCGGATCTCGCGATGGCGCTCGGGCGTGATCGGGAAGCGGCGAAACGCGATCAGCGTGGCCAAGAAGAAGACCGCGGCTCCGGGTCCCCAGGCGAGCTTGAGAGCGGTCAGCGTCTCGGGCGACTGGACGCCACCCGCGACGTAGCCGAGGCGCGGAAGGATCAGCCCGGCCAGGCCCACGCCCAGCCCGGAGGATACCTTCATCACCAGCGTCCAGACGCCGAAGTACGCTCCCTCGCGGCGCTTGCCGGTGCGCAGCTCGTCCTCGTCGAAGACGTCGGCGACGATCGCCACCGGCAGGACGTAGCCGCCCACCCCCATGCCGGCCAACGCGACGAAGCCGAGCGTCAAGCCGAGCGGGCG
This sequence comes from uncultured Enterobacteriaceae bacterium, assembly GCA_964529315.1. Taxonomy (GTDB): domain Bacteria; phylum Desulfobacterota; class Binatia; order UBA12015; family UBA12015; genus CAZGUU01. Next base: position 27,790 of record CAZGUU010000025.1, read on the forward strand.
CGTCGGGCCCATGAGCGGCGAGAGACAGAGCGAGGCGATGCTCCAGCCGAGGCAGATCTGGAAGGTGCGGTTCTTGCCGAGGCGTGCCGCGGTCGCCGCCCACAGCGGGAAGCTCGCGGTCGCGGCGAGCAGGTAGAGCGTCAGGACGGCGGCCTGCTGCTCGCGGGCGCCCATCGCGTCGCGAAACACGTAGACCGCGAAGCTCTGGTTGAGCGACGCGCCGACCAGCAGGAAGGAGAAGGCGAGCAGCAGGGTGCGAAACGACTCGAGGCGCAGGGTGTCGCGCAGGCCTGCGAGAAACTGCGCCAGGCTCGGCGCATGCGTGCGAGCCGGCACCTCGGGCTCGCGGGTGCCGAAGAAGGCGATCAGGCCGGAGGCGGCCATCAGCGCCGCGAGGATCGCACCGCCGCGGCCGTGCCCTACGGCACCACCGCCCAGCGGCTCGACCAAGCCGAGCAGCAGCCCTCCGCCCAGGAACAGGCCCAGGTTGTGGAAGATGGCGCGCACCGCGACCACCCGCGTCCGCTCGTCGTAATCCGTGCTCATCTCGGCTCCCAGCGCGAGGAACGGCGTCGCGTAGAAGCCGAAGAAGATGTCGAGGAAGAACAGGGCGCCGAACAGGTAGGCGAACAGCATGCCCGGCGAGAGGCCGAACGGAGGACGCCACAGCGCGGCAAAGGCGACCGCCAGCGGGATCGAGGCGACCAGCAGAAAGGGGCGGCGGCGGCCGTGACGCGAGCGGGTCTGATCGGAGAGGTAGCCGACGATCGGGTCGTTCACGCCGTCCCAGACCTTGCCCAGGGCGAGCGCCAGGCCGACCAGGCCAGGCGAGAGCAGTGCCACGTCGGTGTAGAAGGGGAACAGGACCAGGTTCATCGACGACTGGCGGATGCCGACGACCAGCTCGCCCACGCCGTAGGCGAGCTTGCGCGAGAGCGGCAGGCGCTGCTCGCTCGCGCCGCCGTCCGGCGCTTCACCACGCTCGGGCCGGCGTCGCGCGCGTGCTGCGGTCGTCTTGGCGCTCATCGGGGAATCGTCGTCGCGGCTGGTCGCGGCGCCCCCCTTTGTCGCATCGCGGTGCGACGGCACGCAACCAGAGCGTGGGCCAGCGCGGCCCGCGGGTGCGCGTTTGGCCGATCGCACTGGTCGAGCGGCGCAGTCGCAGGCCACCCCGCGGGGCTCGCGACCCTGCGGCGCTCAGAGCGTGAGCAGGAATCCCCCCCCGTCGTTCGGCCCCACCCGGTGACGATGCAGCCGTGACGGCGAATGCGGGATCCGGAGCGACTCCGCAGCCGCCGCGGGATA
>CAZGUU010000026.1:0-29022 GCA_964529315.1 uncultured Enterobacteriaceae bacterium
GGGGCGGTGCGCCACTACCTGCGCGAGCGCCGCGTGCCGCTGGGCGAGCTCGACTTCCAGGTCGTCGTTCCGGTGAACACCCGCACCCGCACCGGCCCCGGCCAGAGCGCTCCGGGCAACCGGGTCGTCCCGCTGCTCGCGCGGCTGCCCCTCGAGCAGCACGATGCCGGACGACGCCTGCACGCGATCGCGGCCACCACGCGCTCGCTCAAGGAGTCGAACCAGATCGAGGCGCTCGCGGCCTTCGAGGATCTGTCGAGCTGGGCAAATGCGGCGCTGCTCTCCGCGCTGGTGCAGCGCACCGCTCGCTGGTGGACGGGCAACTTGACGGTGACCAACGTCCCCGGGCCGCCCTTCCCCTTCTACATGCTGGGCGCGCGTGTGCTCGAGTGCTACCCGCTGATCCCGATCCTGGCCACGCAAGCGGTGAGCATCGCCGTCCTGAGCTACGCCGGCGGCCTCCACTGGGGCTTCAACGCCGACTGGGACGCGGTGCCCGAGCTGCACGAGCTGGTCGAGCTGGTCGCCACGGAGCTCGACGACCTCGCCGGCCTGGCCGAGCCCGGCTCGACGGCCGCCGGCGCAGCACCGCGCTAGCTCGCGTGCCGCACGGCGGGTGCGGCGCTCCACGGGGTGTCGCAGAGAAGCCACGGGGAGGCGGCTCGATCGCCTTGCGACCTCGATGCGGTACGCCGAGCGGCGGCGAGGAGCGCGCCGCGGTCACGGCCGATGTACGCGGAACCCGACATGGCTTTCGTTGCTCGTGGCCTTCCTTGCCTTGGGCGAGGGCGTGCTTGAAGAACTCGGCTGCAGCGGGCGGAGCGTCATGGAATACGTCGCTCGCGCAAGAGATCATCCCTTCGACGAGCCTCGGAAAGACCTGAATTCTCCCTCGGAATACACTGATTTTCCGCCTGACTGTACCGCGCCGGCGGGCTATCGCCATCGCGCATGAGAGCCAAGCCGACATCCGAGCGCGTGGCGACGGCGTGTGTCGTCAGTCGGGCGACCAGTGGCATGCCTGCGCCGCCGAAGAGCAGTGTGCGGGCCCGTATTGCTGCGGGGCCGAAGCCGAAGTCTGCGTCCCCTCGAACGGCAACGCCCAGTGCTGCTCCGGCGGCCTGGCCTGTCAGGAAGGCCGGTGCTGCTACCCGGATGGCGTTCTGGGCTATCCCATGGCCGGTGGCACGGCCTGCTGCAGCTACGGCGATTGAGGATCCCCGGCAGAGCCGGGGGAATTCCCGTCGCTGGCCCCTCGAGGCGGGGCCAGCGACGGATTCGGAGTCGGGGTCGGCGTACGAATAGGACCTCGACGAGCGAGAAGACGATGCCCGGGACCCGAGCACATCGAGGTCGATCGAGGGAGGGGCCCGGTCAGCTCCCGCGATCGGGAGGCGCGCCGCCGCGAGTCGTGCTATGGTTTTTTCGTGGATCGTACGGCAGAGGCGAATCGGCTCGCCCGCACCTACGTCTGGTGGCAGGATGCCGCGGTCACCCTGGCCGAGCCGCGTCGACTGCTCTGCCAGATTCTGAAGCTCGGTCGTCCCGAGGACTACGTCGCGGCAGAACGGCTCTGGGGCCGTGCGACGTTGCGGTCGGCGCTCCTCGAGGCGCGCCCCGGTGAGATCGACCCGAAGTCGGCGCATTACTGGCGGCTCCACTTCGGCATCGCTCACGCCTCCGCACGATGATGATCCGGCTCGACGTCTTGCCGGCGCCCCAGCGCGCCGTGTGGGAAGACGACCTGCCCGCGCTCCCGCCGGGGCTCGTGCTGTACGGAGGAACGGCCATCGCGCTCCATCTCGGACATCGCCAATCGGTCGACTTCGACTTCTTCTCGTCCGCCCCACTGGATGGCGCCGCGCTTCGCCGCGCGTGCCGATGGCTCGCGGCTGCCAAGACCCTACAATCGGAGCCCGACACGCTGACCGTCGTGGCCGAGAAAGGCGGGGAGCCGGTGAAGCTCTCCTTCTTCGGCGGCATCACCTTTGGGCGAGTCGGCGAGCCGCTCCGCGTCTCCAACCACCCCCCCATCGCCTCGCGGATCGATCTCCTGGGAACGAAGCTCGCCACCGTCACCCAGCGTGTCGAGGCTCGCGACTACGTCGACATCGCCGCGCTCCTCGGCTCCGGCCTGACCATCAACGAGGGAGTGGCCGCCCTCTTGGCTCTCTACGGCAACCAAGCCAGCGGCCTGCAGAGCGTGAAGACCATCGCCTGGTTCGAGGACGGCAACCTCGAGAACGTCCTGCCGCACGAGGTGAGGGACATCCTCGAGCGTGCCGCGGCAGCATACGACCCGCGTACCGAACCGGCACCGATCCGATCACGATCTCTGGCCTGAGCGGTGGCGGATGAGACCGGCGCCAGAACGGTGCACATCCCTACAGGCTCTTCTCACCGACTCGAGTGCGCGTCCCGATGCAGGAATCGGGTGAGGCCCGGGCCCGGAGCGCAGCTCACGGCGCGACCCGCGCCACCTCCACCCGCGTGTCGCGGTCGTTCTGCGTGGGCTGCTGCTGGATCAGGTAGGGGCGCAGGTGGCCCTCGCCGCCGGCGAGATCGATCGGGTTGATCGGGCTCGGGATCAGGTTCTGGAAGCCCGTGGCGCCCTCGAAGTGGTAGTTCTCCCAGGCGTGGTAGATGATGACCTGCCCGGGGCGCACCGACGGCGACACCTTGGCGCGGATGCGGAAGCGGTCGATGTCGTTGCGCACCTCGACCAGGTCGCCGTCGCCGATGCCGCGCGAGCGCGCATCGGGCGTGCTCATGTACATCACCGGACGGCCGCGCTGCAGGCGCAGCATGCGCGCGTCGTCGCGCCATGCGGCGTGGATCGACCAGCGGGTGTGGCCGCCGGTGAGGGTGAGCGGGTGATCGCCGCCGGCCGTGGGCGGATCCTTGTGCACGGGAAGCGTCTCGCCCAGCTCCAGGTAGAAGGGGTGGTCGATGTAGAGCTGGATGCGCCGGGTGAGCGTGGGATAGGGCACCTTGCCCGCGACGTGCTCGCTGAACGGGGCCACCGTGTCGTGCGGCTCGATCGGGCAGGCGTTGCCCGCACCCAGCGTGTCCTGGCCGACGCTGGTGAAGCGCGCGTAGCCCTTCTCGGCCAGCTCGTCCCATCTGACCCCGGCGACGTTGCTCGCCAGGCCGACGATGTCCGCGGCGACCTTCTCGTCGTCGCGCTCGGTGTAGGTCCCGCCCAGGGTGAAGTCGTCGTAGACGCTCTGCAGCGGGCGGTCCTGGCCCTGGCGGTCCTTGAAGGTGGCCACGCCGCGCGCCCGCGCCCGCTCCTGGACGGCCTTGGCCAGCAGGGCGCAGATCTCCCAGTCGGGCTTCGCCTCCTGGAAGCTCGTCGCCTTGGTGCCGACGTGCAGGTAGGGCATGAGCGGCGTCACCCACTTGTGCTCGGCGCGCTCGTACCAGCCGGCGGCCGGCAGGACGTAGTCGGAGAACATCGTCGTCGAGCTCATCCGCCAGTCGATGGTGACGAAGGCGTGCAGCTTGGGAAACAGCGTCTTCAGCACGTAGGGGTAGGCGCGCAGCCGGCGCAGGATGTTGCCGTAGTACTCGATGACGATGCGCGGATCGTTGCCCGGCTTGGGCCAGACGAACTGGTAGCCCTTGTCGAGCGCCTCCTGGAAGTAGTCGCCGAGCGGGCGCTTCAAGTGCGGGTCCCACTCCTGCGAGCGGCCGCTCACCTCGAGCAGCCCGCCGTGCACGTTCCAGAACATCACGCCCGACACCCACAGGCCGGCACGCAGCTGCTGGTGCGATAGCTCGTAGCGCGCCATCTCGAGCGTCATGCCGGGCTTGCGCACCTGCGCCAGCATGGCCTCCATCTGCTCGGCGACCTGCCGCCGTCCCGCCTCGCCCGGCTGGCGCAGCATGGCGAAGCTCTCCGTGCCGTCCTGCATGAGGAAGGGGAACGCGCTGTAGCCGCTGCCCCGCTTGCCCATGTGGCCGCACAGCGCGAAGACCAGGATCTGCGCGCGCTGCATCAGGTTGCCGCGGTAGAACTTGCTGAAGTTGCTCGTCGTGACGTTCGTCACCGCCTTGGACTTGCCGATTCTCCGCCCCAGCGCTCGCACCACGGCCGGCGAGACGCCGGTCGCCGACGCCGTCTTCTCGGGACGGTAGTCGCGCTCGAGCGACTCGCGCAGCCGGGCGAACACCGGCCGCACCCGCACCGGCCCGGCCAGAGTGCGTGCCTCGAACGTGCCCTCGAGCGCCGGCACCAGGGTGCCCAGCGCCAACGTCTCTCGCGGCGGCTCGACGATCGACCGGGTGCGCTCGTCGTAGACGTAGAGCACGTCGTCCGAGCCGCCCGCCACCATGTCGCTCTGGCGCAGGAAGCGGCCGCTGTCCTCGCGGACCAGGAACGGCATGTCGGTCTGCTCGCGCAGGAACGCCCGGTCGTGCAGCTTCTCGGCGACGATCACCTGCGCGAGAGAGAGCGCGAAGGCGGCGTCGCTGCCCGGCTTGACGCTGATCCACTGGTCGGCATGGACCGCCGAGGGATTGTAGTCCGGCGTGATCGTGACGACGTAGGCCCCCTTGTAGCGCGCCTCGGTGAAGAAGTGCGCGTTGGGGATCTGCGTGTAGAGGGGATTGCCGCCCCAGATCAGGATCACGTCGGAGAAGAAGTAGTCGTCGAGCGAGCGCTCGGCGATGATCTTGCCGAAGGTCACGGCGGCGCCCTGGTGGCTGTCGCCGATCTCGGTGTTCATGTCGAGCTGGGGCGTATCGAGGAGCAGGCCCAGACGGAGCTGGCCGGCCGACGAGGGGCCGAAGCTGTAGCCCGGGCCGAGCGACCAGATGATCCGGTCGCTCCCCTCGGTGGCGAGCGTGTCGATCATGCGGTCGGCGATCTCGTCGAGCGCCTGCTTCCACGAGAGGCGCTGCCACTTGCCCGAGCCGCGCTCGCCGACCCGCTTCATCGGGTACTTGACACGGGTCGGATCATACATCCGCGCGCTGTAGCAGGCGCCCTTCTGGCAGCCGCGCGGGTTGAAGTCGGGCGTATCCGGGCGCACGGCGGGGTAGTCCGCCGCCTGCTCCTCGCGCCACACCAGGCCGTCCTTGACGAAGACGTCCCAGGCGCAGTGCGCCTGGTACCAGCAGTTCACGAAGTGCGAGCTGCGCACCACCTTGTCCCAGGTCCACTGCCCCCGGTAGAGGTCCTCCCAGGCGCGGTACTCGGGGAGCCGGAGCGTCGCCGCCCCGGCCCAAGCCGTGGCGCCGTGCGCCGGCCGCAGGCGCTCGAGCGAGAGCAGCACGGCCGCCGCGGCGGCGGAGCGAAGGAGATCGCGTCGTGTCAGCGACATGGCTTCCTCGTGGTGAGTGCGGCGGGCGCGGGGCGCTCACGGAGCCGGACCGCACGGGCTCGCGGAGGTCTGCGGCTCGTCGAGGTGCGCGCTCGGGCAGCGCCGAGTCCTCGTTGGTGTCGAGTCTTCACGGCTGTCGGGTCCTCATGGCTCTCGTGTCCTCACGACAGTCGACGGCCCGGCTGGCGGCTCGCCCGCGCCCGCTCCGCCGCCATGGCTCGTGGCCGGCGGCGCTTAGGCGGGCGGCTCTCTCCGGCATCCGCCGCCTCGTCGGTGCCGAGCAGCCGGCGCGCGATGTCCAGGGTCTCCTCGCGGAAGGCGTCGAGCTGCTTTCGGCTCAAGGGGTCGGCGCGCCAGCCCCGGGCCAGCGCGGGTGTCGCGGCGACGAAGAACACCGTCGCGCCGACCACGCTGAAGATGAAGTGGATCGGGTCGATCGGGCGAAGCAGGCGCTTGCGCTGGCCCTCTAAGATCGCGTCGCGGACCGCGTTGGCCACCGGCTCGATCAGGCGCGCCGCGGGCGAGCTGGGCGACGCCTCGGCAGCCTCGCGCAGCAGCAGTCGGGCCAGGGTCGGACGCTCGCCGACGAAGGACACCCAGGTGCGCACCACGCGCTCGAGGCGCTCGGATAGGGGCACATCCGGGGCGAGCGCCACCCGATAGCGCTCGAGAAGCTCGCCGAGCACGCCGGCGAGCACGGCCTCGTAGAGCTCGCGCTTGTCCCGAAAGTGGTAGACCAGCGAGGCACGCCGCAGGCCGACCCGCTCGGCCACGTCCTCGAGGCGGGCCGCGGCGTAGCCCTTCTCGGCGAACACCGCCTCCGCCGCCGCCAGGATCGCGGCGCGCGTGCGCTGCGCCTTGCTCGCCCGCGGGCTCTCGAGGCGCGGTCGTGGCTTCGGCCGCGCCCCGCGCGGACTCTTCATCGCACGAGCTCGATGAAGCGCGTCTTGTGCGCGCTTCGCGGGTGCTCGTGCGGCTCGGCCCAGACGATCTGCGGGGAGACCTTGAGCCGCTCCTTCATCGCCGCGACGATCTCCGCCTCCAGCGTGGGAAGCTCCGACTCCGCGGTCTGCTCGCCGCGCTCGATGCGCAGCTTGAGCGGCGGCACCACGCGCGGCGGCGGCTCGTCGAGCAGGATGCGGAACTCGCCGGTGACCCGCGGAATGAAGCTCGCGACGACGCCGTCGATCGCCGCCGGGTAGACGATCACGCCCTTGACCTTGAGCATGTCGTCCACGCGTCCGACGATGCGGTAGCGGAACCCCGTGCGCCCGCAGGGGCACGGCGACACCCGGACCTCGTGGATGTCGCCGAGCGTGAGCCGCGTCCATCCCAGACCGCCGCCCACCAGCGTGGTGAACACCGCCTCGCCCCGGGCGCCGTCGGCGAGCGCGATCGGCTCGTGGGTGTCCGGATCCATCAGCTCGTAGATCGCCAGGTCGTCACCGACCCAGTGCATGCCCTGATACTCGGGATGGTCGCACGACACGCCGATGCCTGCGCCCAGATCGTAGAGCTTGCCGCCGTAGGCGCTCTCGATCCGCCTGCGCACCTCGGGGATCCCGGCGCCCGGCTCGCCACCGCACAGCACGATCTTGATTCCGAGCGACTCGATCGGCGCGCCCAGGATCTCCGGCGCCCGCTCGATCATGTGCTCGGCCAGCGACGGCGTGCACGACAGCACGTTGCCGCGAAAGAAGCGCGCCGTCTTCAGGATTCGCGCCACGCCCCCCTCGGCACCGACGGGGATCTGCATGGTGCCGTCGTCGCGGCTCGACTGGAGCGGCGGCACGCCCGCCGCGAACATCGACAGCGCAAACGCGTGGACCAGGCGATCCCCGGGGCGTACCCCGGCGCGCCAGCGGGCCCGGCGCAGGTACTCGCCCCAGAAGTCGTCCAGGTCGACGCGGGTGAAGGGATAGGGCTGCGGATCGCCGGTCGTCCCGGATGTGGACGCCATGCACACCAGCTCGTCGAGCGGCACGGGAAGCGTGGCGTCGAGCAGCCGGTAGACGTCGTTCTCGCACTGCTCGATGAGCGCGCGGTAGTCCGCCTTGGTGAACGGTGGCAGCGCCTTGGGCCAATCGTCGAGGCTGCCGATGTCCGCCGGGGCGCGCACGCCGCGCTCCTCCATCTGCGCGCGGAAGTACGGCGCGTGCTCCAGGAGCTGGCCGACTCGGGTGCGCAGGCGCTCGAGCTGCACCGCGCGCAGGCGCTCGCTGCCGAGCCACGGCTCGATCTCCATGCTCCAGTAGGGTCGTTCCATCTTCGCTCCTCCCGATGGGCCGCCCTCGCCCCTGCCGCCTGCGTCGTCTCCATCGCCAGCTCGTCACGGCACGCGATGACGGCTGCGGTCCGCGGCAGGGATCCGCGCGCGTTTTCTACCTGCATGCAGGAAGAAATTGCAACGGCGGGCGACCGCGGGAGCCTGCGCGCGGCCGGGCCGCGGCATGACCGAGGTCATGCGTGCGGCGCTGGCGCCGGAAGCCTGCCCCGGGGCTGGCGCAGCATGGCGCAGGATGGCACACGACAGGGGGACGCCGCCGGGCAGGCGATCCCCGGAGGATGCCGCGAATGAGAGCGCACAGGGTCACGGGCGGTGGGGGGGTCGGCCTGCACGTCGTGGAAGCGGGGCGACCGAGCGGCCGGCCGATCCTCTTCGTGCACGGCTTCTCGCAGTGCCACCTGGTGTGGATGCGCCAGCTCGCCTCGCCGCTCGCCGAGGAGCTCCGCCTGGTGGCGCTCGACCTGCGCGGCCACGGCCTCTCCGACAAGCCGCGCGACGCCTACGGCGAGGCGCAGCTCTGGGCCGACGACCTCCAGGCGGTGATCGACCAGCTCGCCCTGGAGCGGCCCGTGCTGGTGGGCTGGTCGTTCGGCGGCGTCGTGCTGTGCGACTACCTGCGCTGCCACGGCGAGGGGGAGATCGCCGCCACGAGCTTCGTCGGCGCGCTGACCAAGCTCGGCGAGGAATCGATGGCGTTCATCGCGCCGGACTACCTGCCCGTCATTCCCGGCTGCTTCGCCAGGGACGTCGAGGAGAGCGTCGCGGCCATGCGCACGATGGTGCGCATGCTGGTCTTCGAGGAGCCGAAGCCGGCGGACTTCTACGCCTGGCTCGGCTTCAACGTCGTCGTGCCGCCGCACGTCCGCGAGACGATGGTCGCCCGCTCGGTGAGCAACGACGACGTGCTCTCGCGCCTCGAGCGCCCGGTGCTGATCACCCACGGCGAGCAGGATGCCCTGGTGCTGCCCACGGCCGCACACCACAGCGCCGCGCGAATCCCGCACGCCCGCATCTCGCTCTACCCACGCACCGGGCACAGCCCGTTCTGGGAGCAGCCCGAGCGCTTCAACCGAGAGCTGGCCGACTTCGTGCGTGGCCTGCCGAGCTGATCGATCCGCGTCGCCCGGTCCGGTCGGGGCGCCGCTCGACTCCGAAGCCTCTTCGCAGCAGGGTGCGACGATGAGCCGCCGCCCCAGCCGCGCCTGGCCGACACGCACCGCCCTGCTCCTGGTCTCGGTCGGCCTCTCCTGGCTCGCCGCCGAGGCGCTGCTGCACGCCCGGCCGTCGCTCTACCGGACGGGCTACGTGCCCTCCGACGACCCGCTGCTGGTCTACGAGCTCGATCCGGGCCACGAGATCCCCTCGCTGCACGCACACATCAGCGCGCAGGGTCTGCACGACCGCGTATTCCCCGTCGAGAAGCCTCTGGGGGTCCAGCGCATCGCGCTGGTCGGAGACTCGACCGCCTTCGGCTGGAAGGTCCCTCTCGAGGAGAGCTTTCCCAAGGTCCTCGAGCGCGCGCTGAACGAGCGCGCCCCCGGCAACTTCGAGGTGATCAACTTCTCGGTGCCCGGCTACGACACCGCGCAGGAGCTCGCCCTGCTGCGGCGCAAGGTGCTCGGCTTCGCACCGGACCTGGTGATCCTGGTGTTCAACGGCAACGACGTCCGCTCGCCCAACTTCCTGCAGCCCGAGCCCACGCTGCTCGGCGCGCTGGCGCGCCGCTCCCTGCTCGTCCACTCGCTGCTGCGCGCGATCGACGGCCGGCTGGCCACGCCGCGCGAAGGGGGCCTCGACTTCCCCGCCTGGTGGCTGCGCGTCAAGCATGACTGCTTGGGGATGTTCTACCCGCACCGGCGCATCTTCCCGACGCCCGGCCTGGAGGAGGTGGAGTACGAGGCCGGCGAGCCGCCCGCGAGCGAGGACCGCGTGCCGCCGCGCTACCACCACACGCTGGGCTACGCGCACTACGCCGAGCACCTCGCCCAGATCCGCGACCTGCTGGCGAGCCGCGGCATCCCGCTGGTCTCCACCGGGCCGCTCACTCACGAAGCGGCGCGCGTCAACCGCGAGCTCGGCATCGAGCACCTGGTCCTGGGCCTGTGGCCGCACGAGCTGGCGCGCGAGTTCTACTTCGATGGCCCGCTGGTCATCCCGGGCGACGGCCACTGGACGGCCGCTGGCCACGCGCTTGCCGCGCGGCGCGTGCTCGCCTACCTCGTCGCGCACGGGCTGGTGCGACGCGACTGACCGTGCCCACTGGACGCACGCCTCGGGAGCTCGGACGAGCTCTCTCTCGAATCGGCGAGAGCTTCGCGCTAGAGAGACCGCCGCCGCGCTTCCCGCTGGGCAAATGGAGGCCCGCTCGCGGGCCGCACAGGAGACGAGAAACCATGCCGCACCGCGATCGACGCCGCTCCACGCCTGCAACCAGGTTCGGCACGACGCTCGGCGTCACGACTGTACTCTGCGCTGTCACCCTCGGCTGGATCGCGCCCCGCAGCGCCCACGCGGCAAGTCCGCCCCATGCGCGCACCGGGTGGACGACGCTGCACGCCGACGCCGGCAATCGCAAGTACGTAGCGACGCGCACGGCGCGCTCGTACGTGCGAAGCTGGCACGCGCTCGAGGGAGCCGCGACGCTCTGGGCCCCGACGATCGGCCTCGACGGACGCCTCTTCCAGACGACCGGCCTGGGGCCGGGCCACTCCAACCTGCACGCCTTCGACCAGTCGGGACGGCTTCTCTGGGAAGCACCCCCGTGGAACGAGCCGTCCGACCTCGACGCCTGCGCCTTGACCAGCAGCCCGGTCGTCGACCGCGCCGGGGACATCTTTCTCGGCGACTGCAATCAGCTCTGGTCGTTCACCTCAGGCGGCGCCGTCCGCTGGGTGATCGATCTGCCCGGGGCGTCGCCGGACGCCCCGTGGCAGGAGGCCACGCGCCACGCGAAGTTCAACCCGATCGTCACGCCGGTGCTCACCGGCGAGGGCCACGTGCTCGGCGTCACGGCCTTCGGGCAGGTCGTGGTCGCGGACCGCGCAACAGGCCGGCTCGTCGCCCCGATCCTCGAGCTGCCCGGCGCCCAGGCCGCACGCGCCACCGACCCCCCGCTCTCGCCGACGACCTTTCAGGGGCCCGACGGTCCGACCCTCGATCCCGAGCTCGCCGACCCGATCTGGCAGCTCATCTTCGGCGGCGTCCTCGAGTCGGCGAACACGCCCTCGGTCGAGCCCAAGACCGGGCGGGTGTTCGTCGTCGGCACCTCGCCGACACCCGATCAGGGGGCGCTCTACGCGCTCTCGCTGCGCGACGGTGAGATGCACATCGACTTCCAGACCCCCGTCGGCCCGGGAAGCGGCTCGAGCCCGTCGCTCTCGCCCGACGGCCGGCAGGTCTACGTCAGCGATCAGACCGGCGTGCTCTACGCGATCGACACGCGAAGCGGTCGCATCCTGTGGCAGACCGGCCCCGGCTACAGCGAATCGGGCTCGCCGAGCGTGGGACCGAACGGCCGCGTCTACCTCCTGCAGCGCGGCAAGGCGGCCGTGGCGTTCGGCCCCGACGGCACGAAGCTCTGGGAGGCGGACCTAGGCGCGCTGGCGGCCGCCGAGCTCCCGGTGAACCCGACGCTCGGCCCGCCCGAATGGGTGGGCGACGGCCTGATCACCGTGACCGACGATGCGTTGCTCGTGCCGATCCACCTCGGCTACTTCTACTCGACGGCGGGCCGCGAGGTACGCATGCCGGTGCGCGAGGTCTTGGTCGCGCTCGACCCGGCCACGGGCCGCCTGCTGCGCAAGCTCGTCGAGGAGAGCGACACCTCCGAGGGATTGACAGTCGTCGATCCGCGATCGGGCATGCTCTTCGCGATCCACGGAACGATCTTCGCCACCGCGACCGCGCCGCTCGCGGACCTGGTCGGCCCGCTGCTCGGCGACGGACTGCACCTGCTGCGGGCGCACGGCGGGCTCGAGGCCTTCGCGCCAGCCAGCCCGCAGCGCACTCACCTGCCGGCCGTTCGCCGAGCGCGCTGACCTGCTGTCACGGCCTCCATTTTCGCCGAAAATGGAGGCCGTGCTCGGTCGATCGCGCTCGTCACCGACCGCCGCGCTGGGCCTGCGGGGTCGCGGCGCGCGTCGCGACCCCCGGCTCGCTCGCCTCAGCGCGTCGCGCTCGCCGCGACGCGCAGCACTACCCTCGGGCGCGCCGGGTGCGATCTCGAGGCTCGCGTGGGCAGGCCGGTCGCGGGGATCAGCCAGCGGTACAGGAAGCTGCGGAACGCGACGTCGCCGAGCGGCTTGGGGCCGGGATCGGTGATGAAGGATCGCAGCAGCCGCAGGATGAGCTCGGCCAGATCGTCGACGTCGCGCGAGCTCAAGGGCGCCCACTCCTCGTTCAGGGTGCGCAGCGCATTGCGGCCCACCCCGAGCACCGTCTCGGAGAGCTGCAGCGCCTCGGGGCTGGCCGCGCCCTGAGCGCCGAAGATCGAGCCCATGTGCGGGTCCTTGGGGATCTCGCGGCGCAGGAAGACCATCGCCTCGACGAGGCGATCGCCGGGCCGAGGAAAGCGCCGCGCCTGCGCGAACATGCGCTCGACGATGTCGCCCGCGGCCATCGCGATCACCGCCTGCGGGATCTCGCTGCGGCTGGCGAAGTGGCGGTAGACCGTCTGCCGCGTCACGCCGGCCTCGGCGGCGATGTCGGCGACGTTCATCCGCTCCAGGCCGGTGCGCGCAACGCAGCGCCAGGCGGCTTCGACGATCCGCTGCTTCGCCTCGCTGCGATCGACGGGCGAGGGAGCTCCACCCCAGGCGGCTCTGCGCATGACGGACTTCTCCTTAGGCTCGTTCGCGGCCGTCCTCAAGAGCACATCGTCGCCTCGCGGCTCCTGCATCGGCGAAGTGCGCCATCAGGGCGCGCGGCCGCGCGGGATCCGCCGCAAAGGAACCCCTCTCGCCCGGCTCGCCCCTCCCGACCGAGCGATCGCGTGCGTGGCATGGCGTGCGCGCCGTCACCCCCGTGCCATCCGCCACGTTGACAGAGTTACACCGACCGTTGTAATGTCACTTTCCACCCTTCGACGACGAAATCGAGGAAGCTGCCATGAGACCAACGGACGCGAGCTTCGGCCGCCGGGCGTTCCTGCGCGGCGCCGGGGCGCTCACCCTGTCGCTGGGGCCGCTGCGCCTGCTGACCTCCACCGCTGCCGCGCAGCAGGCCGGCGCTTCGAGCCCGGCGGCCCTGCCGCTGCCCAAGTACCGCGAGTGGGAGGATCTCTACCGCAAGGCCTGGACCTGGGATCGGGTGGTCAAGGGCACCCACAACCGCGCCAACTGCTTCTCCGCCTGCTCGTGGAACCTCTTCGTCAAGGACGACATCGTCTGGCGCGAGGAGCAGAACGCCGTGTACGACGCGTCGAACAGCAGCGTGCCCGACTTCAACCCGCGCGGCTGCCAGAAGGGCGGCTGCTACGCCAACCTGCAGTACCAGCCCACGCGCATCCTCTATCCAATGAAGCGTGCCGGCGAGCGCGGCGAGGGGAAGTGGACGAGGATCACCTGGGACGAGGCGTACCGGACGATCGCCGACGCGGTGGTCGACGCCGCGGTGGCCGCCGGCATCGAAACCGTCGTGCACGACCACGGCACGACGAACTGCGACTACGGTCCCGACTCGGGCGCGGAGACGCGCTGGACCAACGCGCTCGGCTGCACGATGCTCGACTCGTGGGCGGGGGTCGGCGACATGCCCAACGGCCTGGTGCAGACCTGGGGCATGTACAACGCCGACGGCACGACCGACGACTGGTTCCTCTCCGACTACATCGTCTTCTGGGTGGCCAACCCGAGCTACACGCGCATCCCCGACATCCACTTCGCCTACGAGGCGCGCTACCGCGGCGCCAAGCTGGCGGTGATCTCGCCCGACCTCTCGGCCTCGGCGATCCGCTCGGACCTGTGGGTCAACGTGCGCCACGAGACCGACGCGGCCTTCGGCCTGGCCGCCGCGCAGGTGATCCTCGAGGAGAATCTCTACGACGCCGACTCGGTCCGTGAGCAGACCGACCTGCCCTTCCTGGTGCGCACGGACAGCGGCCGCTACCTGCGCGAGTCGGACCTGACCAAGGGCGGCGCGGACGACCTCTTCTACGTCTGGGACGAGAAGGCCAAGGCCGCGGTCGCCGCACCCGGCTGCAAGGGCGAGGGCGGGCATCTCCTCGCGCTGGGCGGCATCCAGCCGGCGCTCGACGGCCGCTTCGAGGTGAAGGGCGCGGCAGGCGAGAAGATCTCGGTTCGACCGCTGATGCAGGTGCTGCGCGAGCACCTGCAGGCGAGCTACACGCCGGAAAAGCAGCAGGAGGTCACCGGCGTGGCCCCCGCCGTCGTGCGCACCTTCGCCCGCGACCTGGCCAAGGCGCGCGCGGCGATGATCTACGCCTCGTGGGGCGCCTGCAAGAACTACCACAGCGACCTCTTCCAGCGGGCCATGGCCCTGCTCATGGCGATCACCGGCAACCAGGGCCGCAAGGGCGGCGGGCTGCGCGTCGCCTCGTGGTGGGAGATGAAGGGCGCCGACGAGCTCGGCTCCGCCGAGTTCCAGCCTTCCACGGCGGATACCTTGAGGCTCGCCGGCAAGGCCATGCGCGGCGTCCTGGCCGGCGAGTGGAAGAACCCCATGGCGGCGCTCACGCCCAGGGAGTGGGAGGAGCTCTACACCAACTACTCGAACAACTTCCCCTTCACGCCGCTGATGCCGTTTCTCTACTTCCACGGCGGCTACGACAAGGTCTGGACCGCGCCGACCAACCAGGACCCGACGCTGCCGCGGACCACGCAGCAGTACATGGACGACGCCGTGAAGAGCGGCTGGATGCCGATCCACCCCGAGCCCGGCAACCGGCCGCGGGTGTTCATCTTCACCGGATCCAACCCCCTGCGCCGTTGGCCTTCGCCGCAGACCGCCCGCGAGCACCTCTGGCCCAAGCTCGACCTGATCGTCTCGGCGAACTTCCGCATGAGCACGAGCACGGCGTGGGCGGACATCGTCCTGCCGGTGGCCGCCTACTACGAGAAGTACGGCGTCAAGTACGCCGTCTCGGCGATGCCCTACATCGTCGCCTCCGAGCCGGCCGCGCCGCCACAGGGCGAGGCGAAGTCCGACTACGAGATGTTCGGTACGCTCGCCCAGTGGGTCTCGCGGCGCGCGCGCGAGCGCGGCATCTCCTCCGTGAAGGGCCCCCTCGGCCGGCCGCTCGACCTGACCAAGGTCTACGACGTGTGGTCGATGAACGGCGAGCTCGACCCGCAGAACGCCCGGGCCTACATGGACCGGATCTTCCGCCGCAGCGACAACGTGGGGAACATCAGCGGCGACGAGGCCGTGAGGCTCGGCGCCGTGCCCGTGGTGAGCAAGGGCACCTTCACCCTGGTGAACCAGTCCTGCTCCGACTTCGTGCCGGGCGAGACGTTCACCCCCTACCGCTGGTTCTCGGAGAAGAAGTACGCCTGGCCGACGATCACCGGCCGCCAGCAGTTCCTGATCGACCACCCCTGGTTCATGGACGGGGGCGAGGCGCTGCCGGTGCACAAGGCCTCGCCGGGAATGCGCGGCAAGCACTCGCTGCGCCTGACCAGTGGACACAACCGCTGGAGCATCCACGCCATCCAGCGCGACCAGCCGATCCTGCTGCGCCTGCAGCGTGGCGAGCCCGTCGTGTGGATGAACCCCGACGACATGAAAGCGCGCGGCCTGGCCGACCACGACCACGCCCGGATCCACAACGACCACGGCGCCTTCGAAGCCCGCGTGCGGCCCGCGGCCCGGCTGCAGCCCGGCATGGTGCAGCTTTTCCACGCCTGGGAGCCCTACCAGTTCAAGGGCTGGCGGGGGCAGCAGACGCCAGTGCCCGCACCGTGGAAGCCGCTCCACCTGGCCGGCGGCTACGGGCAGCTCCACTACCGGATGTACTTCAACTCCCCGGGACACAACCCGCGCGGCTTCGGCATCGAGGTGGAGAAGGTCTAGCCCGTCTCGCGGCGGCGGCGTGCATCGTCTGGCCGAGAGGCCTCGGCGACGCACGCTGGCCGACGCTCCGGCGGTGGGCTGACCCCGAACGACGCGCTCAGGATCGGACGCGGCGCGCGCGGTGCGCGTGCGAGCCGTCGCCGTTGGCATTGCCGTTGGCGGAGACGCCACTCGAGGGGCTCGGCTGTGGCACGACGGCGGCCGGGGCGATGCGCGTGGCGTTCGCGTCGCGGCTGGTGCGCGGCCGTCCCCGGCGCTCGTGCAGAGCGCCCGCCGGATGGCCGTCGGCGTCGGTCAAGCAGCTGACCTGGTGCGGTCTCGGGGGTGGCTCGAGCTCGAAGCACAGGGACGGATGGCGGCGCGCGATCACGTCTCCTCGCCGCGCTTGGACGAGGATGATGCTCGGCTTGCACTCGCCGAAGGTCGTCGACGCACGGCCCGCCTCGGCCTGGATTCCTCCGCGGCTGCGGATGGTCAGCATCGCGCCCTTCGGGGTCGCGACCTGCGCGTTGCGGTGCGCGCCCGCCTCGATGGCGACGGTGCAGCCCGGCGCCAGGTGGAGGCGGGATGCCGGCCGGCCGCTCGCGGAGGCCTTGACCTCGTCGCGGATCTCGAGCCGCTCCGTGCCGCCCTCCACGTGGAGCCGCACGATTCGCCGGATGCGCACCCCCGTGTTGGGTAGCTCGAGGGTGGCAATCACCGAGTTCGAGCCCAGCTGGGTTTGCAGCACTCTGGCCCGCGCTCCCGTGCGGAAGCTGCCGTAGACCTCCGAGGTGTCGGCGTCGTCGATGGTCACCGTGCTGTGCGCGCGCGACGACCGGCCCCAGTATCGCCAGGGCCCGCTGTACTCGTGCACCGCCGGGTCGCACACGACGCGCTCGCCGTCGACCCAGACCTCGACCGTGAAGGTGTCCGCCTGACCGTGGCCCACGAGGTGGTCCGCACAGGTGCGCCCAGCGTCGACGATGCACCAGATGCGCCGGCCGACGAGCACGTGGAGGCCGGCGTCCGGAAAGCTGCGCACCAGGGAGGCGGGACCGGCCGCGACCCGTCGAGCGGTGCGCCGTCTCGCCGCGTGCACGTCGCCCTTGCGCCCGACGCGTGGCGCACTGCCCCCCGTGACGGGTCCGTCCGGCTGACCCCAGCCGAGCTCCGGCCAACGGGAACCGAGCCACCGCACCACGCCGAGGATCCGCTGTGGGTGCGGCGCGAAGCCCCGAGCGCTGTCGCCGAGCAACGGGATGTCGCCGTCCGGGCAGGTGATACCACGCAGGAAGCTCGTCATGCGCCGCAGAGCAGGCGCGATGCCCTCCGCGACCAGCCGATCCTCGCCCCCGAGAAGCGCCCCGACCTGGGCGAGCCGATGCATGACGGCCACGTGGTACATCGGCGAGAGCTCGCAGTGCCCGCCGTCCGCCAACACCTGCCTGGGAATCTCGGCATGCAGGATGCGCCGCGCCGTCTTTTCGAGCACCGGCGCCAGCGGCCCGCTCAGGCAGCGACCGGCGAGCAGCAGGGCCCAGGCGTCGTCGATCAGATGGTGGCCGCCAACGTCGCGCTCGACGTGCTTCACGAGAAACGCCGCGTGCACCGCTGCGAGCTCGAAGCCGAGCGGCCCCAGCCGGTCGAACGAGCCGCCGTGCCCCGCGGCGAGGCAGAGGTTGGAGAGGCGGATCGAAACCGCGTGGGGGTGCCAGGCCACCTCGTCCCAGGTCTTGCGATAGATGCCGGCCCACGACCGCAGGATCTTGCGCGCCTGGTCCCAGCGCCCGACCAGCCCCAGGTCGACCACCGATCCGAGGTGGTGAAGCTGGAAGAGCCAGAGCGGCGAGGCATCGGGGTCGCGCCAGCGGATGCCCGCGGCGAAATCGGCCTGCCGGCCGAGGTACAGGAAGCGACGGCGCGTCAGCCGGTCGGCGCTGCGCATCACCGGCTCGAGACCGTCGGGCGCGATCAGCGCCACGGGCAGGGCCGGCAACGGAGCGGCGGAGAGGCTGCCGCTCGCCTCTCGCCGGGCACGCGCGATCGGCAGGCCGGGAGTCGCGGAGTAGATCGCGTGCAACAGGGCGAAGCGCGCTCGGTGCGCGATCTGCTGCGCCGGGACGTGGCGCATCGCACGCGCCTCGCGAAGGACACGGGTCACCAGTGGGGCTCGTGGCTCGTAGACCACCGGCTCGGCCAGCGCCCCGGGGTCGACCGCCTCGAAGAGACCCGCCTCGGGCAGCCGGACATCACCCGCCTGCGGCGCGAGCGGGAGGATCTCGGGCACACCCGTCATGGCCTGCGCTCCGCCCGAGCAGAGCCCATGGCGACTTCGGGCAGCGCCCTCCCACGGGCACGCACGGCACTGCTCTTGCATGCCAGACACTCCTGGCCTCGGCTCTCTGCGGCGCGGGCCGTGCTCCCTCGGGTGATCGGCATGGTCGGATGTGGCTCGGAGCGCCTGACGGGAGGGCCACGGCCGAGGCGTGGCTACACTCCGAGCCATGCGGCTCCGCCGCGTCCCTCGATCGGGCCCTGCGTTCGCGATGACGAGACTTCGCCCCGACGCCAGCCGGGGCTCGGCCGCAGGGCCGGGTGGCAGGCATCGGGCGCCACGAGGGGGTGTTGCCGTGCTGCCGGAACCGTAGCCTCGTCCCTGGCCTCGAGTCAACACATTTTCATAGGTGAGTTTTTTTGTTTCTCCTGGCGCTGCGCCCTGCGCCTACCGCCCGTGGGTGGCCTGCGGCGAGGCGCCGTCGCACCCGAGCGCTCGGGCCCTGGCGAGCAGCGCGTCCTGCCCTTCCACCCGTTGCGGGTCGATGACACAGCACGCCACGGGGCAGGCCTCGTCGCACTTGCGGGTCTCGCTCACCCCGAGGCACTCCGTGCACCGCTCGGGATCGACGACGAAGATCGAGTCCCCGAGGCGGATCGCCTGCGTCGGGCACTCGTCCTCGCACGCGCCGCAGACGATGCACTCCTCGGTGATCAGGGTCGCCATGCGGTGCCCTCGAGGTCACCCAGCACCCGACGCGCGCCGTTGTAGCCGGGGATCCCGGTGATGCCGGGCCCGGGGTGGCACGCCGAGCCGCACATGTAGAGGTTGCCGATCGGCGTCCGGTAATCGCTCCAGCCCGCCACTGGCCGCCGGCTCCACATCTGCCCCGGGTGCAGCAGGCCGTGGCAGAAGTCGCCGTTGGTGATGCCGAAGGTCTTCTCGAAGTAGTCCTGGGTGAGGATCACTCGGTCCTGGATGATGTCGGGAAAGTTGGGCGCGAAGCGCGCCATCTCGGCGATGACGCGATCGGCCATGACCTCGGCCCAGTCGCGCAGCTTCCCCGGCGGCACCTGGTGCGGGAAGTAGTGCGAGAAGAAGGTGCAGGCGTGGTAGCCGGCCGGGGCCGCCGTCGGGTCGATGATGCTGGGGATGTGGTAGTAGCTGACCGGTCGCTCCGGAATCTCTCCCCGACGGGCCTGCTCCCAGCAGCGCGACAGGTACTCGGGCGAGGGGATGTAGCTCATGATCCAGCGCTGGTCGCCCTGGTTGGCAAAGGCCATGTGGCCGGTGAACTCGGGGAGCCCGTTCAGCGTGAGGTGGATCTGGATGTAGCCGTTGCGGTAGTCGATCTCCTTGACCGCACTGGTGAAGTCGCCGGGCAGGTGCTGCTCGCCGACCATGTGCAGGAAGGTCTTGTTGGCGTCGATGCTCGAGAGCACGACGCGCGACGAAAGCGTCCGGCCGTCGCGCAGCTCGACCCCCACGGACTTGCCGTCCTCGACGATGATCCGCTTGACCTGGGCCTTGTAGATCACCTCGCCTCCGTGCGCCTCCAGCGCCCGCACCAGGGCGCTGGAGAGCTGGCCGATCCCGCCGCGCACCATGCGGAAGCGATTGGCGATGCCCCCGACCGTGTAGTGGTAGACCATCGAGCAGGCACCGCCCGGGCTGTACGGACCGAGGTGCGTGCCGTCGATCGTCATGGCGGTCATCGAGGCCTGGATGCAGCGGTCCATCGCCGGATCGGGGAAGAACTTGCGGATCACGTCCATGCAGCTCGCCTGCAGGAAGTCGACCAGCAGCGCCCGGGTCTCGTCGTCCGGTGCCCGAGCGACGAGCATCTCGATGGGCTCGGGCGCGTGCCGCCACTGCGAGCCGGCGAAGCTCGAGAACCTCTGCATGTAGCCGAACAGAGCCGTGACCCGCTCGAGCGTGGCGGGGCCGTGGTCCTCGAGCAGATGGGTGAGCATCTCCTGTTGATCGTTGTGCGCGATGAACGGGACGTCGCCCGCCTCGCCGAAAGCGCAGAAGGAGGTGCGCGGCGTGTAGACCTCGTAGCCGTACTTCTGCAGCTCGAGGACATCCTCCATCTCCTCCTGGAGGAGGATCAGCGCCCAGGCGCCGACGCTGTGCTTGAAGCCCTTGAACAGCTCCTTGGTGGCCGCCATCCCGCCGGGGAAGTTGGTCTTCTCCAGGCACGCCACCTTGAGCCCGCTCTTGGCGAGCACGCCGGCCGCCGCCAGCCCGTTGTGTCCCGCCCCGATGACGATCGCATCGTAGTCAGCCATGCTTGCCCTTCTTCTTCTGCGGCTTCGCAGCCGGCCGGGAGCGAGCGCGCGGGCCAGCCAGCAGCCGCACGAGCGTGCTCTCGAGGATCTCGAAGTGAGCGCGCGTGTCGTCGAATCCGGGAGCGACCGCCGACTCGGTGGCGATGCCGCTCAGCATGACGAAGGCGAAGCGCCGCGCGGTGAGCTGCTGCTCCTCGGAGAGATCGAGGTCGCCGAAGACCGCGCGCCACAGACCGGTCATCACCGCGGCGATGCGCTCGGTCTTGTCTCGACGCTGCAGCAGGACGTCGAGCACGGCTCGATAGCCGGGCTGCTTGAAGCTCTCCCAGGCGCGCTCGGCAAAGGCGCGGCAGCGCCGCCCGAGCGCCGGCTCGGCCTGCCGCAGCCCGACCATGCGCTGGCGAAAGTCGTCGAGCCCGTGCTCGATCACGGCGTCGACGATCGCGTCCTTCTCGCCGAACTGATGCTGCATGGCTCCCCAGCTCACCCCGGCGCGGTCGGCGATGCGCGCCATGGTGGCGTTGCCGTAACCCATCTCGGCGATGCACTCGGTGGCCGCGGCGATGACCTTGTCGCGTGTCGCGGCGCTGCGCTCGGCCTGCGGGCGGCGCTGCCTGCGGCCGGTGGCGCGCGATGCGCGCAGCGCGCCGGAGGAGGCTGTCGAGCCCGTCGACGTGGCCCCGCTGATCGAGCCAGCCCCGTCGGGTGGGATTGCCGCGCGAGCCGCGCTCGCCGGCCGGGCCCGTCGGGCCAGACGTGCCGGCCTGGCCTGCGTCGTGTGGCTCGCCATGGACGGAAACAATTTACGTTATTTGCAAGTTGCGAGTCAAGCGGTCCGCAGGGGCGGTAGCGCGGGGCGTCCGGGCGCTCGCGGCCGCGCGGCCGGGGCTGCGCTCCTGGCGTGAGCAGGAAGCCCCGGGACAGCTTGCGGGGTGCCTGTGGCCCGCCGCGCCGGCGAATGCGGGCCCTGCGCTCCGGGTCCTCGCCGCCGCCGGGTGGACCGCGCATCCATCTCAGGAATTTTTGGTTGCGCGGGCATCCCGCGGCGGCTGCGGAGTCGCTCCGGGTCCCGCATTCGCCGTCACGGCTGCGTCGCCGCCCGGTGGTGCCGGCCGGCTTACCAAAGGCAGGCTTGCGCTCTGCTCCGGGGTGCCTCGCCCGCTCGGAGCGCCGGGGTTCGCCGCGGCGCTTCAGGTCGTGACTGCGCCGCCGTTCAGATGGATCGTCTGGCCGGTGACGAAGGCGGCTTCGTTCGATGCGAGCCAGACGCAGGCCGCCCCGACCTCGTCGGGCTCGCCCAGGCGACCCACGGGCACGCTCCGCGCCAGCCCGCGCGTGACCTCGGGCTGGTCCGCCATGACCATCAGACCGAGCGCGAGCGAGTTCGCCGTGACCCCGCTGCGGGCGACCTCCTGCGAGAGATGGCGCATGAAGGCGAGCGCGGCCCCCTTGCCGCCGCCGTAGATCGACACGCCCATCGACAGGCCCACGACCCCGGCACCCGACGAGATGGTGATCACGCGCCCCCAGCCCCGCTCGCACATCCCGGGGAGGACGGCGCGAATGCAGCTCAGGACGCCGTAGAAATTCACGTCGACGAAGCGGGGCCACTCCTGCGGATCGAGGTCGAGAAACGGGCGAACGTTGAACGGCAGAGCACCGGCATTGCCCGCGTTGTTGACCAGCACGTCGACCGGCCCGAGGCTCGCGACGACCGCCGCAACGCCCGACTCCACGGTCGCTCGGTCGGTGACGTCGAAGGGTGCAGCGATGGCCCGTCGCCCCGCGGCTACGATCTCGCGCGCCACGGCCTGCGCGCGCTCGGCCACCACGTCGTTGACCGCGACCGCCGCCCCCTGGGCCGCCAGGCAGCGCGCGATCCCCGCACCGGTCCCCTGCCCCGCACCCGTCACCAGCGCGATACGCCCGCTCAAGTCGAACATGGCTGCTCCTTCCCTCTCGCTTCGTCGGCCTGCGGCCCCCGACCTCGCGGTCCGAAAGCGCGCTCGGGTCCGTCGCATCGCGAGCCGCGGATCCGCGCAGCCAGGAGAGGCTCTTGGCCGAGCCCCATCACCTCCCGCGCGCGCACCGACGATCGTAGCGTTGCCATCCGACGGGCGGACCGGCAAGTGGTGGCCCGAGCTGCACCCGGAGGCAGGGCAAGGCGCGACTCGGCCGGGCCTCGCTCGACTCGCATGCGACCGGCGTCCAGGCCTCGCCATCGCGTGCGATGCGGAAGTCCAGCGCGCGCCTCTCTTCGTCGCGTACTCGACGTGGCTCCGGCCCGCCGGGGAGTCGGCCCAGAGCTGGCGTGCTTCGAGAACGGGTTGACCCCGCGCCTGCATTCTGATGATTGGCCGAGTCGAGTCATCGCTCTGGCGACGGGTGGTCGGGGAGACGCTTTCGAAGGTCTTGCGGTGCTTCTTCTCGGCAGACTGTAGCTCGGGTCCGCAGGTCGCCGCCGCCGTGCGGGGGTTCGCACGGTCGAGCCTCGAGGGGGAGCAGCCGTGTCCACACCGACGCAGCCGGTCGAGCAGACCGCGGCCCCGGCCATGTTCGCCGACGTCAAGGCGCTTTGGGATGCCGCGGGCAAGGTGCAGTTCCTGGCTTCCCTGCCCACGCTGTCGATCCCCGCCATCGCGAGCAGGCTGCTCGAGCCTCCGATCGAGACGTGGAAGGTCTTCGCCCAGACATGGCCACTGTCGCTCAGCGTCGCCGTCGCCGGCGTCGGATGGTTTCGCGGCGCCGGCAGGCCGGTCGAGAGCTTCGTCACCCTGTCCCTGGGTCTGGGCGTCACCTCGTGGCTCGGCGGCTGGCTCGGCCTTCCCAACGTGGTGCCGATCGAGTGGTGGAAGCTCCTACTCTGGCCGCTGTTCGTCGTCCTGTCCCCCGGCACCGTGGGACGCCTGCTCGACGCGTACTACGCCGCCTACGGTCCGGTGCGCTTCTTCTCGTCCATCGCCATCGGCGCGCTCCTCGCGTGGTTCTGGGGCTCGCGGATCCTGCCGCGCTTCGACGGCCGGGTGGTGGTGGCGCAGGCGGACCGCGAGAGGGTCGCAGCCGCCCTGCGCGAGATCGACGCTCGGCGAACCGCGGAGCGAGCGCGAGTCGAGCCGCGGGATCCCCCGGGTCGCGGCGCCTCCTGAGCCGGCACGAGGAAGCATCGCCGCGCCGAGGCGGGTGCCCGCGCTCGTCCGCGACTCAGATCGGGACGTTGATCTGCAGGGCGAAGACCAGCGCGTCGTCGATCTCGCCGGTGCCCCCCGGGCGGATCACGTACTGCACGTCGGGTTGGATCTGGAGCCAGGGCACGGGCGAGAGCTCGTAGCTCCCCTCGACGATGATCTCGTATTCCTGCGCGGGCAGGCCGGCGGCGCGCTGCGACTGGCGAAGGTCGCTCGAGAAGTCGGCGTAGATCCATCCGAGCGCGGCGATGTCCTGGTCGCGGCCGGGGACGAGCCCCTCGTAGACCAGGCCGCCCATCAGGTAGAGCTCGACTCGGGCCAGCTCGGGCGGCGCGTAGGTGAGCGCGATGAAGCTGGTCAGGCCCTGCTCGCCGGCGCTGCTCCCCGGCTCGTGGAAGAGCTTCTGATCGAAGGCCGCGTAGAGGCCGTAGGTTCCCGAGCGCATGAGGCCGCTCTCGAATTGCAGGAGCGGCTCGGTGTCGACGTAGCCGCCCAGCTTGTAGTGCCCCGCGAGGGGGTCCGCCGCCCCGCCGAAGACCGGCAGCCAGGCGAGCTCCCACGCAACGGCGACGCCCGAGTCGTGACGCATGCTGAAGTCGACGCCGTGCCAGCGGTTGTCGCGGAAGTCGTGGACCGTGTTGTACACGCCGATCTTGCTGTGGAACGTGTCGAGCCAATGGGTCCGGATGCGCAGGCCCCAGCTGGTGTTCGGATAGGTGGAGAGGTTGGCGTCGATCGGCACGCTCACGGCGTTGCCGCAGAAGCCGACGTTCTGGAACTGGCAGTAGAGGGGCGACTGGAGGAAGTCGTCGCCCCAGTCGATTCGCCCCGCGATCACGTCGAGCTTCTTCTCGAAGAGCGACTGCTCGAGGGCGAGCGACACCAGGCGGATCGTCTGGCCGCCGAAGATCTGCTGCACGGCGAGCTGGTTGCCGATGCGCCGCTGGGAGAGGCTCGTGCCGACCCGGTCCGAGGCCGAGGCGTGGAGCCTGCCGCCCTTCCAGCCGACGAGCTTCTCGAGGTCGAAGTTCAACCAGACGCCGACGTTGTGCGTGTAGGTGACGCCGCGGCTCTGCCCGCCGCTCACGTTGCCGGCGATCTCGGTGATGTAGTCGGCGAGGATCTCGACGCCGGCCTCCTTCCACCGGTCACGCCAGCCTCCCCAGTCGCCTCCCATTCGGGCCCACTGCCACCACGGCTTCTCGACGTCGCCGGGAAGCGCCCTCAGCACGCTGTACTCCGGCCCCGGCACGCCGGGTGGGCTCGATGTCCAAACGGCCGGCGGGAGAGCCCGCGCCGGCGCAGCCGCGAGCAGAGCGACGCAAGCCACGGCGACCCATACGGCGCACACGCTCGTCCTCATGCGTCCTCCTCCGCGTCCTGGAGGGAGCTCGGTCCCGGGCGATCTCGACCCTGTGGCCCGCCGGCGCCCCGTCGCTCGTGACCAGGCGGCCGTGAGTCGCGCACGCTACCGCCCGGGCCCGGCCTGCGAGTCATCCCTCGCCCCGGCCGGCGGGCGGCAGGCGCGCGGCGGCCCAGGAGCGCTCGATCTCCTCGAGCGTTCGGCCCTTGGTCTCGGGCACCCGCAGCCAGACGAAGGCCAGCGTCACCAGGCCGAGCGCGGCGTAGATCCAAAAGGTCGCGGCCGAGCCGAGGTCGGTGCGCATGATCGGGAAGGTGAGGCTCACGACGAAATTGGCGCCCCAGTTGGCGGCGGTCGAGAGGCCCACGGCCTGCGCGCGGTTCCGGTAGGGATAGATCTCCGAGATCATGAGCCAGACCACCGGGCCGAGCGAGAAGGCGAAGAAGACGATGTAGACGGCGAGGCAGAAGACGGTCGCCACGTCGAGCATCGAGGAGGCGCCGGCCTGACCGGCCGGCGTCTCCTCGAAGGCCAGCCCGAGGACGGCGAGCGACACGGACATGCCGAGCACACCGGCCGCCAGGAGCGGCCTTCGCCCGACGCGGTCGACCAGCCCGATCGCGATGAAGGTCGCGGCCACGTTGATCAGCCCGACGCCCATGGTCGCGGCCAGCGCGACGGCGTCCGAGGAGAGGCCCGCGGACTGGAAGATCTGCGGCGCGTAGTAGATGACGGCGTTGATCCCCGTGATCTGCTGGAAGATGGCGAGGCCGACGCCGACGACGAGCGCCGGGCGGATCGCCGGCCCCAGGAGATCGACCCACGAGCCCTCGCCCTGGCGCTCCAGGTCGGTGTGGATCTCGCTCAGCTCGTCCTCGACGTCGCCGCCGGCGCGGATCTGCACCAGCACCGTCCGCGCCTCGGCGGCGCGGCCGCGCTTCAAGAGCCAGCGCGGGCTGTCGGGCAGCGGGATCATACCGAGCGCGAGCAGCCCTCCCGGCACGACCGCGAGCCCGAGCATCCAGCGCCACGCCCCGGCGCTGGCCAGCGCTTCGTCGACGACGTAGGCGGCCAGGATTCCGACCGTGATCGCGAGCTGGAAGACGGAGACCAGCCGGCCCCGGATCGCGGCCGGCGCCACCTCGGCGATATACATCGGCGCCGCCACCGAGGTGAGCCCGATCGCCACGCCGACCAGGAAGCGGCCGGCGACGAGCACGGCGACACCGGGCGTCAAGCTGCAGACCAGGGAGGCCAGAACGAAGAGGACGCCGGCGACGATGTTCGTCGTCCGCCGGCCCAGCACGTCGGCGAGCGCGCCGGCGGCGAACGCCCCGACCAACGCGCCGAGCGTGACGAAGCTCACCACCAGCCCCTGCATGGCGTCGCCGAGGCCGAAGTCGCGGTCGATGAAGAGGATCGCCCCGGAGATGACACCGGTGTCGTAGCCGAACAGGAGCCCGCCCAGCGCCGCGATCGCCGCGACCAGCGCGATGTAGAAGAAGGCCCTGCTCGAGTGTGGCACGTCGACGGGTCGAGCCATCTTCCCCTCCTCCGCGGCCAGCCGCCTGCGGGCGCCGCGCCCCACACCCCCGCTCGAGAGCCTCGCACCTCGCCCGCGATACCTCGAGCCTCATGCCCGCAAAGTGCCGCGAGATCAACCAAGGGACGGTCGCGGCGGCGACGGCTCTTCGTCGTGAGGCTGAGACCGCCCGCCGCGCAGCCCCCAGCGTGCGGGGCTACTGCAGTGGCCGTCTGCCTCGGCGAGAGGGGCGGCGCTCACGCCGTCGGGTCGATCAGCGTAAGGCCGCGCAAGCTCTGGCGATAGAACCTACGGTCGCGAGTGAGCAGCGCATCCGCCTGAAGCCTGGCGTGCGCCCCGACGAGGAAGTCCGGCACGACCCGCCGCGGGCGCTCGTCGCCGGGCCCTCGCGACGCTCGCCTGCGCGCGCAGTGCCCTCGCCAGAGCTCGCCGGCGAGCGCGGCCGCCTCTGCCGAGGTGGGCTCGAGCCGAAGGCCGAGTGGCGTGACGAGGTCGCGGAAGGAGTCGGCGTCCGGGCACGCCGCCCGAACCTCGGCCCACACCACCTCGCAGGCCACCAGCGCGCCCGCGCGGTAGGCCTTGCGCAGGGCCTCGCGCGACCCGGGCCCGAACGTCGGGTCGGCGCCGAGCACATCGAGGAGGACGTTCGAATCGACGGCCGTCCTCATGGCAGCGGGATCCCTCGGCCCGAGCCGGACCTCGGCCGGCGCTCCGTCCTGCTCCGGCTGGGCGCGAGCGCCGAGCGTCGCTCGGAGCCAGCAGTCGGCCGTGCCCGGCGACGGGACGCGGGCGACGTGCCGCGCATCTCGTCGATCAGCTCGTCGACCGGTCGATCGAGCTCGAGGGCGCCGTAGACGCGGTCCACGGGGTCATCCCCGGCGGCACCCTTGCGCAGGATGGCCTCGCCCTCGCGAACCACGAACTCGACCGGCGTCCCGGTGGCCAAGCCGAGCAGATCGCGAACGGCAACCGGTATCGTGACCTGGCCCTTGGACGACACCCGGCTCTTCATGCATGCCAAGCTTACTGAGCTTTACTCAAAATGTAAAGCTCCCCGGGCTGCATCCCGGCCGGTGGTGCCGACGGGCCAGCAGCGGGGCTGGACGCTTCAGGGCTGCAACGGCTCGGGCTTCTTCGGCGCCAGGCCGGGCGGGTCGCGGGGCAAGCCCAGGGCCGCGCGCAGCTCGAGCCGCGCCGCATCGAAGTCGCGCCGAAACGCCGCGTTCT
This sequence comes from uncultured Enterobacteriaceae bacterium, assembly GCA_964529315.1. Taxonomy (GTDB): domain Bacteria; phylum Desulfobacterota; class Binatia; order UBA12015; family UBA12015; genus CAZGUU01. The sequence continues at coordinate 27,509 of CAZGUU010000026.1, forward strand.
CCTGCATCTCGGCCGCGGCCACCGCGGCCATCACGCGGCCGCTCTCGACGTCGGTGGGGTGGTGGGCGCCGACGATCACGCGCGAGAGGCCGTACTCGCGGCCGCGCTCGAAGAGCGCATCGCGCTTCTCCGGCACCATCCTCGCGAGCAGGATCGCGCAGCTCATGCCGAAGGCCGCATGCCCGCTCGGGTACGAGGTGATGCCGCGATCGGGATCCGCCTCGGCGATGGCCTTGGGCGGCCGCGGCGGCTGGCCCGGAGTGCAGGCGGCGCGGAAGGCCTCGAGCGGCCCCGGGCCTTCGAGCGCACCCGGCGCGACGTCGGCCAGCCGCTCGACCTGCGGGCTCGTCAAGTACGGCCTCGGCCGCCACCAGTAGGTCTTGGCCGGCCCCGAGGCGGAAGCGCCCATCAGCGCCGCGCGGTTCAGGAAGTACAGCGCCTTGGGCGCCTGCGCGGCGCCCAGGCCCGCGCCGAGCACGTCGGCGAAGCGTGCGCAGGTGAGCTCGGCGTCGGCGACGGCGTGATCCGTGGTGCCGAGCTGGTGCGCGGCCCGCTGCGCCTCGATCACCGCCTCGAGGTCACGCGCCGCCGCCGGCGAGCCGGGAGCGGGCGGCGGCGGGATCAGCTCGACGAGGTCGATCGCGCCGCTCTGGAAGTAGGGCTGCGACGAGAGCGCGCTGGCCGGGCAGGTGGTGGCGGAGGTGGTGCCGGCCGCCGTAGTGGTCGGCGTGGTCGCGACCGTCGTCGCTGCGAGCGCAGGCGAGGCCGATGCGGCAGGTGGCGCCGCGGCTTGCCCCTGCGCGAGCGCGGCTGCGAGCAGCAGCGCGACGTTGGCCAGACGGGCTCCCATCCTGGTCGGGCTCATTGGGCGTATGTACCCTCGCGCAGGCGCGAGGAGAAGACCTCGGGCCCCTTCACTCGCTCCGGGGAATGCGCGCGCGGGGGGCGCACGTCGCTCGGCAAGCGCAAGAGCAGCCTGCCGATCGGCGGGCGGGCGCGCGCGCAGGGGCACACGGCCGGCAGGGCTACACGCGCGATGCGGCGTCCAAGCCTAGCGCGCCGGAGCCGGAGCCGCCGCCACTGGCAGCCGCACCGTGAGCACCGCGCCGCCCTGCTCGCGATTGGCCGCCGCGACGCTGCCGCCGTGCTCCTCGACGATCCGCTGCACGATCGACAGCCCGAGCCCGGTGCCGCCGCGCCGGCGGCTGAAGAACGGCTCGAAGACCCGGGGAAAATCCTCGACCGCGAAGCCCGGCCCGTCGTCCTCGACCGTGCACTCGACCCAGCCCTCGCCGTCGCCGCGCAGCGCGCGGGCGCGCACCGTCACCGCCCCTCCGGCAGGCGTGCACTGCACGGCGTTCTGCACCAGATTCAAGAACACGCGGCGCAAGCGCTCGCGATCCATGGCGACGATCGGCGGCGCGCCGCCCACCCCGGCCGCGGCCACCGAGGGCGGCACCTGCGGCAGCGCGCCGCGCCCGGCCGCCTCCTCGAACTCCGCTGCCCCGCCCGCC
>CAZGUU010000027.1:0-28488 GCA_964529315.1 uncultured Enterobacteriaceae bacterium
GGCCTCGGTGCGCCCGACGGCGGGCACGCGGATTCCGACCGCACCCGCGGAGCAGGCGCGCAGCGCCTCCCCACGGCCGCGGCGCACCTCTCGGGGTGGCCGTCGGCGCCGAGGGCGGCGACCTCGGCCGTCACGGCCGGCCGCACTCCGCTGTCGACGCTCGAGCGCGGATCCCGTTTGGCGTGAGCTCGACGGGGATCGGATCACAGATTCGATCCCCCGAGTCGCTCCAGACCGTCCCGAGGAGGAATGCGGCGCCGCCGTGCCATACGATGCGCCCGGCGTACGGCCGGTCGGGCATGCCCGCGGGCAGGATCGGCGTCGGATCGAGCATGTGAAACGGCCCGAGCGGCGTCTGGCCGACCATCGAGTACATGTTGCCGGCCGCATCGTCCGTGGACGCAGCCTGGCTCGCCAGCAGGAGGTCGGGAAGCGTGGAGAAGAGCAGGAAGTAGCGTCCGTCCGCGGCGATGATCTGCGGACACTCGAGCTCCTCGGCAAACGGGTCCACGTCGAGCGGGGGCAGGAGCTCCCAGCTCGTCATGTCACGGGTCCGCGCCACGCCGATCGACCCGGCGGGGCCGCTCTGGTCGGCGGCCGTGGCACACACCACCTGGTACACGGCGTCGCCCACGACGAAGAGATCGGGGTCGCGCCAGTGCGCGAAGCGGCGCCGGCCGCGGCTCTGGGCGGTGTAGTGATGCTCGTCGATTCCGGTGATGGGGTTGCCGGCGAGCTTCTCCCAGCTGGCGAGATCTCTCGAGGTGGCGAGGCCGACGGCCGGCACCGGGCCGAGCCAGTTGCCGGTGTAGGCCATCCAGTACCGCCCGCGATGGCGAAGGACCGATCCGGTGGCCAGGCAGCTGCCGTCCCACGCGCCGGCGGGTCCACGGCGCAGCACGATGCCGTGATGCGTCCAGCGCTCCAGGTCGGTGCTCGACGCATGGCCGATGTCCCACGCCACGTGGCGCGGCGTCTCGTCGGGACAGACGAGGAAGAAGCAGTGCACGCGCATGCCGGCGCTGCAGTACCACGCATCGCCGAGGTGATGGCCGGGAAGCGAGAGCACTCGGCCGCAGGATATGCGCCGACGAGCGCCCCAAGGCAACGGTCCCGCCCCCGAGGAGCTTCTCGGCCGACGCGGGCCGGCGCAGCTGCCCTGGACCCGGGCCGGACGGATCTCTCGTCGAGGTCGGGCGGTCGGATCAGTCGTCAGCCACACTTGCGACTCTCGCCCTGCGACTCGCACGCTGTCGACTCTCGCGCTTGTCTGCAGCCGGAGCGCTGCGCTAGCCTCGCTGCAGCCACGGGCTCCGAGACGGCGAGCCTGCCGGGGCCGCCCGGCGTCGCCCAGGGGAGGTATGCATGCAGCTCCGGCTCGGCTTCGTCGTCGCCTTGGCCGCCGCGTTGCTCGCCGACGCGCGGCCCGCCAACGCCCAGTGCACGGAGGCCAAGGATGCGAGCCAGGTCTTGCGCACCGCGCGGGCGCGAGCGCGCTGCAACAGCCGGGCGCTTCGCGCGGGCCCGGCGACCCCCTGCCTGCCCGCGCCGCCCGATCCCCCCGCGTGCGCAGGCACGCTCGTCGACGACGCCATGGCCCTCACCTGGGGCCCGAACGACCCGGCCGCCGGGGCCGTGGACCGGCAAGCGCTGCGCACGCAGCTCTCCTGCCAGGAGGCGCTCGGCCGCGCCACGGCTCGGTTCATCGGCGTAAAGCTAAAGAACCTGATCTCCGGCCGCTCGCACGCCGACGCCGAGGCCCGCGCGCGGCGCTCGATCGACTCGCTGGCGAAGTCCAAGCGCTGCCAGGTGCCGGTCGCCCAGGACGCGACCAGCGCCGTCGTCCTTCCCGCCGTCGGCCAGCCGTGCAGCGCCACGCTCGGCGCGCCGGGGCGCGCAGCGGATCCCGACGCCCTGCGCGCCTGTCTGATCCCCGCGCTCGAGGCGATGGTCGACCGCGTCGCGCCGAGCCCACCGCCGCGGCCGAGCTTCCTGGTCATCCTCACCGACGACCAGCGTTGGGACACGACCGGCCTCGAGCACTCCGTCGACGGCCTGACCCCGGTCATGCCCGAAGTGCAGTCGGAGCTCGCCGCCTCGGGAGTCGACTTCCCCAACGCCTTCGTCAGCACGGCCCTTTGCTGCCCGAGCCGGTCGAGCATCCTGACCGGCCAGAACTCGCATACGACCGGAGTGCTGACGAACACCCAGCCGCTCGGGGGTGCGCCCAACTTCCGCGACGTCTCGACCCTCGCGACCTGGCTCCGCGCCGCCGGCTACCGCACCGGCTTCTACGGAAAGTACCTGAACGGCTACAGCTCGCTGTGGACCGCTCCCCAGCTCCCCTACGTCCCGCCGGGCTGGGACGAGTGGCACGCGCTCAAGGGGGCGCGGTTCTACGACTTCACGCTCGTCGAGCACGGCGCCGGCTTCGACCACGCGCAGAACCTCTACCCCTCGGGGTGCGCGAGCTACCGGAGCTGCCCTGGTGACCTCGGCGGATGCTCGAGCCCGACGAACTACTCCACCGAAGTCCTGGTCGACAAGCTCCTCGAGTTCCTCGACACCCAGCCCGCCGACCAGCCGTTCTTCCTCTATCTCACGCCCTACGCGCCGCACGATCCGGCCTGCCCGGCCAAGCAGGACGAGGGCTCGTTTGCGAGCCTCGCTCCCTGGCGTCCACCGAACTGGAACGAGTCGGACGTCTCGGACAAGCCCGACTGGGTCCAGAACCTCTGCCCGATGAAGCCCAGCAAGCAGGCGAGCATCGACGCCTTTCGCCGGAAGCAGCTCGAGTCGCTGCAGGCGGTGGACCGCGGCGTGGGAGAGATCATGGACAAGCTGCGCGCCCTGGGCCGGGACGCCGACACGGTCGTCCTGTTCACCGGCGACAACGGCTACTCCTGGGGCGCCCACTGCCACGGTCCGAAGCGCTGCCCGTACGACGAGTGCTCCCGCGTACCGCTCGTCGTCCGATACCCGCGCCTCGCTCCCGTCGCGCGCACCGAGACGCGCCAGGCGCTCAACATCGATTTCGCCTTCACGTTTGCGGAGCTCGCGGGCCTCGTGCCGCCGATCCAGCAGGACGGGCGGAGCCTGGCGGGCCTGCTCGACGGCAGCGAGCCGTTCTGGCGGCCCGACTTCCTCTACGAGCAGTGGCTGGACGCGGACGACGAGGACAGTCAGGTCGTCCCGCCGACGCTCGCCGGAGTGCGCAGCCCGGAGTGGAAGTACGTCGAGTACGTGAGTGGCGAGACCGAGCTCTACGACCTGGTCGCCGATCCCTACGAGCTCGAGAACAAGACCGGCGACCCGGCCCATGCCGAGCGCAAGGCCGAGCTCGCGGCGCGCTTGCGCCAGCTCCGCCCCGACTGGCCACCGCCGGGCTCGCCGAGCGGCGCGTTCCTCGATCCGGAGTCGGCCACGCTGTTCTAGCCCTCACCTCTCGCTGCACCGCGGGACGGAGTGGTCGCGGGCCGGGGCTCGAGCTGCGTCGAGATCGACGGCATCGAGCCCGGCCCGCGCCTCTCGTGCGCCTGGTGCGGCTCGGCGGCGATGAGCTAGAGTCCCCGGCGGGCTTCGCCCCGCCGGGGCGCCCTCGATCCGCATGAAGCGATCCTTCGTCCCGCGTCTCGTCTGCACCGGGTGCCGAGCCGGGGCGTTGACGCTGTCGGTTCGCGAGGAAGACGAGCGCGAAGTGCGGGAAGGGGAGCTGCGTTGCGGGTCGTGCGGCCGCAGCTTCCCGATCGTGCGCGGGGTGGTCGACTTCCTCGACCCAGCCGACGAGGCGCTACGCAGGGAGATCGAGGGATGGCACGCGCTGGCCGGCCCGCTCGGCGACGGGCTCGTCGCCACCATGGCCGCGCTTCCCTGGTATCCGCACGATCCCTGGATCCACCTGGCCGCGGACTTCTTCCAGATCTTCGAGCACGTGAGCTTCGAGGGTCGCCGGGTCGTCGACCTGGGAGCGGGACGGACCTGGGCGTCGCGATTCCTCGCCACGGTCGGCCGCGCGCGCGAGGTCGTGGCGGTCGATGTCCTGACGCGCAAGTACCTCGGCCTGGAGACCGCCGACCTCTTCTTCGAGCAGGACGGGATCCACTTCGAGCGCATCCGGGCCGACGTGCACCGGCTCCCGCTCGCCCAGGGCTGGGCGGATGCCGCCGTCGGCGTCGCCGTCGCGCACCACTCGGGGCGCCTGGAGGAGCTCTTCGCCGAGATCCGCCGGGTGCTGCGCCCCGGCGGCCTCTTCGTCATGGTCTCCGAGCCGGTCAAGAAGGTCTCCATCGAGGCGCGCCGGCCCGAGACCGCCGAGACCGCGCACGGCATCGACGAGCACGTCTACAGCCTCGCCGAGTACACCGCCGCCCTGCGCAGCGCGGGCTTCCGCCATCGGCTCCTCTCCCCGAGGACCATCCGCTACCGCCTGCTCTACCGGGACGCCGCCTTCGACAGCGGCCTCCCCGCGATCCTGCGCGCCCTCTCCCGCCGGCCGAGCGGCCGCTCCCTCATCGCATCGCTCCTCGAGGGACGGCTCACCGCCCCGCTCGTCTACCGGTACAGCAGCCTGCCGCTCTCCCTGATCGCCGAGCGCGAGCCCTGACGAGGTGCACCTGGTGCGCTTCTCGCGCCCTGGTGAACGAGCACGGCCGCCGCGCGGATCGAGCCCGGGGGCACCCGAGATCGACCCGCTTGACACAGGGGTACCCGTGATTCAAATGGTCATTTGAAATCGCGTTTTCATGGTTCCCGCCTCCCCGAGATCCGCCGACACGCGCCGCCGCCTCCTCGAGGCCGCGGCCGACGTGTTCGCCGAGCACGGCTTTCGCTCCGCCACGATCCAGGAGATCTGCCGGCGCGCGGGCGCCAACATCGCGGCCGTGAACTACCACTTCGCCGACAAGGAGCGGCTCTACCGCGCCGTCCTACGCCACGCGGAGGAGGCGTGCGGCGGCGATCGACCGCCCGAGCTGCCGGCCGGGACCACACCCGAGGATCGCCTGCGCGCACACGTCGAGTGGTTTCTGCTGCACCTGCTCGACGAGGGCCGGCCGGCCTGGCACGGCCGGCTGATGGCACGCGAGATGATCGAGCCCACGGACGTCCTCGACGAGCTCGTCGAGGGACACATCCGCGAGAGCCACGCGAGCCTGCTCGGCATCGTGCGGGAGATCCTCGGTCCTCGCGCGAGCGAGGCGCAGCTGCGAAGCTGCGCCTTCAGCATCACCGGCCAGTGCGTCTTCTACCATAACGCCGCCCCGGTGATCGCACGCCTCTACGGCGGCCTCGCGGTTCGGCGAGCACAGGTACCGGGGCTCGCGGCGCACATCACGGGCTTCTCGCTCGCCGCGCTGCGCGCGATCGCCGCCGCCCCCGAGCGACGAAAAAGAACCACGGTGCGACGGCCCAGCCGCAGCGCCCGTCGCGCCGGCGAGCGCGCTCGGAGCCGCGCGTGAGCCGCATCGCGATCCAGATGCTGGTCGGCGACCGCGCCAAGTACCTGGGCATCGTCATGGGCATCACCTTCGCCTCGCTCTTGATCACACAGCAAGCGGCGATCTTCGTCGGCCTGATGACCCGCACCTACAGCTCGATCACCGACCTCGCGCTGCCCGAGATCTGGGTCATGGACCCCAAGGTCCAGTTCATCGACGACATCAAGCCGATGCAGTCCACCAAGCTGCTCAACGTGCGCGGCGTCGAGGGCGTCGAGTGGGCGGTGCCGCTCTACAAGGGGCTCCTCAAGGCGCGCCTGGACAACGGCAACTTCCAGACCGTGAACGTGATCGGGCTCGACGACGCGACGCTGATCGGTGGCCCACCGGCGATGGTCGCGGGTCAGCTCGCCGACCTGCGGCGCAACGAGGGCGTGATCGTCGACGCGGTCGGCGCCGCGGACAAGCTGGCCAAGCCGCCGCGCGTGCCCGGCGGGCCGCGCGTGCCGCTCGCCGTCGGCGACACCCTCGAGATCAACGACCGGCGAGCGACGGTGGTCGGCATCTCGAGCAACACGCGCAGCTTCCAATCGCAGCCGGTCGTCTACACGACGTACTCCCGCGCGCTCGGCTTCGCGCCGCCCGAGCGCCGTCTGCTCTCCTTCGTGCTGGTCAAGGCAAGGCCGGGGCAGGACCTCGAGGAGCTGTGCGAGCGGATCACGCGGGCGACGGGCCTCGCCGCTTACACCAGGGATCAGTTCAAGCAGATCACCGTCGACTACTTCCTCAAGTACACCGGGATCCCGATCAACTTCGGTATCGCCGTGGTCCTGGGCTTCGTCGTCGGCACGGCGATCGCGGGCCAGACCTTCTACAACTTCACGCTCGACAACTTGCGCCAGTTCGGCGCCCTGAAGGCGATGGGCGCGCAGAACGGCACCCTTCTCAAGATGATCCTGCTGCAGGCGGTCACGGTCGGGCTGATCGGCTACGGGCTCGGCGTCGGCCTCGCCTCGTTCATCGGCTGGGCCGCAAGCGGCAGCGAGCTCGCCTTCCGCATGCCCTGGCAGCTCCTGGCGATCAGCGCCGCGGCGGTCGCGCTGATCTGCACCTCGACGGCGCTGCTCAGCATGTGGAAGGTCATCCGGCTCGAGCCGGCGATCGTGTTCAAGACATGAGATCCGGGGCGATGGTCGGCCAGGGCTCGGGAGCGGCAGCAACGGACGGCCTGGCGGTGCGCTGTAGGGGCATCACCAAGAGCTACGGCACCGGCGAGGCACGGGTCCCGGCGCTGCGCGGCATCGACCTCGACGTCTTCCGCGGCGAGCTCCTCATGCTCGTTGGCCCCTCGGGGTGCGGCAAGACGACGTTGATCTCGGTGCTGGCCGCGATCCTCGACCAGGACGCCGGCGAGTGCTCGGTGCTCGGGCGCGACCTGCGGAGCCTGAGCCAGCGCGAGCGAGCCCGCTTTCGCGGCGCGACGATCGGCTTCGTCTTCCAGCAGCTCAATCTCCTGCCCGCGCTGAGCGCGGTCGAGAACGTCGCCGTGCCGCTGCTGATCAACGGCGTCTCGCGACACGCGGCTCTCGAGCGGGCAGCGGCAGTGTTGGGCGAGGTCGGGCTCGGCGAACGGCTACAAGCGCTGCCCGCACAGCTCTCCGGTGGCCAGCAGCAGCGGGTGGCGATCGCGCGCGCCCTGGTCCACGAGCCGCGGCTCATCGTGTGCGACGAGCCGACCAGCGCTCTCGACCACCAGACCGGGCACAACGTGATGGAGCTCATGCGCCGCGTCGCGACGGGACCGGACCGCGCACTGGTCGTCGTGACGCACGACGCGCGCATCTTCGGGTTCGCCGATCGCATCGCGCACATGGACGACGGCCGGATTCTCGACGTCGTACGCGGGGAGAGCCCCCCGCCGGAGTCGCACGCATGATTCGGAAATACGTCTTGCCGCTGGCTGCGGCCCTCGGATTGATCTTCGCCCTACGCAGCGTGATGCGCGGCAGCCAGCCGGTCCCCGCGGCACCGCCGGTCGCCGATCCGGCCAAGCCACCGTTCCGCTCCTACGTCGCCGGCGCGGGCATCATCGAGGCGAGCACCGAGAACATCGCGGTCGGCACACCGGTCGCCGGCATCGTCACCAAGGTGCACGTCGCGGTGGGCGACACCGTCGCGGTGGGCGACGTACTCTTCGAGACCGACGACCGCGACCTGCGCGCCCAGCGCCTGCCCGCAGTGGCGCGCGTCAAGGAGGCGGAGGCCAACCTGGCGCGCTCGCGCACGCTCTTGCAGCTGGCCGAGAGCGTACCCGACAAGCGTGCCATCAGCGCCGAGGACCTGAGCACGCGCCGCTCCGCCGTGGCCATCGACGAGGCGACGCTCGCGGCGGCCAAGGCCGACGTCGAGCGAATCGACATCGAGCTCGACCGCAGGAGGGTGCGCGCGCTGGTGCCCGGTCGGATCCTGCAGGTGAAGCTCCGTCCCGGCGAATTCGCCCCGGCCGGCGTCCCATCGACGCCGCTCATGCTGCTCGGCAGCCACGTGCGGCTGCACGTGCGGGTGGACATCGACGAGAACGACGCCTGGCGCTTCGTGCCCGGCGCCGAGGCGGTCGCCTTCGTGCGCGGCAACCCCGACCTGGAGACGCCGCTGCGCTTCGAGCGCATCGAGCCCTACGTGGTGCCCAAGGTCTCGCTCACCGGCCTGAGCAGCGAGCGCGTCGACACGCGCGTCCTCCAGGTGATCTACAGCTTCGACGAGGGCCACCTGCCGGTTTACGTCGGCCAGCAGATGGACGTCTTCATCGCCTCCGAGCCGCTCGCGGCGCGAGCCGGCGCGCCAGCAGGCACGGCGGCGCCCACCGCGACAGCGGGGACGGGAGGGTCGCCGTGACCGCCCCGATGTCGGTCGGCAGAAGACCGACCGGGGATCGGGCGGCCTCGGAGATCCCCTTGGACGGGGCTCCGTCTCGGAGCACGACGTCGCTGCTCGGCTCCGTCGCGCGTGCGGGCTGCGCCCTCGCGCTCGCGAGCTGTACCGTGGGGCCGAGCTTCACGCGTCCCGATCCCGGCGTCCCCGTGCGCTGGGCGGAGGCGCCGGCACACGGGACACCCACAGCCGGCCCGTCGCGCTGGTGGCAGTCGTTCGCCGACCCGCAGCTCGACGACCTCGTCGAGCGTGCTTCGCAGGCGAACCTCGACCTCGCCCTGGCCGGGGCTCGCGTGCGCGAGGCGCGCGCCGTGCGCAAGGCCGCCGCCGCGCCGCTCTTGCCCTGGCTCGACGCCGGCGCGTCGCTGTCGCGGAGCTGGCAGAGCGAGAACGCGGGCTTCTTCGGCGGCGGGCCGGTCGGCGACGTGGGCGGACAGCCCTTCGACCTCTACGACGTGGGCTTCGACGCGAGCTGGGAGATCGACGTCTTCGGCGGCCTGCGGCGTTCGGTCGAGGCCGCCCAGGCCGACCTCGCCGCGTCGATCGAGGAGCGCAACGGAGTGCTGCTCACCCTGCTCGGCGAGGTGGCGCGCAGCTACGTCGAGCTGCGCGGCTTTCAGCGCGAGCTCGCGGTCGCGCGCAGCAACGTCGCCGCGCAAGAGGACACCCTGGCCCTGACGCGTGCGCGCTACCAGGGCGGGCTCGCCAGCGACCTCGACGTGGCGCGTGCCGAGGCGCAGGCGCGCACCACCGGCGCCGAGATCCCGAGCCTCGAGACCTCGGTGCACCAGACGATCCATCGCCTGGGCGTGCTCCTCGGGGAGCCGCCAGGGGCGCTGCTCGCAGAGCTGACGCCGCCCGCGCCGATCCCGGTCGCGCCCCCGGAGCTGCCCGATGGCCTGCCTTCCGACCTGGTGCGGCAGAGGCCCGACATCCGCCGCGCGGAGCGCGAGATCGCGGCCACCACGGCACGCATCGGCGTCGCCACCGCGGACCTGTTTCCGCGCTTCTTCTTGACCGGGGCCGCCGGCTTGCAGAGCATCGACGCCAGCAACCTCTTCGACGGCGCGAGCAAGTACTGGTCGATCGGCCCGACGATCCGCTGGCCGATCTTCCAGGGCGGCCAGATCGTCGCCGAAATCGAGGTGCGCGAGGCCCGGGAGCAGCAGGCGCTGATCGAGTACCGACAGACCGTGCTCGACGCCCTCCGGGAGGTGGAGAGCGCGATCGTCGCCTACACGCGCGAGCGCGACCGCCGCGCGACCCTGGTCACCGCGGTGGATGCGAGCCAGCGCGCGATGGACCTCGCGACGGCGCTCTACGCGCGTGGCCTGACCGACTTCCTCGACGTGCTCACCGCGCAGGGCAGCCTGCTGCGCACGCAGACCCAGCTCGCGCGCAGCGACGCCGCGGTCTCGGCCGATCTGGTCGCGCTCCACAAGGCGCTGGGCGGCGGCTGGGATGCCATCGAGGACACGGCTCGCGCCCAGGCGGCCGGGCGCGCCGCGGGCGGAGCGCAATCCGGCGCAACGCACGGCGGCGCGAACGTGGCCCTCGCGGCCGATGCACCCTGATCCGGTGGTCGCCTTCTGGCGGCGCACGCCGCTCGCGCAGATGACGCGCGCCCAGTGGGAATCGCTGTGCGACGGCTGCGGCCGCTGCTGCGTGGTGCAGACGCAAGCGCCGACCGGCGCGCTGCGCTCGACCAACGTGGCTTGCCGGCTGCTCGACATCGAGAGCGGGCGGTGCATGGACTACGGGAATCGCCGCCGCCACGTCCCGGAGTGCCTCACGCTTCGGCCCGCGATGGTCGCGAAGCTCGACTGGCTGCCCGAGACCTGCGCCTATCGCCTACTGGTCGAAGGTCGGGAGCTTCCCGACTGGCACCCGCTGGTGTCGGGAGATCCAGCGAGCGTCCGCCGGGCCGGGATCTCGGTTCGCGGCCGGGTCGTGTCCGGGCGCGACGTCGAGCTGCCCTTCGATGATCCAACTCCTGCATCGAAGGGCCGGCGTCGCTCGCGCAGGGCGTGACACGCGGACGCTCGAGGCGCAGCACGGCGGGCGCGCGAAGTTCTCGGTGGCCCTGGGACCTGCTAGGCTTCATCGTGGATGGGCCTGTTCGGTTGGGACGTTTGCTTTTTGTGGAGGAGACCGGACGGGCGGGCGCTCGGCCGCTTCCTGCAAGGCGGCATGCCTTGAGGCCGCAGCGCGTTCGCCGCGGCGTCGCGGCGCCGCTCCATTTCGACGCGAGCACTGGAACGCTGTGGTCGGGCAATCGGCCGCACAAGCTGCGGCCGAAGGCGGGCGCCGTGCTGCACTACCTCGGCGCCCGCCCCGGGCAGGTCGTCGGCCCCGACGAGCTGCTCGCAGCAGTCTGGCCCGGCGTCAACGTGAGCGCCGGCGTGATCAAGGTGCACGTCTGGGAGATTCGACGCGCGCTCGGCGACCGGCATCGCCCTCCGCGCTTCATCGAGACCCTGCCCAAGCGCGGGTACCGCTGGCTGGCCGCGCCGCTCGCCGTGCCGGGCGATCGCTCGACGGCGGGATCTGTGGCCGGCGCGCCGTGGAACGCCACCGCGAGCACCCGCGACGGGCGCATCTTCGTCGGCCGCGAGCGCGACATCGAGCGCCTCGACGACGCGCTCGCGCGCGCGCTCGCCGGGGATCGGCGCGTCGTCTTCGTCACCGGCGAGCCGGGAATCGGTAAGACCACACTCGCCGACGCCTTCCTGCGCCGCATCGCCGATCGGCCCGACGTCACCACTGCATCCGGCCAGTGCTTCGAGCATTCCGGATCGCCGGAGCCGTACCTGCCGGTACTCGCCGCCCTGGGCGAGCTCGGCCGCGGTGACGCACGACGCCGGCTGGTTCGGGTGCTGCGCCGCCATGCACCGGCATGGCTACCACAGCTCCCCTCGCTTGGCGTGACGATCGGAGGCGATGGCGCCGCCGGCTCGGGCACCGGCGCGACGCGCACGCGCCCGCGCATGCTGCGCGAGCTCGCCGAGGCGGTGGAGACGTTCACCGCGCGCCGCGGCCTCGTCCTCGTGCTCGAGGACCTGCAGTGGGGCGACGCATCGACGCTCGACCTCCTGTCCTTCGTCGCACGGCGGCCGGGTCGCGCGCGCCTCCTCGTCGTCGCCACGTATCGGCCGGAGGACGTGCGCGAGGGCGCGCATCCCCTCGCCGCCGTTGTGCAGGATCTCGCCGCGCACGGGCTCTCCTCCGACCTGCCCCTCTCGTTCTGGGGCGAGGCGGAGGTCGCACGATACCTGGCGCTTCGCATCGGCGACGCGACCGCCGAAGCGCTCGCCACGCTGGCGACGGCGATCCTCGAGCGGACCGAGGGCAACCCGCTTTTCGTGGCCAACGTCGTCGACGAGCTGCTCGGCGATCCCGACTCGAACGACAGCGCCGTCGCGCGCGTCGCCGGCGCGGAGACGCGCGTACGTGACACGCTGCCGAGCAGCCTTCGACGCATGATCGAGCGGCGCATCGAGCGGCTCCCGCGCGAGGAGCAGGCGATGCTCGAGGCGGCGAGCGCGATCGGGGCCGAGCTGTCGGCGGCGACTCTGGCCGCGGCGCTCGAGACCGGCATCGCGGAGGCCGAGGAGCGATGTGCGCTCCTCGCGCGCCGCGGGCGCTTCCTCTCGTACGTCGGAAGCGAGGAGTGGCCCGACGGCACGATCGCGGGGCGCTACACCTTCACCCACGCGCTCTATCGCGCCGTGCTGGAGAGCCGGCTCACGCCGGCGCGGCGCGTGCGCCTGCATCGCCGCATTGCCGAGCGACTCGAGCGCGGCTACGGCGAGCGCGCCGGCGAGATCGCGCACGACCTGGCCGACCAGTTCGCCGGCGCGCGCGAGGCGGAGCGTGCCCGTCGATGGCTCGAGGTCGCCGCCGAGAGCGCGCTCCGCCGAAACGCCGAGGTCGAGGCAGCGCGCTATCTCTCTCGCGCGCTCGAGCTTCTGCGGGCGACGCCGGAGAGCGAGGAGCGCACCCGGCGCGAGCTCGGGCTCCTGCTCCGCCTCGGCGCACCGCTGCTCATGACGCGCGGCTACGGCGCGCCCGAGGTGGTTGCGGCCTACCGCCGCGCGCTCGGCCTCTGCGCGGAGGTGGGCGATTCACCGGAGCTCCTGATGGCGCTCGCGGGAGTGTTCCGCTTCTCGCTGGTCCGCTCGGAGCTCGGCACCGCGCGCAGCCTCGCCGAGCAGGCGATGCGCTTCGCCGAGCGCAACCCGTTCCCGATCGCACAGCTCGCAGCGCACTTCATGATGGGCATGGCGACGCTGGCGCTCGGCGAGTTCGCGCTCGCTCGGTACCACCTCTCGACGAGCCTCGCCTGCTACGATCCGGCGCAGCACCGGCTCCTGGCCATGACGTACGGCGACGACCCCGGTGTCGCCTGCCTTGCCGAGCGCGCGATGGCTCTCTGGTTCCTCGGCCATCCCGACCAGGCCCTGCGCGACAGCCAGGAGGCGGTCGCCCGCGCACGCGAGGGCGGCCTTCCATACAGCCTCGCCTTCGCCCTCACCTACGCCGTCTGGTCGCGCATCCTGCGGCGCGAGCCGGAGGCGGCGCTCGACGACGCCGAGGCACTCGTGCGTCTCGCCGTCGAGCACGGCTTCGAGTATTGGGTGGCGCAGGGCTCGGCGCTCCGCGGTTGGGTCCGCGTCGAGTGCGGCGACATCGAGGGCGGCATCGCCGACCTCACCGCCGGCCTCGACGGATACGCCACGCTCGGCGCGGAGGTGATGCGCCCGTGGCACCTCGCAAAGCTCGCCGAGGCGCACGGCCGTGCCGGCCGGCGCGCCGAGTCGCACCGCACGATCGACGCCGCGATGATCGCGATGGGCAGCAAGGAGGAGCGTTTCTTCGAGGCGGAGGTCCTGCGGCTCAACGGCGACCTGAGGCTCGGCGCGGCGCCGGACGAGGAGATCGAGCGCGGCTTCCTGCGCGCTCTCGAGCTCTCGCGCCGGCAGGAAGCGCGATCCCTCGAGCTGCGGGCGGCCATGAGCCTCGCCCGACTCTGGATACGCCTTGGAAGGCGCGGCGAGGCTCGCGAGCTCTTGGCCGGCGTCCATGCCGGCTTCCGCGAGGGTTTCGACACGCGCGACCTGATCGAAGCCCGGGCGCTCCTCGCGTCGCTCGGGTGAGACCGGGCGCTCACGCCCTGGCTCTTTCGACGCACTCGTGCTCCGCCTCTTGCGACTACGGTCTCGCCCGGCGCGCGCGAGGTTAACTTTCGGTAAACGCTACGCCGGGTCGAGGAACATGCCTTGACACCCAGCCGGCCAGCGAGGCATCGCTGATGCGGGCGAAGATGGCGTGGAAGCACCGCGGTGCGCGCTTCCCCGGGCTCGCTCGCCAGGTGCCGAATGACCATTTGCTCCGCCCCTCCCACCTGCCGCCGCACGCAACGCCGACCTCACTTCGCGATCCCGGCCCTCCTGATGACGATCGGCGTCGCCATGCTCGCGCCAGAGCTCTTTGGCGGGGGCGTACTCGGCGCTGCACCGGCGTTCGCGCAGGGCGGCTTCGTGGATCCGCCGGCAGCGGACGCGACCGATCCGTACGTCGTCGCCCAGGCGGCGGAGCTCGGCCACGACGTCCAGGCGATCTACGCCTTCGTGCGCGACGAGATCGCGGGCGAGCCCTATCGCGGCTCGCTGCGCGGCGCACGAGGCGCGCTCTGGAGCAAGGCCGCGAACCCGGTCGACCGCTCGAGCCTCCTGCTCGCGCTCCTCGGCGCCTCCGGTGTGACGAGCGCGCGCTACGCACGCGGCACTCTGTCGTCGGCGGACTTGATGGCGCTCCTCCAGGGGATGTTTCCGCCTCCGTCGCGCGCCGTGGGCTGCGTGCCGCAGGGGACGTTTCTCTACTCGCCGGAGTTCGACGGCGAGCTGCAGAACGCGCTCATCGACCACGTCTGGGTCGAGCTCGACCAGGGCCCCGGCTTCGTCGCCGCCGATGCGAGCTTCCCGACGGCGCAGATCGGCGACGTCTTCGCCGTCAAGGCGAGCGACTTCACCGACCTCCCGGACGACCTCGCGCATCGCGTCCGCGTCGAGATCGTCGCCGAGACGTTCTCGCAGGCCGCGGCGGCGTTCGCACTGAACGGCGGGCTCGGCGAGACGGTGGTCCTCGATCGCACGTTCCGCGCCGCTTCGCTCGGCGGCCGGCCGCTCTCCGTCGGCCAGTTCGTCGACTCGAGCTCGTTCGGCGGCGGGGCGTTCTCTTCGACCACGCACACCTACACGCCGTGGCTCCTCGTCGGCCAAGGCGACGCGGTGATCGCCAACGACCCGATCCTGGTCGGCACGCCGTTCCAGGAGACGCTGACGAGCTTCCCGCTCGGCTCGCAGCTGGTGACCGGCATGTTCCTCGAGATCGAGCTCATCGACCCCCTCGGGCAGGTGCGCCGCTTCGAGCGCACGCTCTACGATCGCATCGGCTTCGCCGTGCGCGAGACCGGCGGCTCCATCGCCGTGCCTCCCGCAGCGACGCCCGCGCCCGTCCTGAACGACTTCGACGTCACCACGGTGCACGTCTTGCCCGGCCGCGTCTCGCTCGAGGCCTTCGTCGGCCAGCGCGACCGGGTCGCCGCGGCGCAGCAGGACGTCGGCACGCTCGAGCCGTTGCTCGACACGGTCACTCCGGGCGGGCCCTACACGCCGGAGCAGATCGCGCTCCTGCAGGAGGCGTCGGAGGCGTCGCGCTACCTCGCGATCGCGAACAACGAGACGGCCGCGCTCGGCTTTGCTGCGACCGCCGATGCAGCAACCGCACAGCTCGCGCTCGGCTATCTGGTGAAGGCCTTTCCGAGCACGCCACGGTTGACGGTCGCGGTCACACGGAAGGAGGGCGACGACGCTTACGTCGAGCTCGACGTGCTGAAGAACGACTTGCGCGTGACACCGCTGACCGGACAGAACCCGGATGTGTCGTTTTGGTTCTCGGTCGCGCACGGCCTGGTCGAGGCCTCGATCGAGGGCGCGGTGCTGTCGGCGACGACGGGTCAGCCCGCGGTGTCGATCCTCGAGATCCTGCAAGCGCTGCAGGTGGCGGGTGACCTGGCCGTGATCACCGGCCGGACGCTCGACCTGCTCGATCCGCTGCCGATCTCGGACGAAGCCAAGGCTCGCATCCGCGCCGCGACGAGCGCCGACCGGATCGTCATCACCCCGACCCGCATGGTCACGGTCGGCACGACGACGACGGTCGGCTGGCTCGAGGTCGACGCCAACGGCCACGTCACCAGCGTGTTCGAAAACGGCGGTCACCAGGCGATCGCGAGCTACGCCGGCGCGCTCGAGTTCTCGGCCGAGTTCAACGAGCCATTCGCGAAGTTCATCGGCTTGGTCTCCGGCTTCGGTCAGGTCGGCTTCCTCTACGCAGCCGCCGTCGTCGACACGATCGCGAGCGGCGGTGGGCTCGACCACACCGTCAAGGTCACCAAGGAGTCGATCGAGGCGATGGTCGGCTCGAACCCGGCACTGTCGAGAGCGCTGGCCGAGCTCCTCGCCTTCGCGGCCAAGTTCTCGGAGGATGGCGCCGGCGCATCGTTGCTCACGGCCATGGCATCCGGTCTCATCGAGGGCATCGAGCTCGCCGACCAGCTGATCCGTCGCAACCTGCCCAAGGACCCTCCGGCATTCCCGTTCCTCTCGAGCGACCTCGCACCCGACGTGCCCCCGATCGCGCCCGGGGCGGCGCCGGGCGTGGCCGTCGACGTCGTGCTCGACTCGTTCTTCACCGTGCCCTTCGACGGCGCCGAGGTCCCGACCGCGTACGAGATGCGCGTCACCAACCTCGGGCCGGCGACGGAGCGCTTCAACATCGCCGCACCGTCGATTCCCGGCTTCCTCGTCCGCCCGAGCCTCGCCGTGATCCAGGTCGATCCGGGCGAGACGGGCGAGGTCGGCATCTGCCTCACGCCAACGCCGCCGCTGGGAACGATCGGTGCCCCGGTGACCTTTGACGCTACCGCCACCAGCGCCGCGAACCCCGCCGTCACCGACAGCGACGGCGAGGACTTCACCTATCCCGCCTTCGAGGGCCTCGCCCTGTCGCTCTCGCCCGACGACGCGACCACGAACGCGGGCGTTCCGGTGCAGACACGCCTCGCCCTGCGCGCGACCGGAACTGCGGGCGGACCCGTGGACTTGACGCTGGCGCTGCCTCCGGGCGTGACCATCCAGGGCTTCGGCACACCGGTCGACCTCGCGCCCGGCCAGCTCCTGACGCAGGACTGGCTTCTCACCCCGGATGCGACCGTGCCGGTCGACACCGACATCGTCGTCCCGGTGCGAGCCGAGCTCGGGCCGGGCGGCGCGCGGCAGATCGTCGACGGGCGGATCACGTTGCGCGTAGTCGATCCGGGCGCGCAATGCGCCGGCGAGGCGTCGACGGCGGCCCGCGAGGTCGGTCGCACGACTCTCGCCGAGGTCTTGCTGCAGGTCGCTGCCGTGATGTCCGACCTCGCCGCCGATCCGTCGGACGAGGTTGCGCGGCAAGCGCTCCTCGGCTCGCTGCAGACCGCGGTCGACCAGATGAACATTCCCTCGCTCGCGAGCGCGGCGACGACGCTCGATGGCCTGCGCACGAGTCTCGCAGCGGCGGCGCCGGGAGCGATTCCTGGCCTGCTCTCGAGCTTGAATCTCGCCCTATGCGACGTCGAGAGCGTGTTCGCGGAGGCGAGCGGCGGCCGCTTCTCGCTGCTCCTCTTTCCGCCCTCGCAGCCCCTGACGCCGCTCGGCTCGGCCCAGCTCCAGGTCGCGCTCTCGAACGAGTCGCCGATGCGGCGCACTTTCGCTCTCGAGGTCGGACCGCTGCCCGCGGGCGTCACGGCAACGCTCACGACGCCGACGGCGACCCTCGGTGGGTTCGAGAGCTTCGGCTGGATCCCCCCGATCTTCGTCACGCTGACCAGCACCGGCGGGGCGCTCTCTCCGTTCGACTTCACCGTCACCGCCACCGACGTCGCGTCGCCCGCGGCGACGCGACGTGCGCTCGGCTCGGTCTCCGTGCGCGAGGACTTCGTCTCGATCGTCGACGTTCGTCCGACGCCCGGGTTCGTCGAGCCCGGCAACCCGGTGTCGGTGCGCACGCGCATCTACAACGCCGTCAACGTGCCGCGCAGCGTGTTCGTCAGCGCGAGCCTGAGGAACGCCGCCGGCGCGATCGTGCAGCTCATGGGCGTCGTCGGACAAGTCGAGCTCGACAGCCTCGCCGGGATCACGGAGCTCGACTTCGGCCTCACGCCGACGGCGAGCCTCGCGGACGGGCCGTACACGATCGAGGTCGAGGCTTCGACCTCGTTCGGCGGCGCGCCGATCCCCGGCGCGACCGGCGAGGGATCGCTCTTCCTCGGCGCGCCCCTCGCCGCCTTCCTCTCCGTGGTGCCGGGCACGCTCCCCGCCGGCGATGGCGTCGTGCAAACCTCCTTGCACGTCGATCGCGATGCTCACGTGATTCCGACCGCGACGCTCGTCGGCGCGGTGCAGACGCCGGGCGAGGCGAAGGAGATCGCGCTCCACCAGGACCTCGCCTACGTCTGCGGCGACACGTCCGTCTCGATCGTCGACGTCGCCGACCCGTCGACCCCGGTCCTCCTCGACACGTTCTTCGATGGCCCGGCCGAGCTCGGCGCCGACTTCAATTCGGTCGGATGCAGGGTCGTCGACGGCCGCCTCGTCGTCGGCTTCGACAAGGGCGGCTCGCCGCCGCCGCCGACGCGGCTCGCCGTCTTCGACCTCGGCGATCCGCTCGCGCCAGCGCTGGTCTCGGACACGTCGTTCAATCGCAAGATCGGCGGTGGCCTTCGCTTCACGATCGGCGACTTCGGCTTCATGACGACCAGCCAGATCTCCTTCAACCCGTTCTCCGGCTTCATCTTCCAGCAGAACGGCGACCTCCTCTCCTTCGATCTCGGCGACATCACCGCACCCACACTCGCCGGCAACCTCTTCCCCTCTGGCGATCCGGTCCTGGGCGGCCCGAACATGATCTTCGGCGCCGTCTCCGTACCGGGCGATCTCGCGCTCGTCACCACCACGACGGCGACCGGTGACGGCTTCGGCACCGGCCCCGGTGACGCCCGCATCCTCGCCATCGACCTCTCCACACCCGCGACGCCGACGACGGTCGGCACGCTCGAGATTCCCGAGCCGGTGCTCGTGCAGGGGATCGCCGTCGACGGCGACCTCGCTCTCGCGAGCGGCGACACGCTCGGCTTCGACACCGCCTTCAGCGGCTTCGTCGGCAACGTGACGCTGTCGACGATCGACGTCAGCGACCCGACGTCGCCCGCCTCGATCGCCACGTCGGTGACGACGCTCGAGGCCCGCGACGGTACCGTCGCGGCCGCGCTCGGAAGCTCGATCTTCGCGATCGGCGGCGCCACGCTCGGCGCCGACAACGTCCTCCTGATGGTCGACGCGAGCGACCCAGGGAGCCTCCAGATCGTCCCGTTCGACGTGCCCGCACCCATCACCTCCCTGACGAGGGTCGGCTCGCAGCTCTACGCGACGAGCAGCGCGGGGATCGCGATCTACGACATCGGCTCGCTCCCCGGCCCCGTCCTGACGGCGCGGGTGGAGGTGCCGAAGAGCTCGGGCGTCGCGCTCGTCCCCGGCTCGTTCAACCTCGCACCGACGGAGATCGTCTCCGGTGCGAGCTCGGACGTCTACGTCTGGGAGCAGCCGACCATCGACACGATCACCTGGTCGCAGACGGTCGATGGCCTCGCTCCGGGCGAGGTGCGCAATGTCGCGCTCGGCGGAACGCTCGAGTTCGTCCTGCCGACGCTCGGCGACGGCGCGATCGACCTGGCCCCCGTCGCGGTCGTGGGCGAGCAGATCGTCGGCATCGCACCGGCGCTGCAGCAGGTCGATCTTCCCGCGACGGCGACCTACACCGTGACGCTGCGCAACCCGGCCGCGACCGAAGTCGTCTACGACGTGGGCGTCGTGGCACTGCCAGCCGAGTGGGTGCAGATCGCCCCTCAGGTGGCCGTGCCGGCGCAGGGCTCGGTCGACCTGCCGCTTCTCGTGACGCCCGACCTCGCGGCTCACGTCGACGAGACCTACGACTTCTTCGTCGACGTCTCCGGCGGCGGAGTGTCGGGCTCCGGCGGCGCACGCCTGGTCATCCGCACCGGCGCGTTCCTGGGTGGAAACCCGAACGGAGCCATCTACGCGCACGCGGCGTCACTCTCGTCAGCCGAGATCGCGGCAGGGCGCGCAACACCGGCTCGCGTCGCGATCGATGCCATCAATCTCGGCAATCGCGAGGACTTCTATGAGGCGTTCCTCGCGCTACCTCCGGGTTGGCAGTCGACGAGAGCGCCGAGCTCGAGCCTCTTCGTCGAGCCGGGCGAGGGGAACGATCGCCGGTTCGAGCTCACGATCACGCCGCCGTCGAGCGCGCCTGCGGGGCCAGTCGACGTGCCGATCTCGGTCGTCTCGTTCCAGAGCGGCAACGAGGTGGCACTGACCCTGCGGGTGAACGTGGCCGCACAGGGCGTGCAGGTCGATTTGTCGCCGAATCCGGGCAGCCCGACGTCGCCGTTCTCGTTCCTGGTTCGCAACGTCGGTAGCGAGACGGACACGTTCGACGTGAGCGTCGGCGGCGCATTCGCGGCAATCGCGACCCTCGACGCGTCCGCGGTGACGCTGTCGCCGGGAGAGCAGCACGTCTTCGAGATCACGCTCGGCGACGTGTCGCTCGCGCTCGCCGGAAGCTCGGTCCTCGTCGCCACCGCGACCTCGCGGACCGAGCCCGCGGTATCGCGCTCGGCGACCACGCTGGTGGCGATCGCCGCGAGCGCCGGGCTCGACGCCGCCGTCGCTCCGGCGGGCCAAACCCTGCCGGCGCCGGGCGCCGCGGTCGCCGTGCTCGAGATCGAAAATCTCGGCAATGCCGAGGAGGAGGTCGAGGCGGAGATCGTCTCCATGAGTGGACCGATCACCGCAGCCTTGCGCGATCTCGACGGCCAGCCCGCGCAAGCCGTCTCCGGCCTCCTCGTCCTCGCCCTCGGTGGCGCGCAGGTGCCGCTCGATGCCGAGCTCACCGCGCCGGGAAGCGGCACGGTCACCCTGCGCGTCACCTCGCTGCGCGACCCCGCGCGGACGGTCGAGACGACCGCGACGATGCGCACCGAGGACGTGGAGCCGACGCCGACGCCATCCGCGTCGCCGGTCGCCACGCCCACGCCCACGCCGGGTCCATCGACCACGCCGACCGTACAGCCGACACCGACCGCGAGCGGCAGCCCGGGCGAGGGTGCGACGCTCAAGTGCTACCGCGTCCGCGTCAAGACCGGGACACCGCAGCTCACGCCGATCGAGGGCCTGTCGATCGAGGACGATCTCGAGACGACGCTCTCCGACGTCGTGCACGAGGTCCAGCTCTGCAATCCGGTGACGGTCGATGGCGCGGCGCCGCCCGATCCCGAAACGCACCTCGCGTGCTACTCGCTGCGCCGTCAGCCGGGCCAGCCGTCGCAGGCGCTCCCGCTGCTCGCGATCCAGAACCGGTTCGGCGAGCAGACGCTCCGCGTCGTCTCGCCGACGGGCCCGACCGCGCTCTGCGTGCCGGGCGAGGCCCATCTCGAGGGCGCTCCCGAGGGCGAGGCGAATCTCGACGACGATCGCCTGCGCTGCCGCAACGTGCAGCCGCTCTCGCCGCGCAGGCTGTCGCCGACGCCCGAGGTGCTCGTGCACGACGAGTTCGAAGAGAAGCGCATGCGCGTGCGCGCCCTGCGCCAGCTCTGCCTGCCGGCATCGGTCGACGGCAGCGAGGTCGACGATCCCTCGGGCGCCCTCGCTTGCTACGAGCTACAGCAGGTGCCGGGCCAGCCCGCCTTCAAGCCGCCGGGCACGGTGCTGTCGACCAACGACCTCGCGAGCCAGATCGTCATCGTGCGCAACGCGCAGCGGAGGCTCTGCGTGCCGACGACGCTGCTCGACGACCACTGAGAGCGTGAGCAGGAATCCCCTCCCGCCGCTCGGCACCACCGGGTGACGACGCAGCCGTGACGGCGGCGTCTGGACGCTCCACTGCCAAACGACGCTCGAGCCCTCGAGCGTCGCCGGCCTCGGCCTCGACGGCGGCGCTCCCGCGGGGGGCCCTACCCGATCGCGCGCTGCTCCTTCAGCCCGGCGATCTCCTCCCAGGTGTAGCCGTGCTCGAGGAGCACCTCCTCGGTGTGCTCGCCGAGCTCCGGCGCGGTACGGCGGATGCTGGCCGGCGTGGCACCGAACTCGATCGGGCTGCGCACCAGCTCGATGTCCTCGCCGCTGCGGTGCGCCACGCGCTCGAAGGCGCCGATCGCGCGCGCCTGCGGGTCGCGGAC
The DNA here is from genome assembly GCA_964529315.1 of uncultured Enterobacteriaceae bacterium. Taxonomy (GTDB): domain Bacteria; phylum Desulfobacterota; class Binatia; order UBA12015; family UBA12015; genus CAZGUU01. Next base: position 21,724 of record CAZGUU010000027.1, read on the forward strand.
CACCTCGGCGATCGTCTGCACCGGCCCCCACACCAGGTCGAGCCGATCGAAGCGCTCGCCCCACTCGGCGCGCGTGCGGGCGGCGAAGATCTCGTCGAGCAGCGCGATCAGCTCGGCGCCGTTCTGGATCCGGCTGACCACGTCCGCCCAGCGCTCGTCGGCCACGATGTCGGGGCGCTCGATGGCCTCGCAGAAGCGCTCCCAGTAGCGGTCGGGCTGCAGCATCACCAGGTGGAACCACTTTCCGTCGCTCGCCTGGTAGTGGTTCCACAGCGCATTGGGCACGGCGCGGCCGGTCGGCGGGTTGGGCGAGGCGCCGGTCACCAGGCAGGTCTCGATGTCGGTGGCCATCATCCACATGCCGGTGTGGAAGAGCGAGAGGTGAACCTCCTGCCCCTCGCCGGTCCGGGTGCGATGGTAGAGCGCAGCGCACACGGCGCCCGCCACGGAGAGGGCCGCGAGGTGGTCGCCCATCGCCGGCCGCTGCGAGGGCGGCGGCCCCTGCGGCTCGCCGAGCGAGCCCATCGCCCCGGCCCGCGCCCAGAACGCCGCGTAGTCGAACGCCGCGCGGTCCTTCTCCGGGCCGGTCCTGCCGTAGCCGGTGAGCGAGGCGTAGATCAGGCGCGGGTTCTCCTCGCGCAGGTCGGCGTAGGTGAGCCCAGCGCGTTGCAACCCGGCCGGGCGTACGTTGGTGACGAACACGTCGGCCTCGCGCAGGAGGCGCCGGACGACGGCGCGCCCCCCGGTGGTCTGCACGTCGACGGCCACGCTGCGCTTGTTGCGATTGTCGAGCTCGAAGGCGGGATGGACCGGTAGGGCGAATTGGATCCCCATCGCGCCCAGGGCCCGAATCGGGTCGCCGCCGTCGGGGTTTTCGATCTTGATGACGTCGGCTCCCCAGTCGCCGAGCACGGCGGCGGTGGCAGGGCCCGCCACCCACAGCCCCATCTCGACCACCTTGACGCCCTCGAGAAGACCCGGACTCACATGATTCGACATGGCGCGATCCTCTCTCGGGACTCGGCCCGTGGTCAACGCCCGCCGGGCGGCGGGTCGCAAGCCGAGCGAATATCCCCTCCCGTCGCCGGATCGGCCGAGACCCATCGAGGGCCGAGGATGCCTGGCGAGCCTCTCAGCGGCTCGGCGAGACCTCCCAGCGCTCGAGCATCGCGGCGGTGAGCCCGCCGGCGCGAGCGACGTCGCGGTAGAGGTAGGCCGCCTCGCGCGGTCTGCGCGCGAGATCGTTGGCGCGGTCGACCTCGATCAGCCCGAAGGTCCTGGCGTAGCCCTCGGCCCACTCGAAGTTGTCCATCAGCGTCCAGTACATGTAGCCGCGCACGTCGGCGCCCTGCTCGATCGCGCGGTGCACCTGGACGAGGTGCGCGAGCAGGTGGCGGCAGCGCGCGCGCTCGTCGCGCGTCGCCATGCCGCTCTCGGTGACGTAGAGCGGCCGGCCGAGCGCTGCCAGGCGCACGAGCTGCTTGCACAGGCCCGGCGGGTGGACCTCCCAGCCCATCTGGTCGACGAATTCGGCGGGCTCGCCGGCTCGGCGCGCGCCGAGCAGCGGCCCGTGCTCGCCACCCGCCGCACTCGCCTCGGCCACCGCGTCGGCCAGGCCCGAGACCTGGCCGACCGGCCCTCCTGGGACCAGCATGCGCGCGTAGTAGTTCAGCCCGATGGCATCGTACGAGCCCGCCAGGCCGGCCACCTCCTCACCCTCGCCGATCGGCGGCGCGACGACGCCGCGCTCCAGGCCGTCGAGGAAGTACTGGTTGAAGAAGAAGTCCTGCTGGGCGGCCGCGGCGCGGTCGGCCTCGCAGGCCGGGTCGAGCGGCTCGATGAGCGGCATCTGCAGCACCGGCCCCGCCTCGGCACCGTGCGATGCCGCATCCTTGACGGCGCGGTACATCGCGCCGTGGGCGAGCAGCACGTGACGCGCTACCGGCAGCGCCCGCCCGAAGTCGCGCACGCAGGGCGGGTGCATGCCCATGACGTAGCAGAGGGCCGGCGCGACGGTCGGCTCGTTGATCGTCCACCACGAGCGCACCCGGTCGCCCATGGCCCGCACGGCCCGCCCGGCGAAGCCGGCCAGCCAGTCGACGATCCGCGGATTCTCCCAGCCGCCCTGGCGCTGCACCCAGAGCGGGTTGGTGAAGTGGTGCAGCGTGACCATCGGCTCCATGCCGTTTTCGCGAATCGAGTCGAGCACGGCACGGTAGTGGTCGGCCTCGCGCTCGTCGAAGCGCCCCTCCTCGGGCTCGAGCCGCGACCACTCGATGGAGATGCGCTGCGCCTGCTGGCCGAGCTCGCGCGCCAGGGCGAAGTCCTCGCGGAAGCGCCGGTAGTGGTCGCACGCGACCTCGGACGTCGAGCCGTCGCGGATGTGGCCCGCCACCTGCTCCCACTCCCACCACTGGTTGCCGCGACAGCCGCCCTCGACCTGGTGCGCGGCGGTCGCTGCACCGAACAGGAAGCCCGCGGGAAAACGCAGCTCTCTGGTCATGCGCCGACCTTTCCGCACGGCTCGGGCGCGGTCAAGCGCCCGCTTCGATCCAGACCACGGTCCAGTAGAGCAGCCGCGGGACCGTGAAGCTGACGTAGGCGCCGCGGGCATCGGATCCCGCCACCGCCGGCAGCTCGGCGGCGACCCCATGGTCGAAGTCCGGGGAGGCCACGCGCACGCGCGGCGTTCCGGCGAGCCCGTGGTAGGCCTTGACCGAGACGCTCTCGAGCAGCGGCGCGGCGGTCTGCTGGGCGAAGCTGTCGCGCCACCGCTTCGCGCGCGTACCCGTCAAGTTGACCAGGCTCACGACGAGCCGGTCCGGCTGCGCGGTCACGATCTTCCAGATGCCGCGCGGGCTCCCCCGGGTGTTCGAGCGAAAGCCCGGCGTGTCGACACGGCTCTTCACCGGGACTGCGCCGTCGCGCAACAGGTTCTGGTAGGCGACCTGGAACGAGTAGAGGTCGCGCACCGCAGCGCGCAGCGAGTCGCCCATGACGAGCTTCTGGTTGGGGAAGTACTCGCTCGAGAGCATGCCACCCAGGTCGCCGAGCTCGAGGTGCGCGGCGCCGAGCGCGAGCATCGCCGCGTCAGCTAGGCGGACCGACGGCTCGTTGAACTCGCGCGTCGTGCCGTCCGGGGTCGCCTTGGCGTACTCGTAGTTCATGTAGCCGGGGAAGACGATGCCCTTGGGGGTGTGCTCGCGGATCGCGGCCGTGACCTTCGCGAGGTCGTAGAAGTTGCGCGTCTTCGCGCCGTCCCACAGCTCGGAGTAGATCACGTCGACGTCCGCCCCCGACGCGATCTCCTCCTGGCCGAACGTACCGACCGTGTTGAACACCAGGCGCCGGTCGCCCAGGCAGGCGCGCATCGCGTTCACGAACGGGGCGAAGGTCTCGGCGAGGAGAACGAACTCGCCCTGGGCGTTCCACAGACGCCCTCGGTTGCCCAGCGTGTCGACGTGCCAGCCGTCGAAGCCGAGCTCGTCGAACACCTCCTGCTGGCGCGCGCAGATGTACGCCTGCCATTCGGGGTTCGAGGGATCCATCTGGTAGAGACGCGGCGTAGCCCACGACGACGGCAGCGGGTGCGAGTCCTGATCCGTGGCGTCGTGATGCTCGCCCGAGCGACGGAACAGTCCCCAGTCGGTGAGCACGCCGCTGCCATCGGCCCAGTAGCCATCGTAGGCCGCAGCGGCGAGGTTGTAGCTCATCGTGACCATGCCGCGGCCGCTCGCCTCGGCGAGCAGCGCCTCGACCGTAGCGCGATCGATCGTCCGGTTCGCGATGTCGGGCCACGTCGGGTCGGGCGAATACGGCCGGTGGTGCTGCCACTGCCAGTCGTAGAATTGCACGCCGTTGACGTGATGGTCGGCCAGCCAGCGCATGGTCGCGGCCGCATCGAGACCCGCATCGAAGCGGCTCACGAAGCCGTAGCGGGGAAAGCGCTTCCAGTCGCTCGAGACGTCGACGCCGGTGGCTGCGGTGTCGACGATCGCTCCGCCGGTCTGCCGGGCGACGGCTTGCACGAGGTAGCCGCGGAAGTCCTCGCCGGGCGGGCTCCAGGTGAAGGCGACGGTGGCAGCGGCGCCCACGCCGAGCGACACCGGCACCGTCTGCTCGGCCCCGACCGACTCGCCAAGGTGGCTGGCGGTGAGCGCGATCTCACCGGCGAACGGCGCCCCGGTTGCGTTCTCCAGCTCGACCTCGATCGCGACCGGCACGCCGGGCGCGTAAGCCGAGCGCCCCAGTCGGACGGCGTCGATCAGGCTGGTGGCCCGCGCCCCGGCCGGCGCGGCGAGCAGGAGCGCCAGGATCGTCGCTCCCTGCCACAGCCCACGGCTTCCTCGATTCCCCATGCTCGAGCCCCCGAGTGCGGCCATACGCGGCAGCGCGCGGCCAGCGCCTCGGGGCTCACCATAGCAACACACGGCGCGCCAGTCGCCTAGGGATTTTCCCGATCTCGGCCCCTGCGCTATCGAGGAGGGGTCGTGACGGCCCAAGCAGCGATTCCCTTCGACGAGACCCTGCGCCGGCGAATCGGCGGAAACCTCGCCGGATTCGCGCGCCAGGCGTGCCCGCTCGAGGGTCGCGTCGCGGCCGCCGTGGCCCTGACCCTGGTCGACGACGATACGGGCGCCGCCTGCTTCGTGCTTACCCGGCGCGCGGCGCGCCTGGCCAACCACGGTGGCCAGTGGGCCCTGCCCGGCGGACGGCTCGATCCGGCCGAGACGCACGAGCAGGCCGCCCTGCGCGAGCTGCGCGAGGAGGTCGGCCTCGAGGTGTCTGCGCATGCCATCCTCGGCGTGCTCGACGACTACCCGACGCGCTCGGGCTTCGTGATCACGCCGATCGTGGTGTGGGGAGGCCCAGCGAACCGGCTCGAGCCGGACCCGAGCGAGGTGGCCTCGATCCACCGCGTCCCGCTCCACGAGCTCGAGCGGCCCGGGCTGCCCCACCTGCGCCGCATCCCGGAGAGCGAGCGGCCGGTGATCTCGATCCCGCTCGTCGGCACGCACATCCACGCGCCCACCGCGGCGCTGATCTACCAGCTCCGCGAGGTCGCGCTGCACGGACGCGAAACCCGGGTGGCGCACTTCGAGCAGCCGGTCTTCGCCTGGCGCTGAGGGCGCTGGCGGCGAGCCAGCCAAGGCCTGGGGCAGGCCGCCTACGCGGGGCGCTCCGGCACGCCGGCCACCACGCGATCCTCGGGAAGGATCGAGCCGGGGCCGACCTCGGCGACGGCGAGTCCCACGGCGAGAGAGAGCGCGCGCCACAGCGCCTGCCAGGCACGCCACGCCGTGCCGTGGCGCAGGTGGCCGGCGTAGGAAGCGAGCGTCGCAGCGACCTCCTCGACGGTGGTCGCCGAGAGGTTGCCGCCCGCCGTGGCTCGCCGTGGGGCGCAGCCTGGCATCACTGGCGCAGCGCCTCGCGTGCAACGTGCGGCCGGGCGCACGGCCCCGGCGGCTCTCCTCGCCGAACAGGCTCTTGCGTCCGGGTACCGGGTAGCGGCTCGACCAGGGGCCGGGCCTCGCCTGGCAACACACGCCGCGCGGGCCGCGCATCCCGTCCCGTGTCGGCGCCGAGCCCCCGTCCGGCACCAGCAGGTGGGCACGAAAATGCCGTCGCTGCCGTTGATGTGCGCCGCCTCGCGGGCGAGACCTCGGCTGCGCAGCTGGCTCGTTGCACTGCCCGGGGAGAGCGCTCCCCGGGGTTGCCTTCGGGGGAAAGGCGGGGGATCGATGGGCATGGTGCTGGACACGCTTGCTTATGCACGGAGCCTGCGCGAGGCTGGCTTCAGCGAGCAGCAGGCCGAGGGCCAGGCCCGCGCGCTCGCCGCCGCCATGACCGACGCGCTCGCCACCAAGCAGGACCTCCGTGAGCTCGAGGCACGCCTCGATGCTGGGTCCGATGTGCGCTTCGCGCAGGTCGAGGCGCGCTTTGCACAGGTCGAGGCCCGCTTCGCACAGGTCGAGGCACGGTTCGATGCGCGCTTCGCACAGCTCGAGGCCAGCACCCAGGCGCGCTTCGAACAGGTCGACACCCGCATGGTCGAGCTCGAGAAGCGCATGGAGGTGCGCTTCGACGAGCAGACCGCACGCTTCGCCGGCCAGCTCGCCGGGCTCGAGCACCGCATGACGGTTCGCCTGGGCGGCATGATGGTCGCCGCCCTGGGCGCCTTCTCGGCGCTGGTCAAGCTGCTCTGACGGCTCGCTCGGCCCCCGGGACGCAAGGCACGCCCAATCGCGCTCGTCGAGCTGTTCGGTCGCTTCGCTCGAGCTACTCGAGGCACCGAGCCACGAGGCCCGCCGCGGCCTCGGCGCCGAAGCTGACCTCCACCACGACCGGCACATCCGCGAGCTCGCGCAGCGTCGAGGCAAGCGTCTCGGTCGCCAGATCGCCGCGCGGCGCCAGGTGATCGACCACCAGGCCGACTACGTCGATGCCACGCGTGCGCGCCGCCTCGACGGTGAGCAGAGCGTGGTTGATCGCGCCGAGCCGCGCACCGACCACGATCAGCAGGCGTGCGCCGAGGTCGCGGGCCAGGTCGGCGTAGCCGTAGCGGCCGTGCAGCGGGACGAGCAGCCCGCCCGCGCCCTCGACCAGCAGCACGTCGACCTCGCCCGCGCGCTCCCGGCAGGAGCGCACCAGGGCCGCCACGTCGATCTCGATCCCGGCACGTCGCGCCGCGACGGCGGGCGCCAGCGGCTCGGCCAGGCGCACCGGACAGATCGCCTCGAGCGGCTCCTCCGAGCCCGCCGCCTC
>CAZGUU010000028.1:0-27909 GCA_964529315.1 uncultured Enterobacteriaceae bacterium
CGTCGCGGCGGACCACAGGCACCCTGGGCCTGTCCGGGGATTCCTGCTCACGCTCCGAGCCCACCCGAGGAGCGGCGCCGTCGCGAGATGTGCGTCGGGGCCAAGAGGCGGAGCCCGAAGGCGTAGCGGGGCGCTGCCTCGAGGGCTCCAGGACGCAGCGCCCGACGATGCATCGCGGGCGGCAGCAGGCGCGCGTGTGCTCACGCGGAGAAGCGGAGCAGCTCCGCGATGTCGCTGTCGCTCAGCTGGGCCAGCTCGGCGTCGCTCGAGTCGATCACGCTGCTCGCCAGGGTGCGCTTGCGCTCCTTCAGGCGCAGGATCGCCTCCTCGATCGTTCCGGCTGCGACGATGCGGTACACGGAGACCGTCCGCTCCTGGCCGATCCGGTGCGCACGATCGGTCGCCTGGTCCTCGACGGCCGGGTTCCACCAGGGATCGAGATGGATGACCACGTCCGCGGCTGCCAGGTTGATTCCGGTGCCGCCGGCGCGCAGGCTCAAGAGGAAGAGCGGCATCGTACCGCGAGTGAACCGGTCGAGCACGGCTTGACGGTCGCGGGTCCGGCCGTCGAGGTAGGCGTACTCGATGCCCTGCGCATCGAGATCCTGGCGCAGCAAGCCGAGGAGCTCGACGAACTGGCTGAAGACCAGCGCCCGCCGCCCACCCTCGATCACCTCGGAGACCAGCTCGCGCAGGGCGAGCAGCTTGGCCGAGTCCTCCGGCCCGTGGCGCGGATCGACCAGGCGCGGATCGCAGGCCATCTGTCGCAGGCGCAGCAGGGCGGTGAGGATGCGCATCCGGTGGCGCTCGAACCCGTCGCCCGCCAGGCGCGGCTCGAGGTCGGCCCGGGTGGCCGCGGCCAGCGCGGCGTAGGCGCGTCGCTGCGCCGGGGTGAGCTCGACGACGACGTCGCTCTCGATCTTCGGTGGCAGATCGCGTTGCACTTCCGCCTTGGTGCGGCGCAGCACGAAGGGGCGGATCCGCGCCCGCAGCGCGGCGGCCTCGGCCGAGTCGGTGGCTTCGCCGAGGGTCTGGACGAGCGGTCGCTCGTAGCGTCGGGCGAAGCTCCGCCAGCTGCCCAGCATCCCGGGATTGCAGAAATCGAGGATCGACCAGAGCTCGAGCAGGCGATTCTCGATCGGCGTGCCGGTCAGCGCCAGACGCGCCTCGGCGTGCAGCGACTTCGCTGCCGCGGTGGTCGCAGCGGCGTGGTTCTTGATCTGCTGGGCCTCGTCGAGCACGACGTAGCGGAAGCGGACGGCGCGCAGCCGCGCGACGTCGCGCCGCAGCAGGGCGTAGGTGGTGACCACGAGATCGAATCGGGGCACTTCGTCGTAGCGCTCGTGGCGGTCGGCTCCGTGCAGCAGCAGGGCGCGCAGGCTCGGAGCGAAGCGCTCGGCCTCGCGGATCCAATTGAGTGCGACGGACGTCGGCGCGACCACCAGCGACGGAGCAGGAGCGTCGCGCTCTCTTCGCCAGAGCAGCAGGGCGAGTGTCTGCAGGGTCTTGCCCAACCCCATGTCGTCGGCCAGGACGCCGCCGACGTGCAGCTCGGCGAGTAGCTGAAGCCAGGCGACGCCGGCCTCCTGGTAGCTGCGCAGGGTCGCGTGCAAGCCGGTCGGTGGCTGGAGCCCGGCGTGCGCGGGCCCCGAGCGCAGGCGCTCGGTCCACCCGGCGACCAGGTCGTCCAGGTCGCTCGAGTCGGCCAGCTCGCGCCACGCCTCGATCTCGCCGAGTGCCCAGCGAGGCAGCTCGGCTCGCGTCGTGCGGCGCAGGGCCTCGCGGGTCGCGGCCGCCAGCGCCGCGACCCGGTCGGAGATCTCCGCCACGTTGCCGTCGGTCAGGCGCACCCAGCGGCGCTTGGCGGCCAGTGCCTGGCGGATCTCCTCGACGTCGACCTCGGCTCCGTCGGATGCGTAGCGCAGCGCGACCTCGATCACCTCCGAGCGGTTGGCGCGCGCTCCGAGCGACGCGCGCACGGGTGCTCTCACCGCGAGCTGGCGCAGCGCGGGGGGCACCACGATCTCGTGGATCGGTCCGGCGGGGCAGGCCTGCCGGACCAGCGATGGCAGCTCGCGGATCCAGAAGGTCACGGCGCGGTCTCCTTCCGCGGCCCACCCTTCACCGGCCTCCTCCTCGGGCTTCGCCTCTTCGCTGGTCACGGTCGGTGCGTTGCGGCGCCGGCCGCCCTCCTTGCGCGCCAGCGCCGTGCCCTCGAGCAGATCGAGGGCTGCGCGCTCGATCTCGGCGTTGCGCGTCGGGTCGTCGGGATCGGCGCAAGACCCCGGTGTCAACGGCACCCGGCCGGTCGGATAGATCGCCTCGAGGCGCGCATGCGCCGTGAAGGCGGACCCGGTCAAGCGCAGGACGACGTGGGGTACGGGCAGCGGCGCGAGGCCCAGCTCCTCGCGGGACGGCAGGCGCACCCCTTCGCTGCGGAAGGTCTCGCGCAGCAGGGCCGGCAGGCCCGCGACCTCCGGGGCGGCGAGCAGCAGGGTTGGCTGCGCGGCGAGCCGGGCGAGCGCGATGGGTCCGACGTCGCGCGCCACCCGCGCGAAGCTCCCCGCCGAGGGCAGGAACACCCAGCTGCGCGGACCGAGCAGCAGGATCGAGTCGGCGAATGCAACGACCGGCTCGCGCGGCACGTCGTCGACGTCCTGCGTCGCGGACCCGGTGGTGGTGGGAAGCCAGGCCGCATCGAGAGCTCTCGCGAGCTCGCCGCCGGCTTCGCGCTCGCGTGCCACCCAGCCGAGCAGATCGCGGAACTGGCGTTCGGGGATCGGTGCCACCTCGGCCCGGTAGCGTTGCCACGCGGTTCGCAGGCGCTCCTCCTGCAGGGCGGCATCGGCGCAGCGTGCGGCGATCAGGGGGTGGCCCTCGACCTCGCCCGGGTGAGCGTCACGCAGGCGGAACCCCGGGCGCAGGGCGTGCCGGAGCAGGGTGAGCGTGCGTGTTCCGCTCTCGTCGCGCAGCTCGAGCCCCGCCTCCGCCGCGCGATCGAGGAATACGGTGGCCGCAGGCCCGCAGGCGAGGAAGTGCCGATCGGGTCCGCGCGACCGGACCAGGGGCTCGAGCAGGCGCCACTCCGCGGCGGGAAGGCGGCGCGCCTCGAGCTCGTCGGGACCGAAGGGCCTGCGCTCGGCGAGCGGCTGGATGCGCACGCGCAGGGTGGGGCTCGAGTCGACCTCGTCGGGGTCGGCGGGCTCCACGCCGACGAAGAAGGTGCAGTCGCCCAGCGGGCGCAGGGGGCCGCGGCGCCTCCATCCCTGGAAGGTCGTCTCGAGCAGGTCGCCCGCGCCGGTGCGTCGCTCGGCGCGTCCAGCGTCGAGATCGACGCCGGCTTCGCGGGCGAGTGCCAGCGCGCGGGGAAGGTCGGGCCCGGCAGGCGCTGCACTGCCACCAGCGCCGTTCGCAGGAGCGGCCGAGTGCCTTGCGGCCGCGTGGCTCTTCGGCTGCGTGGCGAGCAGGCGCTCGCGCATGGGGGGTGAGCTGGCCAGAGCGAGCAGCAGCCAGGCGACGTGTACGCAGGGTGGCGTCCGGTCGAAGGCGGTGCAGCTGCACCGGCAGGCGAGCTCACCGGCCGGTGATCGGCCGACGCTCACGGTGTGGGGCGTCCCGTCGGCGTCGAGCACCTGCCCGTGCACCAGCTGGCCGCGGAGCACGACGGGCGCCGCGGCCAGCCGGCGCTCCTCGCTGCGGGCCCGCTCGGCGGCCTCGTGGCCGACCAGCGCCATGGCCCTGCGTCGGTCGAGCTCGGGTAGCCAGCTGGCGAGCGGGACGAGCGCCGGATGAGCTCCCTGGGCTGACATCGAACCGTCTACGGTAGCCCGCTCACACGGCGAAGCAAAGCCCCGAGTGCGCAGCGACGGGGCGCAGTTGATTTGCGCCGTCCGGCGGGTGAAGAGAAGGGCCGACACGAGGTTCGCTCAAACGCGCAAGAAGGCCCGCACGGAGGCCGTGGCGTTGGCTCGAGCCACGGAGAGGGAGAAGAGACGACGATGCGCGAGATCCGGTTCGACGACATCGAAGGGCTGCGCGCCCAGATCAGCGAGGACTACAGCGAATGGGGGGGCGACACCCAGGTCACCCAGGAGATGATCGATCGCTTTGCCGATCTGACCGGCGACCACCAGTGGATCCACATCGACGTCGAGCGTTGTAGGCGGGAGAGCCCGTTCGGCGGGCCGATCGCGCACGGCTTCCTCACGCTCAGCCTGCTGCCCGGGCTGCGCACGCGGGCCGATTTCGCCATCGTCGGCTACGGCAACGCGGTGAACTACGGCGCGGACAAGCTCCGCTTCCTGGCCCCCGTGCCGGCTGGCGCCCGGGTGCGGGCGCGGTCTCGGATGACCTCGGTCGAGGCGAAGCCCAAGGGCACCATGATCAAGCAGGAGATCCAGGTCGGGATCGTCGGACAGGAGACCCCGGCGTTGCTCTACGAGATGATCGTTCTGTACAACCCGCCCCGGGGTTGAATTGCTCCTGCGGCGATGGCGTCGAATCGGCGCGGTGCGATGTCCGCTTCGGGAGCCTGCCGGATGCACCCGGCAGAAGGACCGTGGCGCAGGTCGGGACCGCGAGCTAGGATCGGGGCCGTGCAGAAGGGAGGGGCCATGAGGCGGGTTCACACTGCGCTGCTAGCCCTCGTCGCGATGGCGTTGCTGGTCGGGCAGGGCGCGGCTCTCGCGCAGCCGTTGGTGCGGGTCGAGGCCAGGCGCGTCTGCATGGTCAACGACACGCTGTTTCCCAAGGACCAGATCGCCGTCGAAGTCGATGGCAGGACCTACTTCGGCTGCTGCGACATGTGCAAGGGACGCTTGGCGAACGACGCGACCGCGCGCCGCGCCACGGACCCGGTGAGCGGTCGGCCGGTCGACAAGGCGATGGCGGTGATCGGAGCACGGCCCGATGGCACCGTGCTGTACTTCGAGAGCGAGCACACGTTCGAGGAGTACGCCAAGCGGACGTGAGCGGCGCGAAGCGAGCGGCGTGTACGCTCACGGCTCGACGGCTCCCGTGGCCAGCCTCGCCGCGCAGGCTCGGGTGACGGCCGCGGCCCACCCCGTGTGGCTGCCGGCGGTCGGGGTGCGCCCGGCGCCGTCGCTCGACGGTGTCCCGTACCGGGCGCGAGCGGTCCCCGCGGTGGAGCGCGGGCCGCGTGTCGGAGCTCCAGGATGACGATGAGGAGTCGAGGTCGGACGGGTATGCAGCGCCCGCGTGCGGTAGAAGAGGACACCAAGCCCCTGTCGGTCGACTTGGACCTGCCCTTTGCGGAGGTCGACGACGAGTGGGAGGCGGCGACGCGTGACGTGCGCCCGCTCGCCGACCGGGACGAGCCGCCCGCGGCGCGCGGTGACGACGTCCCGGAGATCGGCCTCGCCGACCGGCTGCGGGTCCGTCAGGAGCAAGCCGCCGCGTCGGCCGAGACTCCGCTGTTCACGCTCGACCGCCGCACCGCGGAGCGCCTTCGTCGTGGCCAGATTCCGATCGAGGAGCAGCTCGATCTGCACGGGCTGACCCAGGAGGAGGCGCTCTCGGCGCTCGAGGCCTTCCTGCTGCGCGCCTGGACCGAGGGGCGCCGCTGCGTGCTGGTGATCACCGGCAAGGGCACGGCGCGAGAGGGGGGCGGGGTGCTGCGCTCGATGATCCCGGCCTGGCTCGCGGAGCCCGAGCATCACGAGCATGTGCTGGCGGTCGAGGCCGCGCAACCGCACCATGGCGGGGATGGGGCGCTCTATGTGCTCCTGCGACGCCAGAGGGAGCGCGAGTAGCCGCGGACTGCGTGTCCTTCGGTCAGGTGGGCGAGTGCGTGCAGCGGAGCGCTCGGCCGAGCAGCGGTGGCGGCGCACTGCCCGTGGCCCGAGCTCGAGGGGGCGGGACGACGTCGAGCAGCGAGAGCTCGCCCGGCACCCCGATGCGCAGCGGGAAGCCGTAGAAGCCGGTCCCTCGGTGCACGTAGAGGCGGCTCGAGCCGCGGCCGAAGAGGCCGTGGTCGGGCCATCGCGACCTGCTGAGCACGGTCCAGTCGAAGCCGAGGCTCAGCAAGCCGACCTGGCCGCCGTGCGTGTGGCCCGAGAGTGCCAGGTCGACCTCGCCGCCGGGGACGTGGCGAAAGACGCTCGGATCGTGCAGCAGCAGGAGTCGCAGATGGCCCGGGCGGCGAGGGAGGCGCGCGAGCAGGGCCTCGATGTGCTCCCGGCGTCCGCGGGCGACGAAGTCGGCCCCGACGAGCTGCACCCGTCCGAGGGCGGTGTCGACGAGGGCTTCCGCGTCGATCAGCAGAGCGGCGCCGGCCGCAGCCAGCCCGGCGCGGACCTCGTCGGGGGCCTCGTGGTCGTGGTTGCCGAAGATCGCGAAGCAGCGTCCCGGCAGGCGGCGCAACGGAGAGAGGGCCTGGGCCAGGGCCCCGGGCGTGCCTGCGCCCTCCATGGTGAGCAGGTCGCCGGTGATCAGCACGAGATCCGGCTCGAGCGCGACCAGGGCATCCAAGCGCCGGCGCAGGCGTGCCAGGGGTTGCCAGGGGCCGAGGTGCGGGTCGGCGATCTGCACGATGCGCAAGCCACGGTGCGCCGGGTCGTCGCTCGCAGCGATGGGCCGGGAGGCCAGCGATCGATGCCGTCGCCGCTCGACGGGAAGTCGCGAGAGCTCGCCGGGCCCATCGACGGCGAGTGGTACCCGTACGGTCTCCCAGATCGGGCGCAGGGAGGTGACCACCGACGCGGCGACGACGGCGAAGGGTGCGAGCTCGAGCCACGTCAGGACGACCAGCGCGTCGCCCCAGCCGAGCAGGGTGAGAAGCCCGCGTAGCGGTGCCAGGGCGACGAGCCAGGCGCCGACCAGCGCACCGGAGGCCACCGTCGCCATTGCGGGGATGCTCACCAGGCCGCGGAATGGAGCCGGCCGCAGGCGCGCGTGCACCAGGGCGGCCAGGTGGGCTCCCGCAGCACCGATGCCGTAAGCGAAGGCCAGGTCGGTCCAGGCGTGCGCGGCGGGTAGCGCGTCGCGCAGCCGCATCTGGGCGACGAGCAGGCCGGGCAGGGCGATGAGCAGGATGGCCGCGCCGAAGCTCGCGTAGGTGCGGCCGCGCTCGCACCACGCGTAGAGCGGTACGCCTAGCGTCGCGCAGACGGCGAGCCCCGGCCCGAGCCACGCGAGCGCCACGGACGCCGCTTACCCGCCCGTCAGGGCGTCGGGGCTCTCGGCGTCGCGTGGCTCGCAGTCGGGTGGAGCCGATACCGGGTTGCAGCCCGCCGGCAGGCCCTCCGGGATCGATACCCGGTAGCCGGTCGCGAAACGCGCGTCGGGAATCGGGTAGTCGGTGCTGACGAACTGGGCGCCGCTGGCGAGGGCCGCCTCTCTCTGTCGTGTGTCGCCGCTGCGCGCCTGCTCGGTGTCGGCGTCGGCCCGGGTGCGCACGATGAAGCCCTCGGCGACCAGCCGGCGGATTCGCTCGCCGTCGGTCAGCGGGTCGTTCAGCTTGACGAAGGCGGCCTCCGGCGTCCCGGGCGGCGAGCTCACGAACATCACGCGGTCGCGCAGCGAGGGGTGGGCGCGCACGTAGGCGTCTCGCTTCTCTCCCTCGTTGTCGAGGCAGAAGAGAACGCGACCGCGCGTCTCGCCGAGCGTCGGCCAGCCGTCGCTGCGGACGGCCTGCTCGAGCGTGGCGTGCGCGCCGCGCACGTCGTCGGGCGTGACCAGGTGCGCCGGCTCGAAGACCGAGCGGATCTCATCGTCGAGCGCGTCGAGCTCGCTCTCGCCGATCGGCAGCGGCACGACGAAGCCCAGGTCGAGGGGATCGGGGATCGGCTCGTCCTTGGCCTCGACCAGCACCATCAGCGGCACGTGCCCCGGGTGGGCCCGCGACCAGTCGCGAACCGTTTCGAGGCAGCCGACGAAGGTCTCGCAGGTGGTGGCGAAGTCGATGTCCTGGACGTGCAGCACCTTGAAGCCCGGCCGCTCGAGCGCCGGGCTCGGCTCGACGGGCAGGTCTATGGCGCGTGGCCCCGCCGGGCTCGCGTAGCGGCCACCGGTGGGATCGGCGAACACGTCGAGCTCGAGCTGGCGGACGCCCTGTGCCTCGAGCTGCTCGGCGATCGGGGCGTGGCTGTACTCGAGCGTTCGGGCGAGGCTCGCGTCGAAGGCCTCGATGGCGGAGAACAGCGCCGGGGCCGCCTGCACGTGGTAGCTGTTGTGGCTGCCGACCACCTGAACTTGGTTCAGCCGCAGAAGGCCGTCGCGCGGGTAGGCGGTCGCGCCTCCCGGCGACGGAGCGTCGGAGCAGGCGGCGAGCGCCAGGGCCACGCCCAGTGCGAATGCCGCCTTCGTTCGATGCGCGTCCTTCAAGCGGAGGTCGAGCCTAGCTGCTCGCGAGTGATTCGTCATCCCGGCGCGCTCGGCCGAGCGGGCTCTCCGGGCGAGCCCACTCGGAGAGCCTGCAGTGCGCGAGGCCCCGGCCCGCACGAGCTGCCTCGAGCCGGGCCGGCGGCGGGGTTCCTTCTGGACCCGCTGATGCTACCGTGCTTGGTTTCGTGCCGCGCGCGGCTGGTCGCGCGCGGCACCTCCCTGGACGAGAGCCGGCATGCCATGACCGCACTGGAGCGCTACGCAACCTTTCTCACCCGCCACGCATGGGCGGTTCTGATCGCCGTGGCTCTGGCCACGGTGGGCCTCGCCTCGGGGATCGGCCGCCTGCGTGCCGACTTCGACTTCGAGACGGCGCTCCCCCCGGATCATCCTTACGTGCAGTTCGACCGCACGATTCGCAGCGAGTTCGGCGGCCGCAAGACGGTGATCGTGGCCATCGTGCCGCGCCAGGGCGAGGTGTGGCAGCCCGAGGTGCTCGAGGTGGTCCACCAGGCCACGCTCGCCGCGCTGAGCCTGGAGAACGTCATCGCCCACAACGTGGTCAGCCTCTCGGCTCCCTCGGTGCGCTGGGTGGAGGAGCGCGGTGGGCGGATCGACGTCGACTACCTGATGCGCGAGCCGGCGCGCACCTCGGAGGAGATCGCTGCGCTGCGTGCGCGGGTCGAGTCCGATCCGCAGCTGCGCGGGCTGGTGGTCACGCCCGACAACCGGGCGGCGCTGCTGATGGTCGACTTCTGGGAGGGGGACGAGCCGGCCGACGTCGGCCAGCGGGTGCTCACCCTGGCCGAGCCGTTCCGCGATCGCCCCGTCGACTTCTTCTTCGCCGGCGAGCCGATCGTCGCGATCGACGACGTCGCACAGGGGCGCGAGGTGGGGATGCGCTTCCCGGTCACCTTCGCGGTGATCGCCGTGATGCTGCTGGTGTCGTTCGGCAACCTGCAGGGCATGCTCGTGCCCATGCTCACCGCGACCTTGAGCGTCATCTGGGGTCTGAGCCTGATGGGCTTCACCGGCCAGGTGATCGATTCCTGGAATGTCGCGACGCCGATCCTGGTCATCGCCATCGCCTCGGGCCACTCGGCACAGATGCTCAAGCGCTACACCGAAGAGGTCGAGCTCCTGGGCGACAACCGCCTCGCGGTGATCCGCTCGACCGCATCGATGGGGCCGGTGATGATCGCTGCGGGCGGCGTGGCGACGATCGGCTTTGCCTCGCTGGCGGCCACGGGCGTTCCCGCGTTCGCCGCCTTCGGGCTCTCCTGCGCCTACGGAGTGGGCAGCGCCGTGGTGCTCGAGATGACGTTCATTCCCGCGCTGCGCACGCTGCTGCCCGCGCCGCGCCGCCGGCGACGGACGCTCGGTGCGAGCGCTCGCCTGCTCGACGCCCTCGAGCGCGCGATCCTCGTCCGTCGCGGCCGTAGCGTGCTGATCGGTGCGGCCGTGGCGCTGCTGCTGGCCGTCGCCGGCATCGCCCAGCTGCGCACCTACGGGTCGACCCGCGAGTACCTGGCGCGCGGGAGCCTGACGATCACGCACCTCGAGGAGATCGACGAGCATTTCCCCGGCACGACGACCATGACCGTGCTCTACACCGGCGAGCCCGGGACGGCGCGCAACCTCGAGGTCCTGCGCCACATGGACGGGCTGCGCGCGCAGATCGAGCGCGACCCGCTGGTGTGGAAGAGCGCCTCGCTGGTCGATCTGGTCAAGATGCTGCACAAGGCGTTCAACGGCGACGCGCCCGACCCGTATCGCCTTCCCGACGACCAGGACCTGCTCGCGCAGCTGGTCTTCCTCGGTGACTCGCCGGCCTTCGAGCGCTTCACCGACCGAGCGCAGTCCAAGGCCCTGCTCATGGCCTACCTGCGCAACGACGACTCGGCGCAGGTCGGACCGCTGCTGCGCGAGGCGCAGGCCTGGGTCGACGCCCACCCGGCACCCGAGGGGGTCGAGGTCCTGATCGCCGGCGGCACGGGGCCGACCACGCTGGCGGTGAACGAGCACACCACCCGGTCCAAAGTGCTCAACATGGTCGGCGTGATGACGACCATCTACCTGGTCTCCTCGCTGATGCTGCGCTCGCCCCTGGGGGGTCTCTACGTCGTCTTGCCCAGCCTGGCCACGGTCGTCCTGCTCTTTGGCGTCCTGGGCTGGACCGGCGTGCGCCTCGACATGGGCTCGGCGGCGACCATGGCGATGGCCGCGGGCGTCGGCGCCGACTACGCGATCTACTTCCTCTATCGGCTGCGCGAGGAGAGCCAGCGGCGGGCGGCCGAGCCGTCGCACCTCAGGGGCGAGGACGCGCGGGGGCGAGAGGCCGCGGACGACGCCGCTGCCCTGCACGAGGCGCTGCGGACCTCGGGGCGGGCGGTGGTGTTCGTCGCCTCGAGCATCGCGGCCGGCTTCGGCGTGCTCGGCTTCTCGCGCTACTTCGGCTTGCGGCTATTCGGCACGATGATGCCCGCGGCGATGGCGATCTCGTGCCTCGCGGCGCTGTCCATCATGCCGGTTCTGGTCCTGCGCATGCGGCCGCGCTTCATCTTCGGCGCGAGCGGGCGAGGCCAGGAGCCCGACGCTCCGCGCGCGGTGGCCGGCTGAGGCGCTGCGCACGCAGCGGATGAGGTGTCCGCGGTCACCGGGCTCGACGCGGTCGCGTGAGGTGCTCGGCACCGGCGGTGAGACCCGGCGACCCCTCTCAGAGGAGGCTTCGCTCCTCGTCCTCGGCGAAGCGGACCGGCAGCGTCACCGTGAAGACCGAGCCTCGGCCCAGCTCGCTGCGCACGGCGATCGACCCGCCCAGGCGCTCGGTCAGCCGCTTGGCGATGTGCAGGCCGAGGCCCACGCCGGCGCCTGGCCGTGCGGCGGCCCCGTCGACTTGCCGGAACATCTCGAAGATCGCCGGTAGGCTCTCGGCTGCGATGCCCATCCCGGTGTCGCGGACCTCGATGATCAGCAGCTCGGGCTCGCCGGCGGCCGACACCTCGACCGACCCCCGCTCGGTGAACTTGAGGGCGTTGCCCACCAGGTTCTTGACGATCGTCTTGAGCTTGGAGCGGTCGGTCTCGAGGGCGAGGTGTGCGAGCCCCTTTCGCCTCCAGGTCAGCCGCACATCGCCTTCGCGCAGCAGTGGGGCGAGCTCTTCGGCCAGGCTCGCGAAGGTCTGCTCGAGGTCTACCCGCTCGATCTGTACGGTGTCGCGCCCGGCTTCGAGGCGGCCGAGGTCGAGGGTCGAGTTGATCAGCTCGAGCAGCACCTCCGCGTTGCGTGCGACGCGCGCGAGGAGATCGCGCTGCTCGCGGTTGAGCGGGCCGGTCTCGGGGTCGGCGAGCATCTCGGTGTAGCCGGTGATCACGTTGAGCGGCGTGCGCAGCTCGTGCGACATGGTCGAGACGAACTCCGACTTGAGGCGATTGGCGGCTTGCAGGTCGGCCACCAGCCGCTCGTTCTCGACGGCGATCGCGGTGGCGCTGGCGATGCCCGAGGCGAGGCGGCGCTCGCGGGGAGAGAAGGAGCCCGTGCGCGTGTCGTAGCCGCAGACCAGCACGCCGACCATCTGAGTCGAGCGCCAGATCGGCACGTAGAGCGCCGAGGCTACGCCGAAGCGGCGCAACAGCTCGGGTGGGATCAGGCTCTGGCCCATGCGGTCGGCGATCTCGACCAGCTCGCCGCGACGAAACAGGGTGAAGATCGGCAGGCTGTGGAGCGAGAATTCCACGGCGCGCAGCTCGGCCACCACCTCGGGGGGCGAGCCCTGGTTGGCGCCGAAGACGAATGCTCCCCGCTGCTGGTCGAGGACGAAGGTCGTGCCCCAGTCGCAGCCGATTACCTCGACGGCCAGCCGGCAGACCGTCTGGAACACCTCGCTGCGGCCGACCTCCGAGCTGAACGTCTCGGCGACGTGGGCCACCGCGGCGGCGATCTCGGCCTCCTCGGTCTTGGCATGGGAGAGCCGGGCGAGCTCCGCCGTGCGCACGAAGGCATCGTGGCGATAGCGGTCTAGGAAGTGGGCGCCGAAGACGGAAGTGGTGGCGCCCGTGAGCAGCCCGATCCACGCGTAGGGGGTGGGCATGCCCGCTGGCGGCACGCCCGCCAGGGCGAAGCCCAGGAGCGCGATGAGGCACACCGCCGCCTGGGCCCTCCGCCCCCAGGGCAGGAGCACGGCCAGGCTGGTCATCAAGCAGACCTGGGCAATCGCCAGGGTCTCGGCCGACGTCCCGCTGATGGCGTTGTAGGCCGTGATCAGGACGCTCAGGCTGGCTCCCATGGCGGCGCCGATGGTCGTGATCCGCAGGCGGAAGCGATCCAAGCGGCAGAGCAGCAGTGCGCCGAGCCAGGTCGCCATCTCGAGGGCGTAGAGCGAGATCTTGATCGCCCCATGGTCCGGGTGGGAGTCGATGTCCGAGTAGATCGCCAGGCCGATGAACAGGCCGAAGATGACCACGGCCTGGCCCAGCCGCTGGCGGATCAAGCGCCCGGTCTCCAGGGCGTATTCGGCGCGCAGCGCCCCGACCTCGAGATCCGCCTCCGGGGCTGCAGGCGCGGAGAGCTGCTCTTGGGCGGCCGAGGTGCTCACCGTGGGTTTTTCGTCCTGGTCCAGGCCAATCTTGATCCCGGCGGGCGCTCTGGCGACCCCACCACATCGTCGCGACCGCCCGATGGGGCATGGCGTCGGGTGTCGCCGGCGCCATGTGCTCCGACCGCTCAAGTTCCCAGCCGGGTTGCCGATCTCCTCACGAGAGAGCGTTGCGTCGGAGGACGACGGTCAGAGGTCGTCGGGAGCGAGATCGACCCGTGGCACTCCTGCGATTCTTGTGCAACATCGGTGAGCTGCGCAAGCCCGAGGCCGACGCCCTGCGCCGGGGCGCCGAGTCTCGCTGGCGGCACCAGGTCGATTCGGTTTGCGAGCGGATCGGCGAGGAGCGCCTCGCCCGCTTGCTCTCCGAGCACCTCGAGCTCCCCTTGGTGGACTTGACCACGGCCGAGATCGAGCCCGGCGTGACGCAGCGCATCTCGCAGGAGATGGCCACCCGCTACGACGCCTTCCCGATCCGCGACCTCGGGCGCAGCGTGCTGGTCGCGATGGTCAATCCGCTCGACGCCGAAGGTGTGAAGGCGATCGAGTTCGCCGGGCGGTTCAAGGTTCGCACGGCCGTCGCCACGCGTGGTCAGGTGCGCGAGGCGATCCGCAGGGCCTACATTCTCCACGAGGAGCTGAGCGGCGGTCTTCTCGCTTCGTCGGCGGAAAGGCGGGTCGAGCTGGTCGACCCCGGGGTTCGGCACGCCGCTCCCGAACCCTCGCAGGGCGTCGAGGAGGCCGCGGCGGCCGAGCGGGCGGTCGATGCCCTGCTCGCCGAAGGCCTGCGCCTGGGTGCGACCGACATCCAGATCGAGCCGACCGAGAGCTGCCTCGCGGTGCGCCACCGCATCTCCGGCTCGTTCGAGCGGGGCGCGACCATCCCCAGGGCCATGCAGGCGGCGGTGGTCGCGCGCATCAAGGCGATGGCGTCGCTCGACGCGGGCGAGTCGTGTCGGCCGCAGGAGGGCTGCATCCGGGTTCGTGGCGAGGAGCGCACCGCCGACGTGCGGGTTGCCTGCATCCCGACGCCGCTCGGCGAGAAGCTCGTCCTGGGCTTGCTGGAGCCCGACGCCGCCGCGCATCCGCTGACCGCGACCGGCCTGGGCGCCGAGGGCGTCGACCAGGTGCGCCTCGCGGCGGGCGCTCTGCGAGGCCTGATCCTGCTCAGCGGCTCGACGGGGAGCGGCAAGAGCACCACGGCGCACGCGATCCTCCGCGAGCTCGTCCGGCCCGGGCGCAGCATCGTCACCATCGAGCGCAAGATCGAAGGTCGCCTGGCCGGAGGGACAGAGATCGAGGTCGACGAGCGACAGGGCCAGAGCTTCGTCGGCGCCCTGCGCGGGGCTCTGGATCCGGCGCCGGACGTGGTCTTCGTCGGTGAGCTGCCCGACGGTGCTACGGCTCGGCTCGCCGTCGACGCGGCGGCCTCGGGGAGACTGGTCCTGGCAATCCTGCCGGCCGACGACGCGACCTCGTGCGTGACCCGGCTGCTCGAGCTCGGCTGCGAGCCCCAGGCCCTCGCTGCGGCTCTGCGCCTGATCGTCGCACAACGCCTGGTGCGCCGCGTCTGCCGGAGCTGCCAGCGCTACGAGCGCGCCTCGGACCTGGTGCGAGCGCGCTTCGGCAGGCACGGAGAGAAGGTCACCTCGGTCGCGGCCGGCGCGGGCTGCGAGAAGTGCCGCCGGACGGGATTCGCGGGCCGCACCGGCATCTTCGAGGTGCTGCCGATCTCCGCGGCGCTACGCGTGATGATCGAGCAGGGGGCGGACGAAGGGGCGCTGCGCGCCAAGGCCCGGGCGGAGGGCGTGCGGTCGCTGCTCGCTGCGGGTATCGACGCGGTGGCCGCGGGTCGGACCACCTTCGAGGAGCTCGAGAGAGTCGTCCCCCCGTGCGCCGAGGCCGAAGCCGCCCCGAGCGCGCCGGGGCTCGCCGGCGAGACGGGGAGGCCGGATGCCGGCGCTCCGGACGAGTACCGGATCCTGGTGGTCGACGACGACCCGGGAATCCTGGCGATGCTGCGTCACGCGCTGCGCAGCCTGCCTTTGCCCAGCCGGGTGCTGACGGCTTCCAGCGGACCGGAAGCACTCGCGGTGCTCGAGCGCGAGAGCGCTCATTTCGCCATCCTCGACGTGACCATGGACGGCATGTCGGGGCTCGAGCTCTGCGAGCGGATTCGCATGCAGGAGCGCCATGCGGCCATTCCGATCTTCATGCTCACGGCGCGCGAGCAGCTGGAGTTCAAGGCGCATGCCTTCCGCGCCGGAGCCGACGACTACCTGATCAAGCCGGTCACCCGAACCGAGCTGGTTGCCCGCGTGCAGCGTGCCCTCGAGCGCACCTACGGCGTGCATGCGATGCCCGTGGCCGTCCCCGAGGTCGACGACCCGCAGGGTGCTAGCAGCTCGTAGGCGAGCCCGACGCGCTCCAGGCGCAAGCGAGGGCGAGGGTGCCCGGCGCTCGACGCCGTGCGCCACGGCGGCCGCGCCGATTCCGTTGCGCTCGGCGGCGAGTTGTCCGATAAGCTCCCGGGGCCCGGGAAGGCTGGCGTCGAACGTTGCGCCCGGGTGACGAGAGCGGAGTCCGTGCGAGCGAAACCTGCCAATTCGATCTGGCCTGCAGCGCCGCTCCTGACGTCCTGGCTGCTGGTCGGCTGCGACCCGGTCATCGACATCCAGGGGGCGTTCTTCCCGGCATGGGTCTTGTGCATCTTGGGCGGCCTGGCGCTCAGCGGGATCGCGCACCGGGCTCTCGTCGCGCTCGATCTGCAACCGCACCTCGGCCCGCCGGCGCTGGTGTACCCGAGCCTGGTCGTCCTCCTGACGATGGCTCTCTGGCTGGTCTTCTTCCGCGACTGAGAGGGGCAGGGTGCCCGAAACGTCGGCACGGGATCGCCGCCGTCGCATCCTCGGACGGCTCGTCGGCAGCGCAATCGTGGTCGGCGCGCTCGCGCTCAGCGCCTGGGTGTACGTCCTGTCCTTCGTCCACCCGCGCACCGACGACGCCTACGTCCGCGCCAACGTGGTCGGCGTCGCAGCGCACGTCAGCGGGCCGATCGTCGAGCTGCCGATCGTCGACAACCAGCCGGTCGAGGAGGGCGACCTGCTCTTCGTCGTCGACCCGCGCCCGTACCAGGCGGCGCTCGACCTGGCGCAGGCGAGGCTCGAGCTCACCGAGCTCGAGGTGCGCGCCCTCGAGGACGGCGTGGGCGCCGCCGAGGCGCAGCTCGTCGCGCGGCAGGCCGATGCTGCCTATGCCGCACAGTACCTCGAGCGGATCGAGCCCCTGCTCGGCCGGCGATTCGTCACGCCCAACGACGTCTTCGAGGCGCGCAGCCGGGTGCGGGCCAGCGAGGCGTCCGTTGCGCATGCGCGCGCCGAGGTGGCCAAGGCGCGCAACCTCTTGGGCCAGCTCGGCGACGTGAATGCGCGGGTCGCCGCGGCGCGTGCCGCCGTGGACGACGCCCGACTGAACGTCGGCTACTGCCGGGTCGTCGCGCCCTTGCGCGGCTACGTGACCAACCTGAACATCGCCGTCGGCGAGTACGCCAACCGAGGCCGACAGGTCGTGACCCTGGTCGACGGCCGCACCTGGTACGTGCTGGCCAACTTCCGCGAGGGATATCTCTCGCAGATCGCACCGGGCATGGAGGTGGAGGTCTACCTCGTCACCTATCCCGAGCACCGCTTTCGCGGGACCGTCCAGGGGATCGGCTGGGGGCTCTTCCAGCGCGACGGCGCGACGGTCGACGGCTTGCCCGAGGTGGCGCCGACGCTCAACTGGGTGAGGCTCGCGCGGCGCTTCCCGGTGCGCATCGTCCTCGAGCCGGCCGACCCGGTTTGGCCGTACCGCATGGGGCAGACGGCGATCGTGACCATCCGGGGCGGCGCATGAGGGCCGATGGGACGATGGGCAATGGCGCTCTGGCCACGCGGCTCGGCGAGCGGCAGCCCGGAGGGCTGGCGGCGGTCGATCGCATGACGCTCGGATTCGTCGGTGCGCTGGCCGCCCTTGCCTTCCTGTGTCACGCTAGGCCGTGGCCGCTCGTGATGGGATTGGTCGCGCTGGCCCTGGCGATCGTCGCGACGGCGCGCTGGGCGACCCGCAGCGCGATCGGGCGAGTGGTGCACGATTTCTTCCCCATCGCCGGGATGATCACGATCTTCAGCCTGGCCGGCCCGGTGATCGGTGCGGCCAACCCCACGCGCTGGGATGCGAGCTTCGCGACGCTCGACGTTCGCCTCTTCGGGGCGTTTCCCGCAGCGTGGTTCGGTGCCTTGGGCCGACCGGCGTGGTTGGTCGATGCCGCGTCGGTCGCCTACGTGAGCTACTACGTCGTTCCGGTGGCCATGGCCGTGGCGCTCTACGCGAGCGGGCGCCGGGGGGATTTCGACGAGCTGGTGTTCGTCGTGGTGGCGACCTTCCTGGTTTCGTACGCCACCTACTTCCTCGCGCCGACGTCCGGACCACGGGTGCCGGCGAGCGCGGAGGCCGCCGTCTTGGGTGGCGGTGCGATCAGCGCCGTGGTGCGCGCCTTCCTGCGCATCGCCGAATACAACCAGCTCGACGCATTCCCCAGCGGGCACACCACGGTGTCCCTGGTCTGCCTGGTGCTGGGCTGGCGCATGCTGCCGCGCTGGCGGCCGGCGCTGGTGCTGGTCGTGGCGGCCATCGTCTTCTCGACCGTCTACCTCTCGCTGCACTATGTGGTCGACCTGGTCGGCGGAGTCCTGCTCGCGCTTGCGATGCCGATGCTGCTGCCCGGCCTGCGGCGTCTCTCCGGATTCGCGGAGCTCGAGGCGAGTGCGGGCTGACGCGCCGGCCGAGATCGACGGTTGCAGGACGCGGCCGATGGGCATTCGCCCACGGCGTTTGCCGCGTGGTTCGCCACCCGAGCCGCGCAGGCTGCGCCGTACGGCCGGCGATCGCGAAGATGCTCGCGCTTGCGACTCAAGCGGAGGCCCCGCAGCGCCGACACCTTCGTCGGGAGGCGCGTCGATGAGGCGAGGTGAGGCGAGGGGCGGGATGTGGCTCGCAGGGGCCGTGCTGGCCATTGGGCTGGCGCTCGGCGCCTCGGACGCCACCGCTGCCAACGGCCTGCTCAACCCCGCGTTCGACGCCGCGGCGACGCTCACCGAGTGGAGCCAGCAGGGCACCGACTACGGCACCGTGGACCTCGCCACCGACTCCGTGGTCTCGTCCCCCAACGCGCTCCATGTCGAGATCGGCGCCAACGGCTCGAGCGGCGAGCAGTCGATCATGGCCTATCAGATCATCGCGGACCGCGCGGTCTTCGCCGGCAAGACGACCTACTTCGGGGCGCGGATTCGGACGCGCGGGGCTGGGGTGAATCTCCTGCTGTTCACCCCGGAGGGGTCGGGCAACCGCTTCGACCCGGGGACCGAGAGCAGCGGCTTCGTCACCCGCTCGTCGAGCTTCGAGGTTCCGGCGCAAGCGTCGATGCTGCTGTTCGGCATCCAGGTGTTCGGCGTCCCGGGCGGAGAGGTGTGGGTCGACGACGCCTACGTCGCCCTCGAGGAGCCGCCCCTGCCCACCCCGGACGGGGGCGCTGCGGGAGCGCGCGTCCAGCTGGACACGGCGCGTGCCGACCGGCAGGTGAACCCACTGCTCTTCGGCATGGGCATCGAGTGGGTGAAGAGCGGCCACGGCCTGCTCGAGGCGCAGGAGGACCGCCTGCGCACGGCCGTGCTCGACCTGCTCAAGCCGCTCTACCTTCCGCTGCTGCGCTTCCCCGGCGGCATTCTGGCCGACTACTACGATTGGAAGCTGGGCGACGGGCCGGCCGAGTCTCGCGGCACCAGCGAGAACCCGTTCGACCTGGAGCAGGAGAAGCACCGGTTCGGGACGCCCGAGTTCGTCGATCTCATGGGCGAGCTCGGTGCCGACGCCCTGATCACGGCGAACTACGGCACGGGCACGCCCACCATGGCGGGCGAGTGGGCCAAGCGCTTCGTCGAGCTCGGCGTATCGCCCAAGTACTGGGAGGTGGGCAACGAGATCTACCTCTCCGGCCCCAACCAGGAGGAGCCCAACGGCGCCACCGTCTGGCACACCCCCGAGCAGTACGCCGCCGACTTCCCGGGCTACCGCGACGCGATCCGCAACGAGCTGCCCGACGCCAAAGTCGGGATCATCGCGCACGTCGACACGGGTGCCTATTCGCTCGCTCCGGTGGACAACCCCGACTGGACGACCAAGATGCTCACCGCCCTCCAGACGCGCGCCGACTTCGTTGCCGTGCACAACGCGTTCGCCCCGGTGATCCGTGACGACAGCGCGGATTTCACGACGGACGAGGGACGGCGCAGGGTCTACGGCGCGATGTACTCGGCGGCGCTCCAGGTGCGCGACAACCTGAACCAGGTCTCCACGACGGTGGCGATGCTCTCGCCGATCAACGCGGGCTTGCCGATCGCCGTCACCGAGTTCGGCCCGCTCTTCGGTGTGAGCACCAAGCCCGAGGTGCACCAGGAGTACATCGACCAGTCGCGCACGCTGGCCGCGGCGATCTACACGGCGTCGGTCCTCGACGTGCTGATCTCGGATCCGCGCGTGGCCATGGCCGCCTACATGCACCCGATCCACCGCTGGTACTCGAGCCTGCTCACCGACACCGAGGGCGGCCTCGTGCTCACGCCCACCTACCACCTCTACGAGCTCTACCGGACGCGCTTCGAGTCGCGCCTGATCTCGACGGACATCGTCACCTCGCCCAGCTTCTCGACGAGCGAGGTGGGGATCGGCAAGGCACGCAACCGCACACCCGATCTGCTCGCCAAGGGCAGCATCAGCGAGACCGGACGCAGGCTCACGGTGATGCTGGTGCACCGCAGCTTCGACGCGACGCTCGGCACGGTCATCGAGACCAAGGGCTTCGCTGCGCGCACCGTAGATTGCCTGGTGATGACCGCACCGACGCCCGACTCGATCAACGGTCCAGCCGTCGGCAGCACCGTCACCTCACGGGGCGAGGGGGTCCTCCCCGCGCCGATCGATTGCACGGTCGGGCCCTCGACGATCACGATCTCGATCCCGCCCAACTCGATCGTCAGCGTGGTCGCCCGGTCGTGATCGCCGCAGCCCTCGCCCGGACCTGAGCGGCGCTGCCGCCCCGCGCCGCCCCGAGGCCTAGTCCGCGCCGTCTCGATGTTCAGGGCCGCGCAGCCGGTGCCGCCGCCCTGGCTGCCGGCACGCCGAGCGGTGCTGTCAGCCCCCCGTGGTCGTGCCAGATGCGAGGCCGTGGCGCTTGAGCGGGCCTCGTCGTGACGGAGCCGGGATCCTGCCGCCGCAGTGCGGCTCGCCGTGTCGGTGTCGGTGTCGTCGCGCGTCCGGTCGCGGGTGAGAGCGCTCGCCGGCGACGCTGCGGATGCGCGGGCCCGTACCTCCACGGCAACTTGGTGACGCTTCGTGATTCCGGCGCCGGTATGGCCTCGCCCGAGGCTTGAATTCCGCTTCGTTTTCGGGCGTTGGTACCCGGCATCCTGGTTGCTCTCCGTCTCTGGCCGTGGGGTCGGTAGCTTCAGGAAGCGGGAAGCGCTCAGCTGCCATGAGTAGGCTCGTAGGGATCGCCTTCGCAGCGATGCTGCTCGCGCTATGTAGCGTACGGCAGGCACAGGCAGCGCCCGCGGTCGTGCAGATGGGAGGCGGCTACAAGACGATCGTCACCTGCGACGCGACGCGCTTGCGCTTCAAGCGCATCTCGGACGGCGAGGCGATGGTGCGCTGCAGCGACACATCTGCCACCCAGCCGCCCACGCTGAGCGGCGACGAGATCCGGCTCGATCCGAGCGACTCGACCTTGCTGATCTGCGAGGGCAAGAAGCTCGTCCAGGTGCGCCTGACGGGCGGTCAGATCCGCGCGATCTGCAGGGCGATCGCCCCAGCCTCGATCTGAGCATCGGCCGCATCGGTGGCCGTTGCAGCGGCGCGTCGTCGAGGCGGTCGTGGGGGCTGATGGCGCGCCAGTCACTGGCTCCCGTGGCTCCGCGCGACGGCGTCGGCTCGCCCACCCCTCATCGCCTGCGCTCACTGCGGCCCGTGACGGCCGGCCGGTCTCGGCCGCAGGCCAGGGCTCGCGATGCGCGAGCGATCGCACGAGGCCGAGGCCCGCGCGGCCGGGGCAGCATCGCCACGGCGAACCCGGAGGCGACGAACTCGACGAGCAGGTCGACGTAATCACCGGGCACCTCCGCCCCGCTGCGTTGCTGCCCGCGCGCGCCCCAGACGTCGTCGTTGCCCAGCATGAGCATGAGGATGTTGAACGAGACCAGCCAGCCGGTCTCGAGGCGACGGCGGGGCACGTCGGGAAAGGCGGCGCGCACGAAGCGCAGGAAGCGCTCGATCGGCCCTCCGGGTGCGGAGTTCCAGCGCAGCAGGCGCGGGTCGCGGACCAGGACGAGGCGGGCGATCAGCCGCGCCCAGCGCAGCCCGCCCACCGGCTCGCGCTGCAGGAGCTCCAGGTAGGGCGTGGCGATTGCCCGAACGACGTCCTGCGGGGTGGCTGGCCGGCCGCAGGCGGCGAGCTCGTCGAGCATCGCGGTCATGCGCCGCGCCACGGTGACCCCGCGCCGCAGCACCACCGCCTGCAGCAGGCGATCCTTGGACCCGAAGTGGTACTGTGCGGCGGCCGTGGCCAGCCCGGCAGCGGCCTCGATCGAGCGCAGCGAGACGCCCTCGGTGCCGAAGCTCGCGAAGAGCTCCTCGGCGGCGTCCATCAAGGATTCGCGCGTCTCGACGCTGTCGTGCGGGGGGCGGCCCGGGCGGCGCAGGGCGCTGCGCCGCCCGGCCGACCTTCTCTGCGCACCGGCCGGCGCGCGGTGCGGCGAGGCCGCTGGAGGGTCCGCGCGGCGGCGATCGAGACGTGGGCTCACCCGGCGTCTCTACCGCCGCGGCGCCTGCCTTTCCAGGCGGGAGGCGGCGAAATCCAGCAGTTGCTGGATATGGGTGCCTTTGGTAGCCGAGAGCAGGATTGCCGGCGCCACGCGGCCTCGTGGCGGGAGGAGAATCACCCGTGAACTTCGAGTTTTCCGAGGACGAGAAGCGCTTCGTGCAGGAGATCGAGCGGTTCATCGACCAGCACGACACGCTCGGCGTGATGGACGTCACGCGCGAGAACATGGCGCAGCTGGTGGACAGCCCGGCGCGGCGCGAGTTCCTGAGCAAGTGCGCCGAGCACGGCTGGTTCGGCATGGGCTGGCCCAAGGAGTACGGCGGCAGCGAGAAGCACGGCGTCTACGAGTTCCTGCTCAACGAGTCCCTCGCTCGACGCGGTGCGCCGCAGATCGGCAAGGGGGTGGGCATCGTCGGCAAGACGATCATCCGCCACGGCAGCGAGAAGCTGAAGCGGGAGTTCCTGCCCAAGATCCTGCGCAACGAGATCCAGTTCGCCATCGGCTACACCGAGCCCAAGGCGGGGTCGGACGCGGCAGCCATGGCGCTCAAGGCGACCCGCGAGGGCGAGGGCTGGCGCCTGAATGGGCAGAAGATCTTCACCACCTCGGCGCACTTCGCCGACTGGTACTGGGTCGGCGCACGCACCGATCCGACGAACAAGCACCGCGGGATCACGCTGTTCCTGCTGTCGATGGACGCGCCGGGCCTGACCGTTCAGCCGATGCCGACGATCGGCGACGAGATCACGAACTCGGTCTTCTTCGACAACGTCTACGTGAGCGACGAGTACCGGGTCGGTGAGCTGAACCGGGGCTTCCAGTACATCTCCGAGGCGCTCGACCTCGAGCGCTTCACCATGTTCGCCTTCAGCCCGTTCGAGGAGCGGATGGAGGAGCTCTGCGCCTACGTCGCGACCGACGAGCGCGAGGGCACGCCGCTGCGCGAGGATCCGATCATCCGCCAGCGCATCGCGCAGCTCGCCACGCAGACCGAGGTCGCCCGTGCGCTGTGCCTGCGCTTCGTCGCCAAGTCGATGAAGGGTGGCGCGGCTCCCACCGGGGAGGCCTCGCAGTACAAGCTCTACACCACCGAGCTCTCGCAGCGCGTCGCCGATGCCGCGATCGACATCGCCGGGCCGGGCGGCCAGCTCCGCGTGCACACGCCCGACGCGCCGATGCGCGGTCGGGCCGAGTCCACGTACCGCTGCTCGGTGAACTACACGGTGGGTGCCGGCTCGTCGGAGATTCAGAAGAACATCATCGCCCGGCGCAAGCTCGGCTTCCCGCCCAACTTCTAGCGCGACGCCGCGAGCCGCGAGAGGAAACGTCATGGACCTGGATTTCACGCAGGAGCAGCAGATGCTGCGCGAGACCGTGCGCGGGCTGTGCAGCGAAGCCTCGCCGGTGGCGGTGGTGCGCGCCATGGAGGACGACCCGATCGGCTTCCCCGCACCGCTGTGGAAGCAGATGTCCGAGCTCGGCCTGGTCGGGCTGATGCTCCCCGAGGCCTACGGGGGCGGCGGGCAGTCGATGGTCGAGGGCGCCATCCTCTACGAGGAGCTGGGGCGTGCGCTCGCGCCGTCGCCGCACTTCGTGAGCGCGGTGATGAGTGGCGGCGTGCTGGCCACGGCGGGCAGCGAGGTGCAGAAGCAGGCCTGGCTGCCGCGGATCGCCTCGGGCGAGGCGATCGTGACGCCCGCCTGGCTCGAGCCCAGAGGGGGATTCGGTCCCAAGGGCGTGCAGCTGCGCGCTCGCCTCGAGGGCGGCGAGTACAGGCTCAGCGGCGTCAAGCAATTCGTCGCATTCGCCGGCGCCGCGACGCGCCTGCTTGTGCTGGCACGCACCGGCGAGGGTCCGCAGGACATCGAGCTGCTGCTCGTCGATCCCAAGGCGCCGGGTGTCGCCTTGCAGCAGGAGTACACGCTCGCTGCGGACACCGAGTATCGGGTGACCTTCAGCGACGTCCGGGTGCCCGCCGGCGATCGCCTCGGCGCGTCCGGGTCGGGCTGGGCGACCTGGAACGCGGTCCTGCTCGACGGGATCGTCCTGCTCGCCGCGCAGGCGGCGGGCGGCGCGCAGCGCATCTTCGAGATCGCCTGCCAGTACGCCAAGGAGCGCGAGCAGTTCGACAAGCCCCTGGCGGCCTTCCAGTCGATCGCGCACTATCTGGCCGATCGCTCGACGGAGATCGACGGCGGCACGACGCTGGTCTACGAGGCCGCCTGGGCCCGGGCCAACGGCCGATCGGTCGAGCGCTTGGCGCCGATGGCCAAGCTGTTCGCCTGCGACACCTTCCGCAAGACGACCGCCACGGCACAGCAGGTGCACGGCGGCATGGGCTTCACCATCGAGTGCGACGCGCAGCTCTTCTTCCGCCGCGCCAAGTACCTGCAGTCGTCGTGGTGGGACGCGCGCGTCCTCGAGGAGCGCATCGCCAGCACCTTGCTCGACGCGGGCCGCCCGCAGCGCCTGATCGACGACGGGCGCAAGACCTTCGAGACGCCGCCCAGGCCGCACCCGCGCGGCGTGCGATCGCTCGCGCAGATGCTCCGCGACCTGGCCGAGCACGCCAACCAGCGCGGTCGCTGCCAGGTGTACGTCGATACGCTGACGGCCGAGCAGCGCTAGCCGCGGGGGTCTCGCCACCGTCCGTCTGGCCGCCGAGCACCGCCTCGGGCGGCCAGACGGGGTCGGCGTCTGCTCGGGAGCACCACGGCAGGGCCTTTGCCCGCCGCCCTGTCGTGGTAGCCTGCCCGAAGGCGTGGCTCGACCACGCCGCTGGGACCGGAGACGAGCCGCCGTGCGACGGGCACGGGCGGGTGACGAGGGAGCGTTCATGCACACGGAGCTTTGCGATCGGCTGGGCATCGAGCTGCCGATCTTCGCTTTCACCCACTGCCGCGACGTCGTGGCCGCCGTGGCCAAGGCCGGCGGATTCGGCGTGCTCGGGGCGGTCGGCTTTCTGCCCGAGCAGCTCGAGGTCGAGCTCGCGTGGCTCGATGCGCACATCGGCGACAAGCCCTATGGCGTCGACGTGGTCATCCCCGGCAAGTACGAGGGGATGGGCGAGCTGGATCCCAAGAAGCTCGAGGAGCACCTGCGCGGCATGGTCCCGCCGGAGCACCGCGCGTTTGCCGAGAAGATCATGGCCGACCACGGCGTGCCCAAGCTGCCCGAGGGCGAGGAGCGCCACGAGCTGCAGGGCTGGACGGCCGCGACCGCCGCGCCGCAGGTCGACGTGATCCTCGCCCACGACAAGGTGCGTCTGGTGGCGAACGCACTGGGCACGCCGCCGCCCGACGTGATCGAGCGCATCCACGCCTCGGGACGCCTGGTCGCCGCGCTCTGTGGGTCGGCGAAGCAGGCCCGGGCGCACCGCGACGCGGGCGTCGACATCGTCGTCGCGCAAGGCACCGAGGGCGGAGGCCATACCGGGGACGTCGGCAGCATGGTGCTCTGGCCCGAGGTGATCGAGGCCGTGGCACCCACGCCGGTGCTCGCCGCAGGCGGCGTGGGGACCGGCCGGCAGATCGCGGCGGCGCTGGCCATGGGGGCGCAGGGCGTGTGGACCGGCTCGCTCTGGCTGACCGTGCAGGAGGCCGAGACCCCGCCCGCCCAGCGCGAGCTCCTGCTCTCGGCGGGCAGCCGCGACACGGTGCGCTCGCGCTCGTTCACCGGCAAGCCGTGCCGCATGCTGCGCAGCGAGTGGACCCAAGCCTGGGAGGCGCCCGGGGCACCCAAGCCGCTGGGCATGCCGCTGCAGGGCATGGTCACGGCCGACGCCATGGCGCGCGGCTACCGCTACGCCGACAAGGCCAAGGCGGTGCTGTTCAACCCCGTCGGCCAGATCGTCGGGCAGATGAACGACGTGCGGCCGGTGAAGGAGGTCTTCATGCGCCTGGTCGAGGATTACCTCGAGGCGGCCGAGCGCTTGCAGAGGGTGACCGCCGGCGCGGCCGGGTGAGCCCTCGCGCCGCCTCGGCTCACTCGCAGGCTTGGACCGGGTGCAGCTTGGCGAGCAGGGCGGCCTTGCAGATCGCCTCGGGCTCGGTGTAGGCGCCGTCGCCGAAGTCGGCCCAGCAGACCGCGTCCTCGAAGCCCAGCCGGATCATCGTGTCGACCACCAGGTCGGCCGACTCGAGCTCCTCGGAATAGGGCTGCAGCTCGTCCCAGATGTAGGTGCCGTCGCCGTCGAGTAGCCCTTCGAGATCGCCCAGCTTCTCGTCGCACACGACGACGTGGCCGATGATCTCCTGCGCAACCTTCCAGTTCAGCTCTCGCCCGGGCTTCATGGCGAGGATCTCTTCCTGGGTCATGGGTCACGTCCTCCTGCTCCGCGCGCCGCGGCTCGGGCGAGCATAGCGCGCGCCTGGCCGCGGTTCGAGCCGGCTCAGGTCCACTGTCGCGACCAATTCGAACCGCGCTCCGAGGCCCCGGCCTCCTCCGGCCCGGTGTCGAGGAGGTCGAGGATCTCGAGGGCGGTTTCGGCCTGATCGTAGGGCCGTCCGACCCGCGGCCGAACCGGCGAGAGCCGGGCGGGCCCCAGGATGCGGCGAAGGACGAGCGCCGACGGCGCCGCTTCTCGTCGTGAGAGGCGCGTCGGCGGAGCGAAGTCGCTCGGCGCGCCACCCCGCGGGTGGTCCCCGGAAGGTGGCGTTCGCGGTCGCCTCGAGCAGCCCGAGCTCGCCCCGGAATGTCTCCGCCCGCCGCTCGGCTTCCTCGAGAGCCTGGCTGAGCGCACGGGTGCCGTTGCCGCCGCCGCGACTGTGAAGTACGAGGCAGACGAAGCTGCGCGGGTCTCCGATGAGCTGGGCTGTCGAAGCGCGAGAAAGGGGAGCAATCGGCGGCCTGGGCGGGCGCCCGGCTGCGGCGTGCGGCCTTGCCGTCGACCTCCTTCGCGAGCCTCCGCGCGGCGTGCTCTCGCCGCGAGGACTCACGCCGTGGGCGCTTCGCACGCCGTCGTTGCGGATCTGCGCTTCGCGGCTGATCCGCAGCGTTAGCCGGCAATGATCGTCGCCAGCGGGCGGAGCGTTCTGGTAGGAGGAGAGCATGGGTAAGGTCGAGAAGATCGAGAACGACGTGAAAGCCCTCTCGGACGAGGAGCTTGCCGAGTTCCGCAAGTGGTTCTCGGAGTTCGACTGGGCTGCGTGGAACGGCCAACTAGAGCGGGACATCCGAGCAGGCCGACTCGACGCGCTCGCTGACGAGGCTCTCGCGGACCATGCCGCTCGCAAGACCACTCCCCTTTGACGCACCACGCGACGCCCGCCTTCTGGGCCCTTTATCACAGGCTGCCTGCGGCGGTGCGCGAGCTCGCGGACCAAGCGTTTTCGCACCTGAAGCGAGACCCGCGGCATCCATCGCTTCGCGTCAAGAAGGTAGGTCGTTTCTGGTCAGCTCGTGTTGGTGCGCATCATCGGGCCCTTGCCGTCGAAGCGCCCGACGGTCTGGTCTGGTTCTGGATCGGTACCCACGCGGAGTACGACCAGCTGCTCGGCTAACTGAGCCGTTGCAGCCGGCGCCGAACGACGGCGCGGCTGAACGCCAGCGTTGGGCAGGCACAGCCAACGAGGTGCCAGGTCATGAGTGAGCGATCCGCAAAGACTTTCGATTGTGTTCAGAGCATGCGCCAGGCAAGGGACGAGCTGAGCGCCGAGCTCGAGGGCAAGACCTACGACGAGATGCTCAAGTGGCTTCGCAGCCGCCGCTACACGGATCCCGTCCTTCAGCGCTTGGCCGACAAGGCTGCCCGACAACAGCATGCAGCGGACGGCGCTACGCGGCCCGCCGCTGAACCGGAGCGTTAGACCGCCCGAACGAACCGGCGTGCCTTGAGTACGAGGAGACGCCTCATGCGGAACGAGCTCACGGCGATCATCGAACGCGACGGGAGCTGGTTCATCGCGTACTCGCCGGAGGTGCCGGGTGCGAACGGACAAGGGTGGACCAAGGAGGAGGCGCGGGAGAGCTTGGCCGCGGCGATCTCGTTGATCCTAGGGGATCGACGCGCCGATGGCCTCCGAGGTCTGCCGCCGGAAGCGGAGCACGGCACGGTGGTTG
>CAZGUU010000029.1:0-27767 GCA_964529315.1 uncultured Enterobacteriaceae bacterium
GTGATGACGACCAGCGACAGTGCGGACATGCGTGGCCCTTCTCCTCGAGCGGGTGCGGCTGCCGACAATGGACGCGGGCGTCGCGTCCGGCTGTCGCGCTGCGCGCTCCGCCCGCCGGCTCCGTCGACTCCACGCCCCGCCCGCTGGCGTCGACCGCAGCACCTCCGCCCGCTGATGCTGCCGGCTCCACGTCCGCCCGGCGCGCTGCTATGCTGGCGCAGCTTCGAGGAGGCCTCCCATGCCGGACCTGCTGTACCAGCCCCTGTTCACGACGCTCGACCAGCTCCGCCGCCGCGAGCTCTCGCCCGTCGAGCTCATGCAGGCGACGCTCGCCCGAATCGACACGGCGAACGCGAAGCTGAATGCGTTCGTCGCGCTGCGCGACCGCGACGTGCTCCTCGACGAGGCCCGGGCCGCGCAGGCGCGGATCCTGCGCGGCGAGGCGCGGCCGCTCGAGGGCGTGCCCCTGGGCGTCAAGGACCTCGAGGACGTGGAGGGGATGGTCACGACGCACGGCTCGCTGCCCTTTCGCGAGCACGTCGCTGCGCGGGACTCGATCCAGGTGGAGCGGCTCGAGGCAGCCGGGGCGATCGTCGTCGGCAAGACCAACGCACCCGAGTTCGGCCACACCGCGATCACCAAGAACCTGGTCTTCGGCACCACGCGCAACCCCTGGGACCCCGAGCGCACGCCCGGCGGATCGAGCGGCGGCTCGTCGGCGGCCATCGCTGGCGGGCTCGTCTCGCTTGCGACGGCGAGCGACGGCGGCGGCTCGGTGCGCCTGCCCGCCGCATTCACCGGCTGCTTCGGCTTGAAGCCGAGCCTGGGCCGCATCCCGCACGGACCCGACGATTTCTGGGTGACCGTCGACACGGCGACCCACGGGCCGCTGACGCGTACCGTGCTCGACGCCGCGATCCACCTCGATGCGGTGTGCGGCCCGCACCCGCTCGATCCGCAGTCGCTGCCGCACCCCGGGCACTCGTACGTCGAGAAGCTGCGCGAGGATCTCCCGCCGCTGCGCATCGGCTTCTCGCCCGACCTGGGCCACGCCGTCGTGCAGTCGGACGTGGCCGAGGTGGTGGCGAGAGCCGCGCGAGCCTTCGAGGAGCGCGGCCATGACGTCGATCTGGTGGAGGGAGGCCCGCCCGTGATCGGTCGATGGACCTTGTGCCATTGCCGTCCTCCGCTCGGCGGGCTTGCATCGGCTCGTTCCGATCGGCGCCAGCCGGCACCCCGGCTGTTGCCGAAGAGCATCGCCGGATCCCCCAGCGGGCCGCGTGGGTTGTCGAAGAGCATCGGTGCGAGATCGACCGTGGGTTGGGGAGGCTGCTCGAAGCACGACGTGACCTCGTACCCGGGGCGAGGCTCGAACGGCCCCACATGCACCTCGGCTGGGGCAGGGATGTGTGGGCAGGCATGCAAGCAATGCCGGGCGTGCCATTGACCGGCGGCGCCTCGCGAGCGAGCCTCGCCTGGGTAGACGCTGCCAGGCGGCCGGCGCGCCGTGCTGGGGTCGAGGTCGAGCGGATGGGGATCGCTCTGGATACGCTTGCGTACGCGCGGCACCTGCGCGAGGTTGGCTTCAGCGAGCAGCAGGCCGAGGGACAGGCCCAGGCGCTCGCGGCTGCCATGACGGATTCGCTTGCGACCAAGCAGGACCTGCGCGAGCTCGAGATGGGAATCGACGCGCGCTTCGCCCAGGTCGACGCGCGCTTCACGCAGGTCGACGCGCGCTTCGAGTACCTCGAGAAGCACCTCGACACCCGCCTTGCGGAGCAGGAGAAGCGCCTCGAGAACCGCCTCGAAGAGCAGGAGAAGCGCCTTGCGATCCGCTTCTCCGAGCAGGCTGCTCGATTCGACGGACGGCTCGCCGATCTCGAGCGCCGGGTCACGCTGCGCCTGGGCGGCATCACCGTGGCCGGCATCGGCGTCGTCTCGGCGCTCGTCGAGCTGCTCTGATCGAGAGCCTCGCCGAGGCGCGCTGCTCGGCCGTCGCCGGCGCGCTCATCGGGTAGCCGCGAGCGTCCGGTCGACTCCCTACTTCTCTGGGGTCGCGCTCGCGCTGCCGGGGTTCCAGCGCCAGTCGAGGTAGAGGAGCAGCGGCAGGAAGACGGCGACGAAGCCGTCGACGAAGATCATCCAAAAATTGTACTCGGCGAAGTCGCCGTGGACGAGCGCCTGGTAGACGTGCCCTGCGGCCGCCCCGAGCATGAACATCGCCCAGCCCAGCCCGGTGGCGACCCGGAAGCCGCCCCGGATCCAGATACACAGGAAGCCGAGCACGCCCCAGGCGCCGTCGTGGATGCCGACCTCGAGCTGGAAGGGGCTGCCGGTCGGCCAGCCGATGCTCTCCGCAGTCCGGTCGGCGAAGAAGACGTGCGGAATGAAGCCGAGCAGCAGCCCGACGACGCCGACCTGGAAGGCGAGCGAGTAGACCAGGAGGGTGTCGATGACCCGGGCCCGCGTGCGCGGCTCCCTCGACAGCAGCAGGTGGACGGTGGCGGCCACGAGGCCGACCACCACGCTCAGGGCTATCAGCATGTCCGACTCCCTCCTCGGTGCGATCGCAGCCTCGGGCGCATGAGCGTGCCGGAGGCGCGTGTCGCCGTGATGTGCGCCTGGCGGTGTACGAACGTCCCCGCGGATCGGGCGGGCTCTGGGCTCGCCTTCAGCCGAGGGCTCCTGGCGGCGTGCGCACCCGGTGCTCCGGGTAGGCCTGCTCGAGGGCGTGGGCGATGCGCAGGGCGGTGGCGTCGGCGCCCGCGTGGGCCATGATCTGCACGGCCAAGGGGAGGCCCTCGCAGAGGCCCGCCGGGAGAGAGACGGCGGGAAAGCCGACCAGGTTCGCTGCGCCAGTGTAGGGGACGGCCCGGGGCATGAAGGACAGCTCGTCGGCGTCGATGCGTGGCGCCGTGAACGGCGCCACCGGTGCGACCAGGGCGTCGACCTCGGAGAAGACCAGGCCGTAGTCGCGTGCCACGCGCTGGCGATCGCGCTGCAGGTCGACCCAGAGGCCCGGGTCGGGTGGCGCGCCGCGGCCCCGGATCATCTCCACCAGCGGGCTGAACTCGCGCTGGCGGTCGCCGAACAGGCGCTCGTTCAGTGTGCCGCCCTCGATGCCGAACACGCCGGTCACGCCGCGGAAGACCAGCGACTGGTGCGGCAGGTGGACTTCGACCAGCGTGGCGCCGAGCTCGACCAACCGAGCTAGCGTCGCCTCGTAGGCGGCGCGCACCTCGGGGTCGGGCTCGGGCGTGAGCAGGTCGGGCCCAACGCCGATGCGCAGGCCGGCGATACCCGCGTCCAGCGCGCCGACCAGGTCGGGTACCGGGCGCGGCAGCGAGTAGAGGTAGGCCGGATCGAAGCCCGCCAGCAGCTGTGAGGCCAGCGCTGCGTCGCGCACCGAGCGGGTGAGCGGGCCGGGCACCGAGAACGACGTCCCCTCGCCGCCGAACTGGCCGCGGATGCTGAGCAGGCCGAGCGTCGGCTTGTGGCCGACCACGCCGCAGAAGGCGGCGGGGAAGCGCACCGAGCCGGCACCGTCGGTGCCGATCTGCAGCGGGCCCATGAGCGCGGCTGCCGCGGCGCTCGCCCCGCCGCTCGATCCGCCGGGCACATGGTCGAGGTTCCAGGGGTTGCGCGTCGGCCCGAAGAAGAAGTTGTTGGTGGTGAGCCCCAGGCCGAGCTCGTGCGTGGCGGTCTTTCCCGTGACGATGGCGCCCAGGGCCTTCAGCCGCTCGGGCATGCCGCCGTCCTCGTGGGGCACGTGATTGCGGAACATGCCGCTGCCGTAGGTGGTGCGCAGGCCCGCGGTGTCGATCAGGTCCTTGACGCCGACTGGAATGCCGTGCAGCGGGCCGAGCCAGCGCCCGCTCGCGATCTCGTCGCTCGCCCGCCGTGCGGCGTCGAGCACCGCCTCGCGCGGGGCGAGTGTGGTGAAGGCATTCAGCTCTGGGTTGAGGCGCTCGATCTGGTCGAGCACCGCCCGGGTCAGCTCGAGCGGGGAGATCTCCCGTGCGTGGATCCTCTCGGAGGCCTCGACCAGTCCCAGGCGCAGCAGCTCGCTGTCTTTCATCGGCGCGACTCTAGTACGAGGCGCCCGGACGTGCGAGCGGCGCGGGCTCGAGGGTGGGGCGTCGCGAGCTGATGCCATTCAGTCCACTGCGAGGTATTCCGAGGGCCAGTGAGGCCGGCATGGCGGCGCCGCTCGGTGCGGGTAGGCCGGGGACGCGAGCGGCCGGGTGGCTGCGCAAGGGGAGAGAACCAGATGACGCTCGAGGGAAAGCGCGCGATCGTGACCGGCGCGGCCAGCGGCATCGGCCGGGCCAGCGCATTGCTGTTCGCGGCCGAGGGGGCGAGCGTGCTCGCCGTCGACGTGGCCGAGGATGGCCTCGAGGCGACGGTGCGAGACATCGTCGCGGCGGGCGGCCGGGCGATCGCCCGTACGGCGGACGCCGCCAGCGAGGACGCCGTGCGCTCGCTGGTCGAGAGCTGCGTCGCCGAGCTCGGCGGGCTCGAGGTGCTCTTTGCCAACGCGGGTGTGAGCGGCGGCCTGGTGCCCTTGCTCGACCTCACCGTGCGCGACTGGGAGGATCTCCTGCGGGTGAACCTGATCGGGCCGTTCCTCGCGATCAAGCACGCCGCGCCGATCATGCGCGCCGCCGGCGGCGGCTCGATCCTGTGCACCGCCTCGGTCGCGGCCCTGCGCTCGGGTGCCGGAGCGACGCATTACAGCGCGAGCAAGGCGGCGGTGGTGAGCCTGGTGCAGACCGCGGCGAACCAGCTCGCTGGGACCAATGTTCGGGTGAATGCGATCTGCCCGGGTCTGATCGAGACCGGGATGACCTGGCCGATCTTCGAGCTGGCCCGCGCTCGGGGGCGCGAGGACCGACTCGGCCAGCTGAACCCCCTGCGCCGGGCCGGCCAGCCGCCCGAGGTTGCCCGCCTGGCCCTCTTCCTCGCCAGCGACGAGTCGTCGTACGTGAACGGCCAGGCGATCGCCGTCGACGGCGGGCTTTCCAGCTCGCACCCCTTCGTGCCGGGCAAGCTCGCCTGAGCTACGGGCGCAGAGGCGAGCGACCCATCAAGCAGTTCGCACCAGCTCCGGTGCGCTCAGCAGTCGAAGGCGGCCAGGATCTGCTCGAAGCGCGCCGCGACCAGCGGGCGGTACTCGGGGTGGGTGAAGACGTGCGGCGCGTTCTCCAGGATGGCCCGCAGGACGTGGTCGCCGGCCAGCACCGGGTCGTCGCCCGGCTCGAGCATGGCGCGCAGGCCGTCGGTGCTGCCGGCGGGGGTGCCGAGCTCGGCGGGCCGGTTGCGGGCCGCATCGGCGAGCTGGGTGCGGTATGCGCCCGGGTAGAGGATCGAGACTCCGATGCCGTGCGGCTCGATCTCCATGCGCAGGGCTTCGGAGAACGCGACGATGGCGAACTTGGTCGTGCAGTAGACGCCCAGGCCGCCGCCGGAGAGCACCCCGCCCATGGATGCGGTGTTGACGACGTGGCCGCCCTGGCCCTGCTCGATCATGCGGGGCACGAAGGCCCGACAGCCATTCACCACACCGCCCAGGTTGACCGAGAAGAGCCAGCGCCAGTCGGCCCCGGTCGCCTCGAGCACCGATCCGCCCACGGCGACGCCGGCGTTGTTGCACACGACGTGCACACCGCCCATCTCGTGCAGCGTCGTTCCGGCGAGGCTCTCGACCGACGCGGGATCGGAGACGTCGGTGCGCACCGCAAGGGCGCGGCCACCGCGCGAGGCGATCTCGCTGCAGGTCGCGGCGGCGCCGTGCTCGTCGATGTCGGCTGCGACCACCTTCATGCCGGCCGCGGCCAGGCGAAGGGCGATGCCCCGCCCGATGCCGCTCGCGGCGCCGGTCACCACCGCGACCTTTCCTCCGAGATCGTCCATCGCGCTCCTCTAGGCTGCGGCGGGGGGGAGGTGCAATCGGTCCCTGCGACGGCGTCGCGGACGGGCCGTTGCTCGCCCGCGGGCGGCGAGGAGGGAGAGCCGCCGGCGGCGCGCGGGGCGAGCACGACGGAGCTGGCCAAGGAGACCCAGAACCCGGTCGCCGGCCTGATCAGCTACTACGACGCCGCCCCCGATTTCGGCCCCGACTGGCAGCTTCGCTTCCAGCTCCAGCTCCTCTTCCCGCGGTGAGCCGCGGTCGGGGCTCTGCGGGCGACGCGAGGGGGGAGCCCGTCGCTTGCGCCGGCCGCGTGTGCGGGCCGCGCGCTGCTTCAGCCCTTGCCCACCAGGTGCAGCTGCGGCTCGAGTCCGGCGGGCGGGCGGATGCGACTCGGCTCGCCCTCTGCGCCGCTCGCGATCTCCGTAGTGCCCGCCTCGCGCGGCGCGCGTAGCTCGGCCGCACCGCTCGCCAGCCGGCGCAGCTCCTGGAAGGACTCGCGCGTCGCACGGACGAAGGCGCCCAGGTCCGGCACCAGGTCGTAGTCGGCGTTGAAGCCCCAGCAGAGCCGGCCGTCGTAGCTCATGAGCGCGATACCCAGGCCGAGGTTGTCGACCAGCGGAACGAGCGGGAAGGTCTCGATCATGCGTGCGCCGAGCAGGTAGATCGGGAACTGCGGCCCGGGCACGTTGGTCACGACGAGGTTGAAGGGCAGCATGCGGGTCATGTTGCGCGCGCCCAGCGCGAGCAGCGTCGAAGAGCTCCACTCGGCCATCTCGGTGAGCAGGGCTGCGCCCACGGCCTGGCGCGATTCCTTGAGCTCGAGGCTGGTGGCGCGGATCTGGCGGAGCTGCTCGCACGGATCGGGCTCGCCGATCGGCAGATCGAGGATCCACGCCGAGACGCGGTTGCCCAGCGCGCCGCGCTCGTCCTTGGCGCGCACGCTGACCGGGGTCATCACCCGGAAGTCGAGCTGCCCCGGGTTCTCGTGGCGCCGCTCGAGGAAGCGCTGTACTGCGCCGGCGACCACGGTCAGCACGACGTCGTTCAGGCTGCCGCCGAGCGCGCGCCGCACCTGCTTGATCTCGCCCAGGTCGGTCACCAGCCAGTCGAAGCGCCGGTGCGGGCCCACCTTGTGATTGAACGGCGTTCCGGACGCGACGCGCATCGACGCGCCGAGCGTCTCGGCCAGAGCGCGGAGCCGCCAGCCCACCTCGTGCCGG
Source organism: uncultured Enterobacteriaceae bacterium (assembly GCA_964529315.1). Taxonomy (GTDB): domain Bacteria; phylum Desulfobacterota; class Binatia; order UBA12015; family UBA12015; genus CAZGUU01. The sequence goes on from CAZGUU010000029.1 coordinate 7,132, forward strand.
GTGTCCGCGGCCTCGTCGACGAAGTGGCGCACGTCGCGCAGGACGTCGAACGGCAGGCGCAGCCGGCGCAGCATCTCGTCGCGCCACAGCTCGAATGGGGTCGGCACGCGCCGGGCGATGAACCGCTGCGGCTCGTGCAGCTCGCGGTCGGGGGTCGGGGAGAGCAGGATCTTGAGCAGGTCGACGCCCGAGATCCCGTCGATCATGCAGTGGTGCACCTTGGAGATGACCGCGAAGCGATCGCCTTCGAGTCCCTCGACCACCCACATCTCCCAGAGCGGGCGCGATGGGTCGAGCGGCTGCTCCATGATGCGCGCCGAGAGGCGCTTGAGCTGACGGTCGTCGCCGGGCCGTGGCAGGCTGGTGTGGCGGACGTGGTAGTCGAGGTTGAAGCGGTCGTCGTCCACCCAGACGGGGCGCTGGGTGAGGGGGATCCAGGTGATCTTCTGGCGGTAGCGCGGGATCCAGTGGAGCTGGGCGGCGACGTGTGCCCGGATCGCCTCGGCGTCGATCCCGCCGTCGGGCTTGCGCAGAGGCCCCGCCTCGAGCGTCAGGGTCGAAGCCACGTGCAGTGGGGTATGCCGCCTCTCGAGGTGCAGAAAGGAGCTGTCCAGAGCGGTCAGCCGATCGTATGCGGGCGCGGACATGCGGTCTCCTTCAGTCGGTGGCCTGCGTGCCAGCGAGGGCCGGCGGTTTCCACACGGCGGCGTCGTAGATCGACCAGAGGTGGACGATCCAGCCGAGCAGCACGAACCACAGAGCGGCGGCGAGGACGAATTGGACGAGCGCGGCGAGCAGCCTTCCCTGGAGGAGCTGTCCCAGACCGGGGACGAAGAAGCTGCACAGCGCGGCCAGCACGTTTCCGGCGGATCCCTGTCCCGGCATCTTCTCCCCCGAAGCCGCCGCCGCTCCCTCGGCGAGCGAAGGCCCGAGCGTGACCCAGGCGAGGGATCGTTGCAAGCAGCGGCGTCTCGTCAGCGGCGTCTCGGCGAAGGGCGGTATGCCTGGCGGATCGGGGCAGCGGTGCCCCCGCACCGTGCCCCGGCGCCTTCGTCGAGGCTGCGACTCGTGTTACACGCTGTGCGGTTGCCACGAGACGCGGGAGGGCGGCGATGTACGTGCGGGCTCGATCCGTGACCATGGCGGTTCTCCTGGCCGGCACCCTGCTGGCTGCGTGCAGCGACAGCGGCTCCGACGTGCCGCCGCTGCCGCCTGGTTGGACCGTCTTCCATCCGGCCGGCGAGACGCGCTGCTCCGACGGCAGCCCGTACGCCTACTTCGCCAGCCCCGGTTCGCAGAGCAAGCTGCTCGTCGAATTTCAGGGGGGCGGCGCCTGCTGGGACGCTCTCACCTGCGCCTTCCCCTATCCCAAGTACCCCAGCGGCGTGTACCTCGGCGACGTCGACGTGGCGGCAACGCTCGCGATCCTCGAGGGCGGCCAGGGGATCTACGATCGCAGCAACCCGGCCAACCCGTTCCGCGACTGGTACCACGTGTTCGTTCCGTACTGCACGGGTGATGCCCACTACGGCGACAACGCCAAGACGTACTCGCTCGACGGCAAGGAGTTCGTCATCGAGCACAAGGGGCGGGTGAACGCCCGAGCCGCGATCGACTGGGTGTTCGGTGCCTTCCGCGATCCCGAAACGGCGGTCGTGACCGGCTGCAGCGCCGGGGCGCTGGGCTCGATCGCCTGGGCGCCCTACGTCATGCAGCACTACCCGCGCGCCGAGCACCGCCACTTCGCCGACAGCTTCGTCGGGGTCCTGACCGAGCAGCTCTACGAGGAAGCTTTCCCCAACTGGAATGCCTACGGGGTGTTCGCGTCGTTCATCCCCGGCTTCGCCCACGGCCAGCTCGACGAGTACCGCCCGGATTTCGCGGCGTACATCTACGCCCAGACGGCACTCTACTTCCCGCAGCACCGCTTCTCGCAGTACGACAGCAACTTCGACCGAACGCAGACGGCCTTCTACGTCCTGGGCGGCGGCCAGGGGGGTGCTTCGGAGTGGTCGCGCCAGATGCGCGGGCTGATCTCCGACATCCACGCCCAGGTGTCGAACTTCGACTCCTACATCGGAGCGGGATCCGACCACTGCTTCATTCCGTATGATCGGTTCTACGATCTGGTGACCGACGGCGTGGCGCTGGACGAGTGGGTGTCGGGGATCGCCGGGGGCCGGCCCGTACAGACCCGCGTGGACTGCGAGCCGAACTGCGGGGAGCCGTACGGCAGCGGCGAGGAGCGCATCGTCGACCTGCCGCGCTGACCCTCGGGTGACGCGCCCGCGCCGCACCGGCGCTCCTGCCGGTCCCGTCCTGCGCCGCCTTGCCGCCGCGGCGGCCAAGCGGCGAGTGCGCTGCGTGTGCTGCGCGAGGTCAGCCGCGCAGCCTCTCCAGGGTGCGCAGGAAGTTGCCGCCCAGGATCTTGCGGATGCGCTCGGCCGACCAGCCCCGATCCAGCATGTGCTGCACCAGGCGGGGCAGCTCGAGGCAGGTCTTCATGTCGGGTGGGGTCACGATCAGGCCGTCCCAGTCGCTGCCCAGGGAGGCGTGGTCGTCGCCGATCGTCGCGACGATGTGCGCCAGGTGGTCGACGATCGTCGCTGCGCGGCATTCGCTCGTGCGGCTCGCCAGGAAGGCGCCGTGGTAGATCACGCCGACCGTGCCGCCGGTCTCCGCGACGGCACGCAGCTGCTGGTCGTCGAGGTTGCGCCAGTGCGGATGGACGCCGCAGACGCCGGTGTGAGTGACGATCAGCGGCTGCGAGCGATCGTGCACCTCGACGGCGTCGAAGAAGCCCTTGCGGCTCACGTGCGCGAGATCGACCAGGATGCGGCGCTGGTTCAGCGCGCGCACCAGATCGCGGCCGCGCTCGGTGAGCCCCAGGTCCGGCCCGCGCCGCGCGGGCGAGCTGGTCGTGCCCAGGCTCGAGGTGGAGAGGTGGACCAGCGTCACCTGGACGACGACGTCGTCGACCAGCAGATCGAGCGCGGCAGGGTCGCAGTCGATCGCGTTGCCGCCCTGGATCACGATGAAGGCGCAGTGCTTGCCCGCGGCGCGTGCCCGGCGGTACTCGGCGGCGCTGCGCACCACCTCGAATTGCTCGGGCACCGAGGCGAAGATCGCGCGCAGGCGGGCGAGATTGCGGGCGAAGGTCCGTGCCCGTCCGGCGGCACTGCGCAACGGGTTGGTGGTGATGCTCCACAGGGCACCGGTGACCTGAGCCTCGAGGATGCGCGGGAAGTCGACCTGGCCGTAGAAGTCGCCGTCGAACAGGCCGCGGCCGTGGCGGCGGCGCAGGTCGTAGCCGAAGGTGCGCGTCCAGATGAACGAGTCGACGTGCAGGTCGATCACGTCGCCCGACAGGTAGAGTAGGGCGGCCTCGGTGGAGATGCCGAGCTCGCGCGCCCACGCGGCGGGGTCGGCGCGGTGGTCGAGGTAGGGAAGTCGGGCCATGGCGCGGCGCATGGTGCCCGCATCGGAGGCTCCCCGCAAGCCGACGGCGACGCGCCCGCGCCGGCCCGGGCTCGGCGGAGATCCGGGCGGCGTCACCCGTGCCGGGCGACGTCGCGCCGGCGATGTGCGCGGCACGGCCTCGCGTTGGCTCGCGGAGCGGGAAGCCGCTCGCGCCCGCGGGGCCTCAGAGCCAGCCGATGCGCTTGAATCGCCAGTGGAGGAGCAGGCAGACGGCCGCGGTGGCGCCGACGACCAGGTGGAAGCCGCCCAGGACGTGGGCTCCGGGCAGGTGCTCGAAGTTCATGCCGTAGATGCCCGCGACCATCGTCGGCACGGCGAGAATCGCGGCCCAGGCCGCGAGCATCTTCATGGTCTCGTTCTGGCGCACGGAGACCAGGGCCAGGTTGGCCTCGAGCGCCGCGTGGAGCAGCTCACGCAGCGTGTCGATCGCCTCGTTGATGCGCAGGGTGTGGTCGTGCACGTCGCGGAAGTAGACCCGGATGTCCTCGGGCACGAGCGCGAGGTCGGCGCGCGTGAGCTTGTGGAACACCTCGAGCAGCGGCAGCACCGTGCGCTTGAAGGCGGAGAGCTCGCGCCGCAGCCGGTAGATGCGACGGGTGAGGTTGGGGTTGAAGTCGTCCGAGAACAGGCGCGCCTCGAGCGACTCCACCTCGGCCTCGAGGCCGTCGACCACGGGGAAGTAGTTGTCGACGATGAAGTCGACGATCGCGTAGAGGGCGTAGGCCGGCCCGCGGCGCAGCATCTGCGGCACCGACTCGCTGCGCGTGCGGACCTCGCTGTACGGGGTCGAGGCGCCGTGGCGCACCGAGACCAGGTAATGCGAGCCGACGAAGAAGTGCGTCTCGCCGTACTTGACCGTCTTGCGCTTCTCGTCCCACAGCGCGGTGCGCAGGACGAGGAAGAGCGAGTCGCCGTACTCCTCGAGCTTGGGCCGCTGGTGGGCGCGTCGCGCATCCTCGATCGCCAGGTCGTGCAGGGCGAAGCGCTGCTGCACCTGGCCGAGGAGCTCGTCGGTCGGCTCGTGGACGCCGATCCAGACGAACTGCCCGTCCTGGCAGACGAAGCCGGCGAGCTCGTCGAGCGAGAACTCGCGCACCCGCCGCCCGCCCTCGTACAGCACGCACTTGACGATCTCGCTCATGCTCCTCCCGCGCCGTGGCGTCGCCGCCGGCGGGCGACCCTATCAGGAGGCGGCCGGGGAAGATCAAGCCTCCGGCGTGTCGGCTGCCCGCCGCAGCGCGCAGCCGGCCCGCGCCGCGCGGTTCAGCGCGCACACCACGGCATCGAACGAGGCGGTGACGATGCTCGGGTGGCGTCCGACGCCGTAGGTTCGGGCGCCGTCGGCCGTCTCGATCTCCACGTAGGCCACCGCGTGCGCGCCTTCTCCGGCCGCGGCGGCGTGCTCGTGGTAGTCGGTGACGTGCAGCTCGAGGCCGGCCCGCGTGCGCAGCGCCGAGACGAAGGCGTCGATCGGGCCGTTGCCGCGTCCCTCGATGCGCCGCACCTCTCCGGCCTCGCGCAGGACGGCCGCGATCTGCCAGCCACCGTCGGATCGTGCCTCGACCTGGGCCGGGGTGGGGCCGACCGAGAACGGCCCCGGCACGGCCAGGTACTCGCGCTCGAAAGCCTCGCGGAGCACCGCGGAGCCGATCTCCTCGCCGGTCCGATCGGCGATCTCCTGCACGATTGCGGCGAGCTCGATCTGCAGGCCGCGCGGCAGGACGTAGCCGTGCTCCTGCTCCAGCACCCAGGCGATGCCCCCTTTGCCCGACTGGCTGTTCACGCGGATCACCGCCTCGTAGCTGCGCCCCACGTCGGCCGGGTCGATCGGCAGGTAGGGGACATCCCACGGCCCGCCGGGCGAGCGGCGCATCCCGGCGAAGCCCTTGCGGATCGCGTCCTGGTGCGAGCCGGAGAACGCCGTGTAGACCAGCTCGCCGGCGTAAGGGTGGCGTGGGTGGATCGGCAGGCGGTTGCAGTGCTCCACCACGCGCGCCACTGCATCGACGTCGGAGAGGTCGAGGCCGGGATCGATGCCCTGGGTGTGCAGGTTCAGCGCCAGGGTGACCAGGTCGACGTTGCCGGTGCGCTCGCCGTTGCCGAACAGCGTTCCCTCGACCCGGTCGGCCCCGGCCATGAGCGCCAGCTCCGCCGCGGCCACGGCGGTGCCGCGATCGTTGTGCGGATGGACGCTCAGGACGACGCAGTCGCGGCGCGAGACGTGGCGCCCGAACCACTCGATCTGGTCCGCGTAGACGTTGGGCGTGGCCGCCTCGACGGTCGCCGGCAGGTTCAAGATCGCGCGGCGCTCGGGCGTGGGCTGCCAGACGTCGAGCACCGCCTCGCAGATCTCCAGGGCGTAGTCGAGCTCGGTCGCGGTGAAGCTCTCCGGCGAGTACTGCAGCAGGATCTCCGTCCCGCAGGCGCGCTCGGCCTGCTCGCGGATGCAGCGCGCGGCCGCCACGGCGAGCGCCGTGATTCCGGCCCGGTCCATGCCGAAGACCACGCGCCGCTGCACCTCGGAGGTGGAGTTGTAGAGGTGGACGATCGCGCGGCGCACGCCGCGCAGCGCGGCGAAGGTGCGCTCGATGAGCTCCGGGCGCGCCGGGGTGAGCACCTGGATCGTCACGTTCTCGGGGATCGCGTCCTGGTCGACCAGCTGGCGCAGGAAGTCGAGCTCGGTTTGCGAGGCGGAGGGATAGGCCACCTCGATCTCGCGCAAGCCCAGGCGCACCAGCAGGTCGAACAGGCGCCGCTTGCGCTCGGCGCCCATCGGCTCGACCAGCGCCTGGTTGCCGTCGCGCAGGTCGACCGAGCACCAGATCGGCGACCGGTCGATGGTGCGGCCGGGCCAGCGCCGGTCGGGCAGGTCGATCGCTGGGAACGGCCGGTACTTTCCGCGGGGTACGTGCTTCATCGTCGTCTCCTCCTTGGGGGCTCGAGTCCGAGCTTGCGCTTGCCTGCGAGGTCCGGCGGATCGCCGAACGGGCGCCGGAGGGGCGACGTGACGGGCAGGTGCCAGAAGCACGAAGCCCCCTCCGGCCGGTACGGCGGGAGAGGGCTTCGCGTCTGCTCGTTTCGCTTCTGGCCTACGCGCGCGCGACCCCTCCCGCCCCGCTAAGCAGCAGGGCGAGCGATAGGGCCAGATGGATCTCGCGGCGCGGGGGCATGATGCGCTGCAAGGTAGGCGACGTGCCGTGGTCAGTCAAGACGCAGCCCTGGCGCGCGGAGCGGTCGGGAGGTGGTCCCGCTCGCCGCCGCTCCTCGCGGCCGGCCCCCGCCTTGGGATAGGGTCGCGCGATGGTCGTCCCGATCGGCGATGCCCCGAACCCGCGGGGGGTCGCTCTCGTCACCTACCTGCTGATCGCGCTCAACGTCGCGGTGTACGCCCTGGTCACGGTGCCGCTCGGTGCGGCGCGGCCCGACGCGCACGACCCGCTGCTCGCGGACTACCTGCGCACCATGGCCACGGCGCTCGGCGGTCGAGTCTCGCAGGCGGAGCTGCTCCGCGGCGTCACGGCCTACGACCTGCTCGTCTTTCGCTGGGGCTTTCGCCCCGCGCATCCTTCGCTGGTCGACGTGCTCACCTCGATGTTCCTGCACGGCGGCTTCCTCCACCTCGCCGGCAACATGCTCTTCCTGTGGATCTACGGCGACAACGTCGAGCACGCGCTGGGCCGGATCCGCTACCTGCTCGCCTACCTGGGCACGGGTGCGGCGGCGGTCGCCTTCCACTGGCTGTGGGCGCCGAGCTCGCAGATCCCCCTGGTCGGCGCCTCCGGCGCGATCTCCGGCGTGCTGGGGATCTACTTCCTGTGGTTCCCGCGCAACCGGGTGCGCCTGCTGTGGATGCTCCCGCCGTTCGTCATGCAGGTTTTCGAGATCCCGGCCCGGCTCGTGCTCGGCCTCTACCTGGTGATCGACAACCTGCTTCCGTTCGCGGTCTCTACGGCGGATCGCGGCGTGGCGCACGGCGCGCACATCGGCGGCTTCCTCGCCGGCCTGGCGATCGCCTGGCTGCTCGACCGCCGTGCCGTCGAGGGCGTGCCACGGGACTACCGCGAGGCGCGCGCTCACCACCCGGTGGCACCGCCCGGCGGGGAGATCCGCGCCGCGATCGCCGCGGGCCGGCTCGACGAGGCCGCCGAGGAGTACTTCGCGCTTCCCGCCGCCGCGACCCGCGGCCTGCTGGCGACCGACGAAGCGATCGCGCTGGCGCGCTGGCTGCGCTCGGCGGGCCACGCCGAGGCGGCTCTCGCCGTGGCGAGGCGGGGGCTGCGCGAGCCGGGCAGCGCATCCGATCTCGCCGAGCTCCACCTCCTGGCCGGACAGGTCCTGCTCGAGGACCTGCGCGAGCCGGCGCAGGCCTTCCAGCACCTGCGCGAGGTGCTCGACCTCGCGCAGGACGGCGCCGCCGCGTCCGCCGCCAGGCGCGCCCTCGCGGCGATCGACCGGCTGCAGAAGCGCAGCGTGGGCAAGCTGCATCGCCCGCACCCGTGGTGAGGGAGAGGGCTGCGGCCGAGAGGTCGAGTTCGCACAGGCTCCTCGGAGACAGGGTGACCAGCGCCGGCGAGACGCCGGTCGGTCTCCTCGCGAGACCGAGCTCGCAGAAGCTCCATGAACACGGCTGGGGGAAGCCGGACGCGCCTATCGCCTAGTGGTCCGCCTCGGCGGAAGCGAGGCTTCGCGGACGATCCTGGCAAGCCTCTTGCGGTCGCGCGACAACGCCCGGAGCGCGAGTTCGGCCACCCAGGAGCCGACCTCCTCGAGCGACCACGGGCCATGGCGGGAGAACCACCCGAGCGCGGACTCGCACATGCTCAGGAAGGCATGCGCAGCGAGGGCTGGATCGTCGGCGACGAGCTCCCCGCTGCGCAGCCCCCGAGCGATCAGCCCCTCGACGCCGGCGACCAGGCGCTTGCGCGCATGCCAGAACCGGCTGAAACGTGGCCCGCGGGCCTCGGGGGCTCGTCTCTCGGAGCCGTCGCACGATCGCCTGGCGGCTCGATCAGCGTGCTCGCGCCAGGATGAGGAGGTGGACGAGATCGAGCGCAATCGTCGCCCCGGCCAGCGCGGTGATCTGGCCCGTTGGGTCGTAAGCGGGTGCGACCTCGACCACGTCGGCTGCGACGATGCGAAGGCCGGCGAGGCCCCGGAGCAGCCGGCGGGCCTGCGCCGTGGTCGGGCCGCCGACCACGGGGGTGCCGGTCCCGGGGGCGTATGCCGGATCGAGGAAGTCGATGTCGAACGTGACGTACGCCGCGCGCTCGCCGACGATCGCCCGGATCGCGTCACTCGTGGCATCGGCGCCGTCGTCGAGCAGCCGGTCGGCGTCGATGATGTGGAAGCCCATGGTGTCGGGGTTGGGCGTTCGGATCCCCACCTGAACGGAGCATGCCGGATCGACCAGGCCGCTCGTCGCGGCGTGACGGAACGTGGTGCCGTGATTGACGTCGCCGCCGAGGTTCCAGGTGTCCGTGTGCGAGTCGAAGTGGACGAGTGCCAGCGGGCCGTGCGCGGCCGCGGCGGCACGGAGCAGCGGATACGAGATCGCGTGATCGCCGCCCAGGCCCAAGACGGCGGCGCCGTGGCTCGTGAAGCGGGCGGCGTGCTGGTAGGCGGCGTCCGCCATGCGCTCGGGGTATCCGGCCCAGAGGAAGCTGCCGGGAGCGTCGCCCGCATCGACCACGGTGCAGCCGAGCAGCGCATTCGTCTTCCACGGCCAGAGCCCCCACGGATACTCGCCGACGAGGAGCGACTGCTCTCGCATGGCGCGCGGGCCGAAGCGCGCCCCCGGGCGATGGGTCGTGCCGAGATCGAAAGGAATCCCGAGGACGGCCACGTCGACGCCGTCCGGGTCGTCGCGGCGTGGGCAGCGGGCAAACCACACGTCTCCCGCCCAGGGGCCATCGAGCCGATCCGCGGGCATTTGTAAATTGCTCATGCTTCGCTCCTGCTGCGGCTTCGGCGCTGGCGAACGGCGGGTGCAGCCTATCGTCGTCGGCGCCGAGGTGGAAGCCCAGAACGTCGCGGAGCCGTGGGCGCAGGAAGCGCTCGCGGCACTTGGGCACGCTCCCGGCTCGCCCCTCGGCACGCTCACGGGTGCGCCGGAAGCAGGCACGCGCGAGGTCCGTCGTCTTGTCCGAGAGCCGGCGGCGCCGCCCGCTGCAGCCGAAGACGCTGCCCAGGAAGTCGCCCGAGAAGAAGCCGCGGACGTTGTGCAGGTGGCGGAAGGCCATGGCGATCGCGGCGACCGTAGCATGAGCCCCGAGCGGAGCGGCCCTAGCAAGCACCGGACGGCTTACCCGTCGTCGCGTCGCCCACCCCGCCCGCCCGCCTGCCCGAGCCGCTCGGGGGCGCGATTCGCCGCTCGATCAGCCGGAGGGACCGCCGGCCGGGCGGCGGCTTGCGTCCCGCCCGCTCCCCGGTCGATGATGCCTCGGTCCCCTCGCTTCGTGCTCATCGTCTGCCCGCCGCTGGAGGTGCCATGCGTGACGTCTACGTGATCGCCGTCGGCCTGATCCCGTTCGGGAAGTACCCCGAGTCGGGGATCAAGGACCTGACCGCGATGGTGATGCGCAACCTGCTGCGCCATAGCCCGGTGGCGCAGCAGGAGATCGAGGCGGCGTGGTTCTCCAACGCCGGCTGGGGCATGCAGATTGGCCAGCACTGCATCCGCGGGCAGGTCGCGCTGGGGCCACTCGGCATCGGCGAGATCCCGATCATGAACGTGGAGAACGCCTGTGCGGGCGGGTCGTCGGCGTTCCACGGCGCCTGGCTCGGCGTGGCCTCGGGCGCCTACGACGTGGCACTGGCGATCGGCGCCGAGAAGACCTTCGTTGCGCGCGAGGCGAGCCCCGAGGAGAAGAAGAAGGGCTTCGAGTCGTTCATCGCCGGCACCGACGTCGAGGTCGCCCGCCAGCTGATCGCCGCCATGCAGGCCGAGGCCGAGCGCAAGCGCGCCGAGATGGAGCGCGAGGGGCGGATCGAGAAGGGTGCGGGCGGGGGCGGGCGCAGCCCGTTCATGGACATCTACGCCACCGGCGCGCGCGCCCACATGGAGCGCTACGGCACGACACAGGAGCAGCTCGCGATCATCGCCTCCAAGAACCACGTGCACGGCTCGCTCAACCCCGATGCGCAGTACCGCATGCGCATGACGGTCGAGGAGGTGCTGGCCGACCGCCTGGTATCCTACCCGCTCACACGAGCGATGTGCGCGCCGATGGGCGACGGCGCCGCCGCGGCGATCCTGGTGTCGGGCGAGCGCCTGCGCCGGCTCGACGGGGCCCGCCCGGTCAAGGTGCGCGCCTCGGTGCTCGCCTCGGGCAGCGCCCAGCCCGGCGAGTCGGGACGCGCAGCGCAGAGAGCCTACGAGCGGGCGGGGCTCGGCCCCCGCGAGGTCGACGTGGTCGAGGTGCACGACGCGACCGCCTTCGGCGAGCTGGCGCTCACCGAGGCGCTGGGCCTCTGCCCGCAGGGCGAGGGCGGACGCTGGGCCGCCTCGGGCGCCACGGCGCTCGGCGGCTCGCAGCCGGTCAACCCCTCGGGCGGCCTGGAGTGCCGGGGCCACCCGATCGGCGCCTCGGGGCTCGCGCAGATCGCCGAGATCGTCTACCAGCTGCGCGGCGACGCAGGCGAGCGGCAGGTCGCCGGCGCGCGCATCGGCATGACCGAGAACGGTGGCGGCTTCGTCGGTACGGGCGAGGCCGCGATCGCCATCCACGTCTTCGAAGGCTCTGGAGGAAAGCGATGACCACGGCGAGCTCTGCACCGCCCGGCACCATGGCGGCGTTGATCGAGGAGCAGGCCCAGGCGCAGGGCGAGAAGCCGTTCCTCTTCTTCGAGGACCGCGTCGTCTCGTTCGCCGAGCTCGAGCGCAGCGTGAACCGCGCCGCCAACGGCCTGGCCGCGCTGGGCGTGGGCAAGGGCGTGGGGGTGGCGATCATGCTGCCCAACGAGCCCGAGTGGCTGTTCGTCTACTGGGGCGCCCAGAAGCTCGGCGCGTACGGCGTGCCGGTGAACACCGGACTGATCGGCGAGAGCCTGCGCCACGTGATCGACCACTCCGACTCGCAGGTGCTGGTCGTGCACCCGGACTTCGTCCCCGCCGTCGAGGCGATCCGCTCCGGCATCCCGAAGGTCCGCGAGATCGTGCTCGACACCACCGAGCGGCCCGACGCGCCGATCCCCGCGGGCTGGCGGACGCTCGCCCAGGTGATGCACGCCTCGCAGGCCAGCCCCGGCGCAGAGATCGACCCGAGCGCGATCTCGGCGATCATGTACACCTCGGGCACCACCGGCGCGCCCAAGGGCGTGGTGCAGCGCTACGGCAGCGTGAGCCCCGACGGGCTGAAGATGTTCGGCGCCTTCGTGCAGCCCGACGACGTGATGTACACCTGCCTGCCGCTGTTCCACGCCAATGCCCTGTGGCTCACCTGCACCCGCGCGCTTGCGGTCGGTGCGCCGGCGGCGGTGTCTCGCAAGTTCTCGGCGAGCCGCTTCTGGGACGAGATCCGCCGCTACCGCGTGACCACCTTCAATGCGCTGGGCGCGATGATCCCGATCCTGATGAAGCAGCCCGAGCGCGAGAGCGACCGCGACAACAAGGTGAAGACCGTCTTCTCCGCGGCCTGCCCCAAGGAGGTCTGGGCGGCCTTCGAGGAGCGCTTCGGCGTGCACATCATCGAGGGTTACGCTGCGACCGACGGTGGCGGCTACGCGACGATGAACTTCGGCGACGGGCCCAAGGGCTCGATCGGCAAGTCGCCCGTGCCCCACCGCATCGTCGACGACGACGGCGCCGAGGTGCCGGTCGGCGAGCCCGGCGAGCTGATCTTCCAGGTGGACGACCCCGAGCGGCGCAAGGTCGAGTACTACAAGAACGCCGAGGCGGGTGAGGCGCGCATCCGCGACGGCTGGTTCCACACCGGCGACCTGGTCTACCGCGACGCCGACGGCTGGCTGTACTTCGTCGACCGCAAGACCGACTCGCTGCGCCGCCGCGGCGAGAACATCTCCTCCTGGGAGGTCGAGCGAGAGATCAATGCCCACCCCGCCGTGCTCGAGTCTGCCGTCTTCGGCGTGCCCTCCGAGCTCGGCGAGGACGACGTCATGGCGGTCGTCGTGCCCAAGGAGGGGGCGAGCCTCACGGAGCCCGAGCTGGTCGCCTTCCTCGAGGGCCGGGTCGCCAAGTTCATGGTGCCGCGCTACGTCGAGCTGCGCGATGCGCTGCCCAAGACCGAGACGCACCGCGTGCAGAAGGGAGCGCTCAAGCGCCAGGGCGTGGGCCCCGCGACCTGGGACCGCGAGCGCGCAAAGGCGCAAGCCTAGCCCGGTGACGACCGCGGCCGGGCCGCGCGTCTGGCCTTCGCGGCGGGCGCAGCGCGGCTCCGTCGCGGCACGCCTCGGCCAGCGAGCCGACGAGAAGAGAACGAGAAGAAGACGAGGTGCCTGACGATGCTGTTCGAGTGGGAAACCCCCCTGTCCGACGAGGAGAGCGCGCTGCGCGACACCGTGCATCGGTTCGCAGCCGAGGTGATGCGGCCGGTCGGCCGCGAGCTCGACAAGCTACCCGACCCGGCCCAGGTGATCGCGGCTGGCTCGCCGCTGTGGGACGTCTACCGCCGCTACCGCGAGCTCGGTCTGATGGAGACGATGCTCTCCCCCGATCTCACGCCGCTGCAGCAGGCGCGCATGCGCTGCATCGTCGCCGAGGAGCAGGGCTGGGGCGACGCGGGCCTGGCGATCAGCCTGGGCGTTTACGGCTTTCCCCGCATGGCCGCGATGATGACCGGCCGCCCGGAGCTGATCGAGCGATTCTCCGCGGACGGCGTGGTGGGCTGCTGGTGCGCCACCGAGCCCGACCACGGCTCGGACTACATCATGCAGGGCGACCGCATCGCCCAGTGGCCCAAGCGCCCGAACTGCATCGCCCGGCGCGACGGCAACGACTTCGTCATCAGCGGGCAGAAGTCGGCCTGGGTGAGCAACGGGACGATCGCCACGGCGACCTCGCTGTTCTGCGCCGTCGACATGGGCGACGGCGAGCTCGGGGTGGGCTCGTTCCTCGTTCCGCTGGACCTACCCGGGGTGAGCAAGGGCAAGCCGCTCGACAAGCTCGGCCAGCGCGCGCTCAACCAGGGAGAGATCTTCTTCGACGAGGTGCGCATCCCGGCGAGCTACATGGTGCTGCCGCCCGCGACGATGGGCGTGGGCATGGACATCGTGCTGGCCACCGCGAATAGCGGCATGGGCTCGACCTTCGCCGGTCTGGCGCGTGCGGCGCTCGAGATGGCGCTCGACTATGCCCGCACCCGAGTGCAGGGCGGCGTGCCGATCATCGAGCACCAGAGCGTCAAGCTGCGGCTCTTCGACATGTACCGGCGGGTCGAGGCGGCTACTGCGCTCAGCCGCCGGGCCGTCCTCTGGAACCTGACCCGCGGGCCGAAGCTCGAGCTGGCCGTCGCCTCCAAGACCTTCTGCACGCAGACCGCCTTCGACGTGGCAAGCGCGGCGCTGCAGATCCACGGCGGCAACGGCCTCTCCCGCGAGTACCCGATCGAGAAGCTGCTGCGCGACGCTCGGGCCTCGATGATCGAGGACGGCTGCAACGAGGTGCTGAGCCTGGTCGCCGGCGAGCGGCTCTGATCTCCTCCGCCGCGCCGGCTCGCATCGGACGGCGAGCCGCGTGCGGCCTCACGCCTTGCGCTGGCGGATCAGGACCTCCTGGCTGACCGTGGCGAGGTGGCGGCCCGCGGCGTCGAAGATCGCACCGATCGACAGGCCGCGGGTGCCGAGCAGGCCGTGGCAGGTGAAGTCGTGCAGGTGCCAGTCGTGGGCGCGCATCGGGCGGTGGAACCAGATCGCGTGGTCGAGGCTCGCGTTCCAGAAGCGCCGCTCGTTGCCGCCGCGCGGCCCGCGCTCGGGGTGGCGGGCGACGACCGCGTCCGTGGGCAGGTCGTCCGACAGGTAGGCCAGGGCGCAGGCGTTCAGCACGGGATCCTCGCCCAGGTCCTCGTTGAGGCGCATCCACGCGGCGACCCGGCCGGGGGCCAAGTCCTCGGGGGCAAAGCGCCGGTCGAGCATGTCGGTCCAGGTCTCGCGCGCCAGCGTCTCGGGCGCAGGCAGCGCCGGCATGACCTCGGTCTGCACCGCGATCTCCTCGCTCTCGGGGATCTGGAACGAGGCCGACATGTTCAGGATCGCGCCCACGGCTTGCCGGGCGACGACCCGGCGGGTGAGGAAGCTGCGCCCGTTGCGGATCCGGTCGACCTCGAGGCGGATCGGCTCGGCCGCGTTGCCCAGGCGGATGAAGTAGGCGTGCAGCGAGTGCAGGACGAAGGGTGCCTCGACCGTCAGCGTCGCCGCGCGCAAGGCCTGCGCGACGATCTGGCCGCCATAGAGCCCGCCCCACGGGTAGCTCGGTCCGGTGGCGACGAAGGTGTCGGGGCCGTGCGGCTCGAGAGCCATCATCGTGCGGAAGTCCATGGGCCGGCTTCTAGCTGTCTCGCGGCGGCGGTGCTCGTTGGTTGCATCGATGCCCCTGGCGGGGCATCGATGCGGCTGGCGGCGATCGGCCCCAGGGGGCAATCGGGCCTTGACCGGTGGCGCGGATCGGCGAGGATTGCGACCAGGTCTTGGCCGGTGGTACGCAGTCCGCTGCCCTGGTCGGTGGGCGCGCCGAGAGGAAACGATGACGACGGGGCAATCTAGCGGTTGGGGGGACGTGTGAGCCGCAGGGGCGTGGCTTGCTGGCGTGCCGCCTCGACCCTGGCGGGCGACGGAGCGTTGCCTTGACCAGGCCGTGGGACAGTCGCATCGCGCGGATCCTGGTCCTGCCGCTGCGCGGCACGTCGGTTCGCCCGAACCACCTGACCACGCTCGGGCTGCTGACCGGCTTGACCTCGGCGGCGCTCTACGCCCACGGTGGCACGCATGGCGCGGACCTGGGGGCCGTGCTGCTGGTCGCCGCGATGATCGTCGACCACGCCGACGGTGAGCTCGCCCGGATGACCGGTACCACCTCGGAGCTCGGGCGCGCCTACGACCGGGTCGCCGACCTGAGCGTCAAGCTGTGCACGTTCCTCGGCATGGGGCTCGGCCTGGGGCCCGAGGTGCTCGGTGGCTGGGGTGCGGCGCTCGGGGCGAGCGCCGGGCTGGCACTGCTCACCATCTTCGGCGCGCGCAGCGCTCTGGCGCGCCGGCGCGGGGACGCGGCCCTGACGCAGCCCGCCCTGGCCGGGTTCGAGATCGAGGACGTGCTCTACCTGATCGCGCCCGTGACCTGGTTGGGTGGCCTGCCGAGCTTCGTCGCCGCGGCCGGGCTGGGCGCGCCGCTGTTCGCCTTGTGGACCCTCTACGGGCTGCAGCGAGCCGTCGCGGCGGACCGCGGCAGAGCCGGCGGCGGCGGCGTGCTCTGGGTCTCGAGATCGTCGTCCGCCCAATCGTGGGCGCGCCCCGGGCTGGCCATCGGCGTCGCCCTGTTCACCATCGTGATCGCCTACCACGGGGTTGGCGAGGTCGCTCGAGCCGTCGCCGCTGCGGGCTGGGGTTTGCTGGCGGTGGCCGCGTTTCACGCCGTGCCGCTGGTGGCCGATGCACTGGGCTGGAGGAGCTTGCTCTCCGGGGTGGCCCGGCCGAGCGCGGTGACCTTCGTGCGGGCTCGCTGGATCGGCGAGTCGGTGAACGGCCTGCTGCCCGTGCTCCAGGTGGGAGGCAACGTCGCCAAGGCGCGTGCGCTGGCCCGGGCGCGCGTCCCTGGGGTGCTCGCCGGCGCGAGCGTCGTGGTCGACGTGACGCTCGTCGTTCTGACCCAGATTCTCTTTGCGCTCCTCGGGGTCGCCATCCTGGTCGCCCACTTCGGTGGCGGCGCCATTCTCGTGCCCGTCCTGGTCGGGACCGCCCTGACGTTCCTGATGGCCGCAGGCTTCGTCGCGGCGCAGCGTGCCGGGCTGTTCGGTGCCGGGCTCCGCCTCGTCGAGCGCTTGGGCGGGCATCTCGGACTCGGCGAGGGCTTCTCTGCCCAGCGGGCTGGCGAGCTCGATGCCGGGGTGCTCGCCCTGTACGGAAAGCGGCGGGCCGTGATCGCTTCCGCCTCGTGGCACCTCGCGAGCTGGCTCGTCGGCACCGGCGAGGTTTGGCTCGCGCTGTACTTCCTCGGGCACCCGGTGACGCTGCCGAGCGCGCTGCTCCTCGAGAGCCTGGGCCAGGCGGTGCGCGCCGCGGCGTTTGCCGTCCCGGGCGCGCTCGGGGTGCAGGAGGGCGGGTTCGTCGTCTTGGGGGCGTTGGTCGGTCTCGATCCGCAGACCTGTCTTGCGCTCTCGCTCTGCAAGCGCGCGCGCGAGCTGCTGCTGGGCCTTCCGGGGCTCGTCATGTGGCAGGCCGGGGCCTCGCGCTCTTCGCTCGACGAGACGGGGGACCGTGTGGAGGTGGCGAGGGTATGAGCTCATGACTCCGGCCCGTGTGGCACGACCGATGTTTGCTCGGGCACTCAACCAGGGAGGCCGCGCGATCGCCCGCGCGGGGCTCGAGCTGGTGCGGCTCGACGATGCCGCTCTGCTCGAGGACGCCCGGCGCAGGACGGGGCTGGAGGATTTCGGCGACGATTCGTTCCGCGCACCGCTTGGCGTCCTGGTGCGCTCGCTCGACGACGAGGCGGGCTTGAGCCTGCTCGGGCGCATCGCGGCGCGCCAGGATCTCCTTCGCCTGCTCTCGAGCCGGCTGCGCATGCAGGCCGACTGCAAGCGCCACCCGGAGATCTCCGCCGGATCGATCCGGCGCCCGATCTTCGTCACAGGCCTGCCGCGCACCGGCACGACGCTGCTGCACGGCTTGCTCGCGCAGGACCCCGCCAGCCGGCCTCCGCTCAGCTGGGAGATGATGTACCCGTCGCCGCCTCCGAGCCGCAGCCTCTCGGGCCGCGATCCGCGCATCGCCCTGGCGGACCGCCAGATCCGCTGGTTCCACCGGCTCTCGCCGGGCTTCGGCGCGATCCACTCCACGGGGGCGCTGCTCCCCGAGGAATGCCTGGTCATCGCCAGCCACTGCTTCGTCGGCTTCCAGTTCCAGACGATGTACCACGTGCCGTCGTATCAAAGATGGCTAGAGCAGCAGGACCTGGGCGTTTCCTACGAGTGGCACCGCCGCTTCCTGCAGCACCTGCAATGGCGCCACCCCACCGAGCGCTGGGTGCTCAAGGCCCCGGCGCACCTCTTCGGCCTGGAGGCGCTGCTGCGGGTCTATCCCGATGCGAGCATCATCTTGACGCACCGCGCCCCGCTCGAGGTCGTCGGCTCGCTGGCGAGCCTGACGGCCGTCCTGCGCAGCACATTCAGCGATGCGGTGGACCCGGTTGCCGTCGGTGCGGAGATGACCCGACGCTGGGCCAGCGGCTTGGATCGGGCCCTGTGCGCGCGTGACCAAGGGCGAATCCCACCCCGCCAGGTGGTCGATGTGCTCTACTCCGACCTGACGCGCGACGCGCTGGGAGTCGTGAGGAGCATCTACCGGAGCCTCGAGCTCGAGCTGACGCCACAGGCCGAGGAGCGCATGCGGCGCTTCCTCGCGCAGAACCCCAAGGACCGCCGGGGAAAGCACCGCTACTCGCTGGAGGAGTTCGGCCTCGATCCCGACGAGGAAAGCCAGCGCTATGCCGCCTACGCCCGGCGATTCGGGCTCTGATCGCGAGGGCCGGGATCGCGCGCGCTCCGGCCGGGCGCGAGCGCGGGCAGCGAGGCGCCGCAAGCGCGCGGGCAGGGCCGCGGGAGCTGGATCCCAGGGGGCCGCCCGCGAGCACCCACGCGGGGCGCGCCGGCCGTGATCGCAGTCCTGCAGAACGAGCTTCGCCTGCTGGCACGCGATCGCGCTGCCATCCTCTGGCTGCTGGTGGCGCCGATCGTGTTCATCACGCTGGTGAGCGCGGCGCGCTTTCAGAGCGGCGAGGGGCCCCGCCTGCTCGTCCCGGTGGTCGACGAGGACCAGGGCCCGATCGCCCGCGCGTTCGTCAAGCTCTTGCGCAACCGGGCCGACGCCGTGGAGATGAGCCGCGCGCAGGCCGAATCCCTGGTGCGCGATCGCGGTCGGGCGGCGGCGGCGCTCGTGTTCCCCGCCGGCCTGAGCAAGCGCTACCTGCAGGGCCGCCAGAGCGAGCTGCTCCTGCTGACGGACCCCGCGGAGCCGGTCGGCGTCCGCCGGGTCAAGGTCGCGCTGCTCCTCATGGACCGAGAGGCCGCCGATCTGGCAGACCCGGTCGGGGAGCCGCGCCTGACGTTCGTCGAGCAGAACCTGACCGGCGAGCGGATCAAGCGGAAATCGCACGAGCAGAACGTGCCGGGCTTCACCATCATGTTCACCCTGCTCGCCACCGTCTACGGCACCGCCGAGGCGCTGCACCTCGTGGCGCAGTCCGGGGTGCTGCAACGCCTGCTGGTCGCCCCGATCGGCCTGGGCCGCGCCTTGGCGGGCAAGCTCGGCGCGCGTCTGCTCGTCGCGGTCGTGCAGATGCTCACTCTGCTGTGGTGGGGACGGCTGATCTTCGGGATCTCGCTGGGCTCGTCCGTCTGGGCACTGCTCACCATGGTGGTCGCCACCGCGTTCGCGGCGGTCTCTCTCGGAGCGCTGGTCGCGGGCATCGCGCGCAGCGGCGAGCAGGTGGTGCCGCTCACCCTGGCGCTCGTCCTGCCGCTCTCCGCGATCGGCGGCCTGTGGTGGCCGCTGCACCTCGAGCCTGCCTGGATGCAGGCGGCCGCGCCGCTGGCTGCCCCGACGTGGGCCATGCGTGGCATGACCGACCTGGTTCTGCGCGATCGGGGGCTGGCCTCGGTGTGGCTCCCGGCGGCGGTCTTGCTGCTCCAGGGTACGGTCGTGCTCCTCGTCGGTCTGGCGCTGCTGCGCGTTCGCTTCGGGGCGGGGCGACGTCCGCTGTGGGGCTGGTCCGCGAGGCGTGCGGCCGCCGGTCGGCTCACGAACGCCTGAGCGCTCCACCGTCGGCCAGGGCCAGTGTGCCGCGGCACTCCAGGGACGGCTCGTCGCCGGCCGTGACCAGCGGGATCTCGGGCGAACGGTTGCGGGTCGTCGTGCCGCACCCGGTCGACGTACTCGCGCTTGGCCCAGGGCGAGACGATCGGCGAGAGGAGGCGTGCCGAGCGGTCGGAGCCCGCGGCCGGCGCCTTGCATTCGGACCGCGTCCGCAGCACAGTCCGAGCGATATGAGGGATTCCGCTCGGCCACGCCGGCTGCGAGCCGGGGGCGTCGTTGCGCTGGTGGCGCTGCTGGCTGCGGGTTGCTCGTTGTCCTACAGCTCGGGGAGCATCTCGGACTCGATCGAGAGCAGCTCGAAGTCGAGCTCGGACTCGAGCGAGAGTTCCTCGGGAGGCGGCTCGCAGAGCGCCTACCGCCAGGACGTGCGCGACTACACCTACGCCTACCTGCGCTCGAGCCAGGACGTCTCGGGCTTGACGCGAGGGGTGGGCGACGTGGCGCGCCGGCATGGCATCTCGTCGTGGGAGACCGACGCCGACACCTGGCGCGGGATCGGCGAAGGGCTGGCCAGGGCAGGGGTGAGCCCGGGCGAGCTCGACGCCTACAAGCGGACGCTGTCGGGCTCCGAGGGCCACCGGATGGCCGAGATCCAGGACGGCTACGAGTCGCAGCGCCGGTCCTGACCCGGCCGACGGCCCCGTGGCGAAAGGCAATCTCCCTGCCGCGTGGCGCGCGGCTCTGCTGGCTGGGGCGGTCCTGCTGGCCGTCGCCGTGGCGGCAGCACCCTCGAGCGGGCAGGAGGCTCACTTCGTCGACTACCTCTACGTCGAGGCCGGCGAGGGTGGCTCGAGCGGCGGGCACGCGGCGATCGCGCTGGGCGATCGGACCTTCCACTATCAGCACGACGGCGGGCGCCTGCGTGCGACCCGCGAGGGCACGAGCCACTTCCTGCGCACCTACGCTCTGCTCGAGAACCGCCCGATCCACGCAAGCCGCGTCGCCGTCTCGGCCGACACGTTCGAGCGGCTGCGCGAGGCGTTCAACCGGCGCCTCCTCGTCCAAAGCCACCAGAGCGACGCACTCGAGGCGCTGCGCGCCGACCGCGAGCTGATCGAGCTGCTCTGGCGCCGTGCCCCGGGCGACGCGCTGGCGGCGGAGGCCGGACGCGCGAGCGC
>CAZGUU010000030.1:0-27060 GCA_964529315.1 uncultured Enterobacteriaceae bacterium
ATGCGCTCGAGCAACGCGGCGTAGGAGAGCCCGGCGTGCTCGGCCGACTCGGCGAAGTCCTCGCCGTAGGCGAGCTGCGGGTTCGGATTCGCCTCGAGCACCCAGAGCTTGCCCGCCGCGTCGAGCCTCAGATCGATACGCGCGTAGCCGTTCAGGTACAGGGCCCGGTAGACGCGCTTCACGATCCTGGGAAGCTGACCCGCCGCCCCCTCGGGCAGGTCCGCGGCGGCATGCGTCTCGACACCGACTCGCTTCTGGTACTCGGCGTCCCACTTGATGCGCTCGGTGGCAATGCGCGGCGCGTCGTCGGGCAGGCGCTTGAAGTGCAGCTCCCAGACGGGAAAGACCTGCAGGCGATCGTTGCCCACCACCCCGACGTAGAGCTCGCGCCCGTCGATGTACTGCTCGGCGATGGCATGCGTGCCCTGGCGCTCGTGCACCAGACGCACCCGCTCGGCCAGCTTCTCGTCGCTGTCGACCACCGAGTGACGGGCGATCCCCGCCGATCCCTCCTTGGTCAGCGACTTGACGATCAACGGAAAGCGCAGACGGCTCGGCCGCCGGATGCGGCGGCCGATGCGGAACACCGCGAAGTCGGGCACCGCGAGGCGGTGCGAGGCGAGCAGCATCTTGGCGATCGCCTTGTCGCGCGCCAGCATCAGGCCGCGTGGGTTGCAGCCGGTGTACGGCACGCGCAGCAGCTCGAGCAGGCTGACGACGTTCTGGTCGTAGATCGGTACGTCGTTGAACTCCTCGAGGAGGTTGAAGACGATCTGCGGGCGCGCCTCGTCGATCGCCCGGCGAATCGCGCCCAGGTCGCTGCCGACGCCCAGCGTGTGCACCTCGTGGCCGCGATTCTCGAGCGTCGCCGTGACGTCGTACTCCATCTTCCACTCGGCGGTCGTGAGCTCGGAGGAGCGCGGGTTGTCGGGCGGCTTGAGCCGCTCGTCGACCAGGGCCAGGATGCGGTAGCTCTTCACAGGGCGACTCGAGGGTGGCGGCTGTGCAGCGCGCTCATGGTGTGCACGGCGAGCAGGATGGCGAAATCGAGCTTGGTCTGCTCCTCGCCCGCGGTGAGCCGCAGGTGCAGCGCACGGCAACGCCGCAGGATGTCCTCGAGCACCTGATCGATCGCGTACTGGTAGGCGCCCGTGCAGCGCGCCACGCGCTGGCGTACCTCCCTGCGCACCCGGCGCAGGAAGCTCACCGCCGAGGGTCGGTCGCGGTACTCGGGCGCGTCCGAGAACAGACGGCGCAGGTCGCCGTCGCGGAAGTCGGGGTACTCGATGGCGTAGCGCCTCCGCTTCTCCTCGTAGTGCTCGCCGAGCGTGCGGCGCAGGCGGTGCAGCGGATCGATCGCGCGGTGCGAGGCGACCAGCGGTCGCGTGCCGGCGATCTCGAACATCAGCTCGTCGACGTACTCGAGCTTGCGCAGCGCCGGCCAGCCGGCATAGCCCTTGCGCCAGCCCGAGCGCGGCGTGAGCCACACTGCGAAGGTCTCGGCGAAGTCCTCGTCGGGGTGGCTCTGCGCGTACCACGAGTCGAGGTGCAGGACGAAGTTCCGGCTGTAGGGCCGCGGCGAGTAGGACTCGGGATAGGGCTGCGAGGAGCGGCCGAAGAGCTTCTGGCGGCGGTGGAAGCGGCGCAGCCGGTAGGCGTTGTCGATGGCGTGGCCCGCCTCGTGGCGCAAGATGCGCATGCACCACTCCGGCGTGCCGCCCTCGACCTCGAGCATCTGCGCTTGCTCGAGGCGCGCCAGGCGCGGGTGAGCCAGGTAGAAGGGGATGGCGATCCCGGCCACGCCGTCGGGCGTGAACCAGTCGTCGGAGAGCCAGAAGTGTAGGCGCACGTGCAGCCCACAGCGCTCGAGGTCGCGGTGCAGCTGCTCGATGCGCTCCTCGAGGCGCGTGCCCTCGATGGAAAGGTCGCCTGCCAGGTCGCAGAGGCGCAACTCGAGGAGCTCGGCGTCCGACAGGCGAGCCCACCGTGGCTGCCGCGAGCGCCGGCGGCCGCAACCGGCGCGGGACCGTGCATAGCTCATGCCCGGCGGGCAACCTATGCGACCATCCGCACCGGGTCAATTTCGCGCCCGAAGCCGCTCCTCCCTCGAGCGATCCCCGGATCGAGCGGGGGTGCGTGCGCCGCGGCGCGCCGCGCGCCCTTGGCGCCGGGCTCGCCCGCGAAGTAGCGTTGCGCCGTGCCCCAGCGCAATCGCGATACGCTCGCGGCGACGCCCCCCTTCGCACCCAACGGCCTGGTGACCCTGACCAGCGATTTTGGGTGGCGCGACGGATACCTCGGGGCGATGAAGGGCGCCCTGCTGTCGGTCGCCGCGCAGCTACGCCTGCACGACCTCGCGCACGACCTCGCGCCTCAGGACGTGACCCACGCGGCTCGCGTGTTGTGCAGCGCCTGCCCGCGGTTTCCCGCGGGCACCGTGCACCTCGCGGTGGTCGATCCGGGCGTCGGCGGTGCGCGCGCAGCGCTGGTGGTGGCCGCCGGGGGGCACGTCTTCGTCGGACCGGACAACGGCCTCTTCGACCCGGTCGCCAACCTGCTCGGCGCGCCGCGCCAGGCGCGGCGCATCGACGCCGGCGGTGCACTCGCCGCCTTCCTTGCGCCCGCGCCCAGCGCGACGTTCCATGGCCGCGACGTCTTCGCACCGGTCGCCGGGGCGCTGGCCAGCGGGCGGGTCGGCCTCGCCGACATCGGCCCCGTGCACGCTGCGGCCAGCCTCGAGCTGCCGCGCGCCGACCGCCGCGGCGAGGTCCTGCACGGCGTCGTGACGCACCTCGACCGCTTCGGCAACGCGATCACCAATCTGGCTCGCAGCGACCTGCACGGCCCCCTGGAGAGCCTCCACGTCCTGCTCACCGACGGCGAGCCCTTGGAGCTCGTCCAGACGTACGAGCAGGCGGCACCCGGCGCGACGGTCGCCCTCGTCGGCAGCGACGGGCTGCTCGAGATCGCCGTGCGCGACGGATCGGCCGCCAGGCGACTCGGCCTGGCTGCAGGAGCCGCCGTACGAGTCGCTCCACGGCCGGATCCCCACCGCAGCTAAAGATCCCGCGCCCACCGCTCGATGACCCCCCTGGGGCAGCATGCGCCATGTCGAGCGACCCGGAACAAGCACGGTCCGCGCCACCGGCGGATCCGCCTGACTGGAACCTGGGCCAGCGGGGCACCTACGCCCGCCTCGCCGCCTGGTTCCTGGTGATCGCCCTGGTCCCGTTGGGGGGCATGGGCTACGCCGCGTACGTCGCCTACCGGGACACGATCCAGCAGACCATCGTCGAGTCGTTGACCGCAGCGGCCGCGGCGCGCGCACGCCAGGTAGAAAGCTACATCGAGGAGCGCCGCCACGACGCCGCGGGCCTGGCATCCCTCCCGGCCTTGGCCGGCATCGTCACGGCTCTGGAGAGCGCCGATCGCGAGCGGGACGACGCGCCACGCGTCTCGGCCGAGGCCGAGGCGGGGCTGCGCAGCCTGGTGAACCTGTACGTCGGCGAGCGCGGGTATCGCGACTTGACGCTCCTGGCACCCGACGGCCGAGTGCTCTTCGACGCCGTACGCCCCGAGATCGTCGGCACCAGCATCGCGGCCGAGCCGCTTCGCGGGGGCCCGCTGCAGCACGGCTTCCTGCGGGCCCTCCAGGGTGGCGGTGTGGAGGTCTCACCGGTCGGGCCGGCGGCATCGCGCTCCGAGCAGGACGGCCCGACGGACTCCCTGCCGCGTGCGTTCCTGGTCGCGCCGATCCTCCGGGGCGGCCGCCTGCTCGGTGCGGTGGCGCTGGAGCTCGACTGGCAGGGCGTCACGCGCATCCTCGAGCCACGCGTCGGCTTCGGCCACACCGGCGAGGTGTTTCTCGGCGCTCGCCATGGCGGCCGGGTCCTGTTCGCCACCCCGCTGCGCTACGCGCCTTCCGACGGCCAGCCCCGCATTCCCCTGGGCTCGCCCCTCGCCCAGGCGATGCAGGCGGCCCTGCTCGGGGAGCGCGGCGCGGGCATCGCAGCCGATTACCGTGGCACCCCGGCTCTGGCGGCGTGGCGCCGGCTACCGACACTCGGCTGGGGGCTGGTCGTCAAGATCGATGCCGCAGAGGCCTTCCGCCCGATCGAGCGTCTGCGCCGCTGGGCGTTGCTCATCGGTGCCGCAGCGGCGCTGCTCGCCGCGGCCGTCGGCCTGTGGGTCGCGCGATCCTTCGCACGGCCCCTGGTCGCCCTCACGGAGGTGACGCGGCGCTTTGCCGCGGGAGACTTCCGCCAGCGCACGCGCATCCGCTCGGCGGACGAGATCGGCGCTCTGGCTCGCTCGATCGACTCCATGGCCGATTCGCTGGTCGAATCGCGGGAGCGTCTCGAGCAGACCATCGCCGCGTTGCTCGCGAACAACGACGCACTGACCGCGAGCGAGGCGCGCTTCCGCCAGCTCGCCGAGAACATCGATGTCGCCTTCTGGACGCTCGACCTGGGTGATTCGCCGCGCTTCTCGTACGTGAGCCCGGCCTGGGAGCGAATCACCGGCCAGAGCAGCGAATCGCTGGACACTGACCCGGAGCTCTGGGTGCGCGCCACGCACCCGGACGACCGCGAGCGGGTGCTCGACGCGTGGTGGCGCGGAGCGCAGGGGCCCAGCGAGGTGGTGTTTCGCATGTACCGCGCCGACGCAAGTCTGCGCTGGCTGCGCAGCCGCGCCGTCGTCGTGACCGGCGACGATGGGCATCCGCAGCGCATCGCCGGCGTGGTCGAGGACATCACCGAGCGACGTCGCGCCGAAGACGCCCTGCGCGCCAGCGAGCAGATGTTCCGCCGCCTCGCCGAGACGACCCACCTGGTTCCCTGGGAAGCCGACGCGCGCACCTGGCGCTTTTCCTACGTCGGGCCGCAGGCCGAGCAGCTGCTCGGCCATGCCCCCGAAGCCTGGCTCGACCCCGGCTTCTGGGCCGCCCGCATCCACCCCGAGGATCGCGACGCGGTGCTGGCGCTCTTCGAGCACTCCTGCGCCGAGCTCGAGCACTTCGACCTCGAGTACCGCATGATCGCCGCCGACGGACGCTGCGTCTGGGTGCAGGACGTGGCCAGCGTGGTCCGTGCGACGGGCGAGGCGACCCTCCTGCGCGGCTTCCTGATCGACGTCACGCACCGCAAGGAGGCGGAAGCGGTACGCGAGGAGCTTCTCGAGCGCAGCCGGGAGGCGCAGCGCCGCGCCGAGGAGGCAAGCCGCCTCAAGGACGACTTCCTCGCCACCCTTTCCCACGAGCTGCGCACCCCGCTCAACGCCATCCTCGGCTGGTCGGAAGTCCTCGAGGAGGGCGACAGCGACGGCGACACGGCTCAGCGCGCGATCGAGACCATCGCGCGCAATGCGCGCTCTCAGGCCAAGCTGATCGAGGACCTACTCGACATCTCGCGCATCATGACCGGGCGGCTGCGCCTCGAGACCCGACCGATCGGCGACTTGCAGGCGATCGTCGAGGCGGCTGTCGACTCGCTGCGCCTGGCCGCCGAGGCAAAGCAGATCGACGTGCAGGTCGCCGCCCAGCCGCGCCTGGGACCGATCCTCGGCGACCCCGTCCGCCTGCAGCAGGTGGTGTGGAACCTGGTCTCGAACGCGGTCAAGTTCACCCCACGCGGCGGCGAGGTCCACATCACGCTCGATCGCGACGGCGCCTGCGCGCGCCTGGTGGTGCGCGACACCGGCGAGGGCATCCGATCGGACTTCCTCCCCTACGTCTTCGACCGCTTTCGCCAGGGCGACGGTGGATCGACGCGCACCCACGGCGGCCTGGGCCTGGGGCTGGCCATCGTCCGCCAGCTCGCCGAGCTGCATGGCGGCGAGGTCGCCGTGACCAGCCGCGGCCCCGGCCTCGGCGCCACGTTCACCGTGCGGCTGCCCCTCATGGCCACGCAAGGCGCTTCACGGGAGAGCCGCAGGCCGGCCGACCCGGTACTCGCCGAGTCGGCTCGTCGCGAGGCCCCCTCGCTCGCCGGCCTGCGGGTGGTGGCGGTCGACGACGAGCCCGACTCGCTCGCGCTGATCCGCACGGTTCTCGAGCGCGCCCGCGCACACGTCGACACCGCAACCACGGCCGCCGATGCCCTGCACCGCCTCGCCGAATCGCGATTCGACCTCCTGATCGCCGACGTCGGCATGCCCGAGCGCGATGGCTACTGGCTCATCCGCCGGGTGCGCGAGCTGGCTCCGGACCTGGGGGGCACCGTGCCCGCCATGGCGCTCACCGCCTACGCCCGCCCGGAAGATCGGGCGAGCCTGCTCGCCGCGGGGTTCCAGGTCCACCTGGCCAAGCCCGTCACGCCCGACGAGCTGACCCGTGCGGTCGCCGACATGGTTCGGCGATCGAGCGTGCAGCAAGGGCGATCGGGCGAAAGCGGCGTGTGACCGGTCGGGATCCGTCACCATCGGACACCGACGGAGCGCGCAGCTCTCTCCCCGACCACGCCCCAGCCGCTCGAGTCCGACGGCTCGGCGCGCCTCCCTGCTGCGTGCCGTCGCTCGCGATTTCTTTCGTTGCGACCTCGCGGGATCGCGGCTATTCGTAATCCGGCGTTGCGGCATCCCCGCGCCACGGCCGAGCGACACACTCCGGCTCACCTCAAACCCGATGCGCCCCCTGCCACCCCTGAACGCCCTGCGTGCCTTCGAGGCGACGGCCCGACACCGCAGCGTTCGCAATGCCGCGCGCGAGCTGTGCGTCACACCGTCGGCCGTGAGCCACCAGCTGCGCGTCCTCGAGGAATGGCTGGGCGTGCGCCTGCTGCGGCGCTCCGGACGGTCCCTGGAGCTCACCGAGCGGGGCCGCAGCTACCTGCCGAGCGTCTCCTCCGCCCTGGAGGAGCTGTCGCGCGGCACCACGGAGCTCGTCGGACAGCTCTCCGCCTGCGGCCCGATCCAAAGGCCCGAGCGCGAGCCTGCCTCCGACCCGCCCCGGGCGCTCCACGACGACCACGACCGGGCGCGCTCCGGTCGCTGAGAGCCGACTTGCGCGTTGGCGCGAGGGCAGACGACCGCTCACGCCGGGCTCATC
The DNA here is from genome assembly GCA_964529315.1 of uncultured Enterobacteriaceae bacterium. GTDB lineage: Bacteria > Desulfobacterota > Binatia > UBA12015 > UBA12015 > CAZGUU01. Next base: position 7,046 of record CAZGUU010000030.1, read on the forward strand.
GCGCTGCCAGCTCGGCCAGCGCCGCGGGCAGCTCGACGCCACGAGCCAGACCGGGATCCGGCTCGGGCGGCCCGGGATCCACCGATAGGGGCACCACCCCAGCCCACACCGGCAGGCCGAGATCCTCCGCGTCGTCCAGCGGCGGGCCCGAGCGACTCTTGGCCGAGGCTTCCTCGATCGGCAAGGCGAGCACCGCCGTGGCGCGAAGCTCCTGCGTGCTGGGGGGTCGCACCTGCGCCCAGCGGCCGGGCAGCGACCGCTCTACGAGCGCTTCGAGCGCGAGCAGCCGCTCGGCTGGGTCCTCGACCAGCGATGCCCGGCCTAGCACGATGGCCGAGCGGAAGTTCATCGAGTGGTGGAAGGCCGAGCGTGCGAGAACCAGCCCGTCGAGCAGCGTCACGGTCAAGCAGACCGCGGCCCCCGAGCCGAGGCGAGTCGCGATGCGCGCGCTACGGGCCGCATGCAGGTAGATCCTCTCGCCGACCCGCGCGTAGGCCATCGGTATGACGAAGGCCTGCTCCGCGTCGACGAAGCCGACGTGGGCGATCCACCCCTCGTCGAGGATCGCATGGACCACGGCGCGGTCGTAAGACGCTCGCTGCGGCACGCGCCGCACGCGGCTGCGCTCGGTCGGGGTGAAGGCGCTGCTCGGGCTGTCGATCCCTTCCATGTCGCTCTCCCATCGCCCGTCGGCCGGCTCCTCGCCGGCCGACGGGCGCTCCACGGGAGAAGATCGCTCGCGTATGGCTCTATCGAAAGATCCATTTTGCTGATTTCATAGGTGCCAATGCCCAGGCCAGCCGCACTGCTCGACCTGATCGCCCTCGATCGGCGCACTCACATCCCGTTGCACCGCCAGCTCTATGCCGCGCTCCGCCAGGTCATCCTGGATTCGCACTTGCGCCCGGGCACGCGCCTGCCGGCCAGCCGGGCACTGGCTGCCGACCTGGGTGTGTCGCGCAACACCGTAACCCAAGCGTTCGACCAGCTCGCGGCCGAGGGCTACCTCGAGGCGCGGGTCGGATCGGGCACGCGCGTCGCCGCGATCTCTCCCGAGGCACTCCTCCTGGTGCGACGAGCAGCCCCGGGCCGGGCCGCGAAGCGCGCCCCGGCCCCGGAGGCGGCTTCGAGCTCGAGGATCGGGCAACACGGCTCTGCATCCCTCGCCAGGTCGGCCGAGCAGGCCGGAGGTGCCCGGGCCCACGCCCTGCCCCGTCTGTCGAGGCGCGGCGCCGTCCTCGCCTCGATTCGCCGGCCTGTGCCCAGCGGCCACCTCGCCTTCCAGCCGGGTCTACCGGCCCTGGACGCCTTTCCCTCCGAGGTCTGGTCCCGCCTGCTCGCCCGGCGTGCACGCCGCCCCCGACTCGACGGCTTCGGCTACGCCCATGCCTGGGGCCACCCCGCGCTGCGCGAGGCGATCGCCGGGTATCTGGGCGCCGCGCGGGGCGTGCGTTGCTTACCCGAGCAGGTGCTCGTCCTGAGCGGCGCGCAGGCCGGCCTCGACCTCGTGGCGCGGATGCTGCTCGATCCCGGGGATGCGGCCTGGCTCGAGGATCCGGGCTACCTCGGGGCGCGCGCCGCGCTGGCCGGTGCGGGAGCGCGCCTGGTCGGCGTGCCGGTCGACGCCGCGGGCCTCGACGTCGCCGCCGGCGTACGCCTGTGCCCCGTCCCGCGCCTGGTCTACGTCACGCCGTCGCACCAGTACCCCACCGGAGCGACGATGACCCTGCCGCGTCGTCTGGCGCTCCTCGACCACGCCCTGCGCGCGCAGGCGTGGATCCTCGAGGACGACTACGACAGCGAGTATCGCTACACGGGCCGGCCGCTGGCCGCGCTCCAGGGCCTCGACCGGGCTGGCATCGTGCTCTACCTGGGCACGTTCTCCAAGACGATGTTCCCGGCGCTTCGCGCCGGCTACCTGATCGTCCCGGATTCCCTGAGCGACGCCTTTGCCGCGGCCATCCGGCAGACCGGGCAATCGGTCCCCACCGCCCTGCAAACCGCCCTCGCCGACTTCATCGTCGAGGGCCACTTCGCGGCACACGTGCGCCGCACGCGGCTGCTCTACGGGGCGCGCCAGGCGTGCCTGATCGAGAGCCTGGATAGGCACCTGGCCGGTGCGCTTCACGTCCGCGCCGCCGAGGCGGGCATGCAGCTCGCAGCGACCTTGCAGCCACCGCTCGACGACGTCGCGACGGCAGCGGCCGCCTCCGAGTACGGCGTGGTCGCGCCTCCGCTGTCGCGCTGCTGCTTGACGGACCGAGGCTACGGCGGCCTGCACCTGGGCTACGCAGCCGTGCCCGAGGCATCGATTCCACGAGCCGTCGAGCGCCTCGCACGGGCGATCGAGTCGCTCACGCCGCCGCCCGCACGCGACGTCGGCGCGCGGCGCCTGCGCCTTCCCGCGCTTGCGGCACGCCCTCCGCCACGCGCACGGAGCCTCTCCGGGTGACGGCGTCGTGGCGAGACGCGCGTCAAGCGGTCACACACAAGGCCCGCAGGCCTTGCGGCACCGTGGCGAGTGTTCCGCGACGCAGCCTGGCCAATGTGCCGCGCGGCGCAGCAGGCGCTCGGTCGTCGAGCACAGCCCCAGGTCCGAGCGCCCGTCTCGCCGCGTGTTGCCGCGCAAACCGCCCGGGCCGCCAAGAATTGCCGGGCCATACATGGCCGAGGCGCCGGGAGCGGCGTACGAGCACATCACCCCCCGGGATCGAGCCAGCCGTCGTGCGCAGCATGCGCTCGCTGCGCCGAGCCCCCGCGCGCAACGCAGCTGGGAGGATGTCGCCATGGCGATCTGGTCGAGAAGGTCCGTTCAGGCGCAAGCAGGCGCAGCCGTCGCACCCGCGATCGTCCCGATCGCCGTCGGGCTCGCCCTGGCTCTCGTGCCGCTCGGCGGCGCCGCGCGTGCCGCCTCGCCGGCACGCCTGCTGCGGGTGGAGGCCCTGACCTGCGGCCGGTCGGTCGTCCTGCCCGGCGACCCCTGGCGCGCCCTGCTGGCGAAATGCGGCGCACCCACGCGCCGGCTGCTCGGGGGCCGCGCCGGCCAGCTTCGCGCCGCGCCGGGGCGCACGAAGCGAGGTCGTGCGCCCGCTCCCTCGAAGCGCGAGATCTGGGTCTACGACCGCGGCCCCCGGGCTCTGACCCGCTTCGTCCACCTCGAGCGCGGGCGCGTGCTGCGAATCGACGTCGGCGGCTACGGCCGGTGATCGCGCGTCGGGGCGCGCTCGGGCCGGCGGTCAGGCGGGCGAGACGTCGAGCGCCCGCTGCCCGCCGCCGCAGCGGTGCTGGCCACGAACAGCAAGATCGCCGCGACGTTGCCCACCCCACCCCACTGGCGCAGCGCGGGCCATCCACCGAGATCGCCCGCCACGCGCAAGGCCACCGTCGAGTGCAGCAGCGCCACGTGTGCGTAGAAGCGCGGCCGGTACGGAACGGCCACCCCGAGGACGGCCGGGAAGATCACCGGCGCGTGGCCGAACACCATCGAGAGTGCGAAGCCGAGAAACGCCGCATGCAGGGGGGCGTCGTAGAGCGGGCCCGAAGTCGCGCCGGGGAACGCCAGCGTGAGGATTCCGCACACCGCGAGCCAAACGTACCCGGGAAGCAGGCATACGGCGATGAATCGCGTCAGACCCTTCTGGCGGACGGTACGCCGGGCAATGTCGTGACGCAGGAGCCACAGGGAGACGGCCAGCGTCCCCGCACCGCCCAAGCGAGCGCCGGCCACGGGAGCCAGCGCTTGTACAACCGCACCGATCGCTGCCCAGCCGAGCGCCACCGCGGCGGTCGCGCGCCTCGCCCCCGAGAAGGGCAGAGCCCGGGTGAGCTCGAGGCGCTCCCCGGCGATGGTCAATACGAGAAACGCGACCCAGAGCGGCGTCGCTCGCGCGACGGGGAGGCCCGCCGCCCAGACGACATTCCCGCCGAGCCACGCCGTCGCGCCCGCGGCCATCGCCGCGACGTGCGGCGTCGGCTCCCGCGCCAGCAAGGCCGCGAAGACCGCGACCAGCACGGCGCTGCCCAGCGCCGTGCCCCAACGCAGCACGTCCGGGCCGAGCACGGCCCCGCCGCCCAGCACCAACACCACCGCGGAGCCACCGCTGAGCAGCGGCGCTGCGTAACCCCAGGGCCGACCCAGGGCCACGGCCCGCTCGACGCCGATCAGCGTGCCCAGGAAGCCCGACACCATGAGCGGGCCGTGCGCCGTGATGAGATCGCCCGGCGGCGTGGGGACGACGACGTCGAGCCGCGCCAGGCCCGCCCACGCACCGGCCACCAGGGCGAGCGCGGCCGGGACGAGCAAGGGAATTCGCTCCGGGTGCGAGACCCTCATCTCACCTCGCCCGTGGAGAAACGGCGCCTCTGGCTGCCTCGCAGCGACCCCCTGCCGATGGGGAGGCGGCTCGGACACTGGCGGGGAAACCACGCCCGAGCGCGCAGAGCCAGCGCCGGCGTCCCGGCGGACGTCTGGCGAGCCGGGGTGCCAGCACGCCCGAACGCCTCGCTGCGCCGCGCCCGCGCGCTCGCGCCACGGATCAGTCCGCCCAGCCCAGCGCTTGGCGTCCGGCCTCCGAGATCATGCTCCGGTTCCAGGCGGGGCTCCACACCAGCTCGACCTCGACCTGAACGAGCTCCGGGTAGCGCTCGCGCAGCAGGGCGGTCGCCGAGTCGCGCACGTGGTCGGCCAGCGGGCAGGCTCGCGTCGTCATCGTCATGGCCACGCGCAGGGTGCGCTCGCCGATCTCGACCCCGTAGACCAGGCCGAGATCCACGACGTTGACCCCGAGCTCGGGATCGTAGACCTCGCGCAGCGCCTCGAGCACCTCGTCCTCGGTCATGCGCTCTGCCCCCCGCCCTCGCGGCCGATCCCGCTCCCGTCGCTCCGCTGCTCCGGGTCGGCTTGCAAGGCAACCTGCTCGCGAGGCGTGCTAGCAGGCCGCGACGCTACGTGCGAGGAGCCGCCCTCAGCGGATTCCGGGAATCGCCGCGGCCTCGCGGGCCGAGAGCTCGCGTGCGCGGTAGAGGTCGGCGCACTGGCGGCAGCAGCCGCTGGCCTGCTCCCAGGCGGGGAAGTCGCCGCGAATCGTCGTGACGAGCACCTGGTCGAATCCGTCGGTCACGATCTCCAGCGTCGGGAAGCCGCACAGGGCGCAGGCACCCCGCGAGGGGCCGTTCGCGCGCAGCGACTCTCGAACCGCGGCGGCGATCTCCGCGTGCGTGGGCTGCTCCTGCTCGAAGAGGCTCTCGAATGCCGCCGCGTCCTGCGGGCGGGCGCCGCCGAAGGAGCGATCGAAGTCCTGCCAGCGCTCCTCGCGTACCGTCGCGGGAAGCTTCCCTGCACGCAGCAGCCGCCCGTCGACGCTCGCGTCCCACAGTGCGCGGTAGCGGTCCCGTGCCGCGTTCTGCGCGGCCGGCCCACCGGCGACCTCGAGCCTCGGCTCGTAGCCGAATGCCGGGTCGAGCATGTCGGCGACGTGCTGCAGCTCCCGGCGTAGGAATTCGAGCAAAGCCGCGCCATCGAGCAAGTCGCGCGGGTCGAAGAGCAGGCGCAGCACCCGGCCCTCGGAGGCCGGCCGGCCGACGCCTGCCTCCCGCACCAGAAGCTCGGCACCTCTCTGGCGCGCCCCCGGGGCTCGGCCGATCGCGCAGCGCCCGATGCCGGTGAGAACCAGCCCCTGCTCCGCAAGGGCGCGGTCGAGCGGCTCACCCAGGCCGAGCTTGCCGAACCACTCGGCGTCGAGCGCCGAGAACGCCGCGCTGCGCTCCTCGGCGTCGGCCAAGCCGTAGATCGCCTCGCGCTGGCGGTAGAAGAGCCGCCCTTCCGGGCGCGACTGCAGCACCGCGCGGATCGCCTCCTCGAGAAACGCCGGCTCGTAGTCGAGCGCGAGCAGTGGCTCAGCCAACGTCGTCTTCGTCCTCGCCGCGGGCCAGGTCGCAGCTGCCGCAAGCCATGGGCACGGCGTCCTCCGCACAGCTGCGCAGCGGCAAGCTCACGGGCCCCGGTGCGACATCCAGGCGGCGGCACTCGGCGACCACCAGGGCTCCGGCGAGATCGCCCAGCGCTCCGTAGAAGCCACCCACGTCGGCCCGCTCCAGCCGGCAGCCGAGTGCCGGCAGGAAGCGCGACAGGTGATCGCGCAGGAACGAGCGCGTGGCTCGCGCCGTGGTCTCGTGGTCGGCGAGGTCGCCGCGCTCGAGCGCCACCGCCTCGCGACGGGCCAGGAACGCCGCGAACTCGCACTCGCACGAGGCGTGGTCGGGCCTCTGGAAGCCCTCATCCGAAACGGTGAGCCCGAAAGCCCGGTAGAACCCGGCGATGTCGGCCAGATCCTGCGGCTGCCGGAAGGTATCGCCCGCCCCGTACTCGGTCTCGTACGCCGGCACCTCGCCACGTGCCGTGTGCCCGAAGAGCGCGCCGAATCTGCCCTCGAGCTCCTCGAGGCGCGCCGGCCTGTGGCCCAGCTCCCCCACCCGCCGCGCCAGCTCCTCGTCACCGAGAAGCTGCGCCGCCACGCTCAGTCCGGCGGTCGCATCGGCGCCCGTCAGCCTTTCGATGTTCTCGGCCGTCGGCCGCTGCAGCCCGAGCGCGACCGCTTCGTAGAGCGCGCTGCGCGCCAGCGCGGCATCGATCGCCGCCTCTCGCGCTACGCCATCCAGCACGGCCGCTGTACCCGTCACGCTCGCTTCCATCGTCTCCGGACTCTCCATGGCGACCTCCGCTCCTCGCGTCCCGAGCCTGGCCTGCCTGCCGCGGCGCCCTCAGATCGAGTTCTGGTACTTGGCCGGCCGTACGTGCACCGGCTCCTCGATCTTGGTTCGGAAGATCTCCTTGCCGTTCTTGCCGAAGGCGATCACCGTATCGTCGTAGATGGCGAACGGCTTGCCGTTCACGGTGCTCTCGTAGACCTTCTTCCCCTCCTCGATGGCGTAGCGGTAGATGATCCGGTTCGAGCGGCGGAAGAGCTGCAGCACCGCGAGCAGCTCGCGATCGGGGTTCGCATACCGCTCGATCGCGGCGTCCACCCCGGGGCCGAACATCTGGTGGAGGTACTCTCGGGGCACCCAGCGCGGCGGGATGTAGTACCCGTTGGGCTCGGTGCCGAACTGCGGGTAGAGCGGAAGGGCCACCTTGGCCACGTGCACCATGTAGTAGAGCGGGTTGTAGCGGTCCTCGGCCCAGGTGCCGTCCTTGGCCATCTTGACCAGGCCCTGCATGCGGATCTGCCCGATGCAGGCCGCCATGCAGCGGGTCTCGAGCGGCTCGCCCCCGCTCTCCGGGTCCTTGCCTTCGACTCGCGGATAGCAGGCGATGCACTTCTCCGAGGTGCGCGTGTTGCCGCGATACATCGACTTCTTGTACGGGCAGGCCTCGACGCACTTGCGGTAGCCTCGGCACTGCTCCTGGTTGATCAGGACGATGCCGTCCTCGGGCCGCTTGTAGATCGCCCCGCGCGGGCACGCCGCCAGGCAGGCGGGGTAGCTACAGTGGTTGCAGATTCGCGCGAGATAGAAGAACCACGTCTTGTGCGCCGGGAGGGATGTTCCCTCCTTGTCGAGCTGACCGACCACGCCGCGCTCGCCTTTGGGGTTGTCCTCGTAGACGTTGGGCGAGGTCCACTCCTCGTCGGTCGGCAGGTAGCCGAGCACCCGCGAGCTGTCCGGCTGCGGCAGCTTGTCCACCGCCTCGAAGATCGTCGTGCCGTCGAACTTGCCGTACGGCGCGCGCGCGTCCTGTCCGGCTTTCCCTCGCCAGACCTGTCCGCCGGGATTCGCCCGATCCAGCAGCTCGAGAACACGCGCGTCCCAGAACTGCGGGTAGCCGCCGTACGGCTTGGTCTCGACGTTCGCCCACCACATGTGCTCCTGGCCCTTCGAGAAGGTCCAGGTCGACTTGCACGCCATGGTGCAGCTCTGGCACGCGATGCAGCGGTTGATGTTGAAGACGAAGGCAAACTGCCGGTCTGGATACGAGGCCTGGTAGGGGTAGGCCATCTCCCGGCCGAGGTGCCAGTTGTAGACGGTCGACATCTAAGCTTCCTCCTCCGCGAGGCGGAGTGTCTCTGCGTCCTCGGCCTCGTCCTCCACGCCGCCCGGCGCGTCGACGATTCGGACGCGCGGCCAGCGCGCCGCGGCCTCCTTCACGATCTCGCACACGGCGTCGGCTCCGAGGGCCTGCAGCGCCGCGTGAGCTCCTCCGTAGAACGGGTTGCGGAACAGCGCGAGAACCTGCTCCGGCGGGTAGCCCATGCGCGCGAACTCGTCGGCGAACACGCTCGCCATCTCCCGCATCGAGTCCTGCTTGCCGGGCAGCAGCACGCCGACCAGCATCGAGGGATCGGTCGGATCCGGATCGCCGTAGGGCATCACGACTCCCCGTCGATCTCGACGAGCGAGCCCGCGAGGTATCGCTTCATGAAGTCGCTCTCGTTGTCCGGAGTGTAGCCGCTGGTCGCGATCTTCCAGATCCCGACGCCGCCCATGCCGCCGTCCTCCGCCTTGGTCACCCGCACGAGGGTTTCCTTGGGAACCGTGTTCACGGCGTGGTTGTCGGCCTCGCCGCCGAAGAGGAAGGCCTGCGCCACCTTGGCCTTGTGGAACAGCGTGTCGGTCATGTGCATCGGCATGTGCCAGTTGCGCGTGAGCGACTGCTGCGAGCCGTAGCGCAGATTCGCCTGATAGCCCGTGTTCTCGGAGAGCGCCCGGCCGTCGGGTCGCGTCTCGTGCGCGCGCACGCTCTTCTCCGTGGCGATGAACGGCGAGTGCTTCATCATCACCGTGTTGTACGGGTAGGCGTGGTTGTACTTCACGCGCAGCATGCAGCGTGCGACCCGGTAGAAGGGATCGGCCGGGTTGGCCCCGAAATACGGTCGGTCTGCCGGGTTGGCATCGACGTAGACGTAGTCGCCGTCGTTGATCCCCAGGTCGCGCGCCGCGGCCGGGTTGATGTGCAGCTGGTGTTCGCCGACCGACGGCGCCCGCTTGTCCAGGCGGTAGGGGTCGCCGAAATTCGAGTCGTAGAGCATGTGCCAGTCGACGTTCGACCAGCTCGAGTGCACGCGATGGCGCGTCTTTGGCGTCAGGCAATAGAAGCGGAAGCCCTTCTCCCAGAGGAAGTTCTTGGTCTGCTTGACCTCTTTCCAGGGGAGCTTCACGTTGCGCACGGTGCGCTCGTCCCAGTGCTCGGCATCGCGCGAGATGCCGTAGTCGTCGGGCCGCACGAGCGGATTCGTGCTGACGATCACGTTGGGCAAGTAGGGCGTCGCCTCCGGGCCCTCCCGGTGGACGATGAAATTTTCCCCGTACTCGATCGCCTCCGGCAGGTCCGAGTACGCGTGCATGCGGCCCGTATCGGTGAAGAACGGCTCGCTGTCCTCGACCTGCTCGTAGAATGGGATGCGCGGGTAGGTGCGGAACATGAAGAGCGCGCCGCCCGAGGGCCCGTACTTCCCCGCCATGATGTCCGTGAGGTCGAAGCCTCGGGTCGTCGTGCTGCTGTCGAGCAGCCGCTGGACGTAGACGCCGCGCTGCCCTTCGAGGGCGAACTTGAAGTAGTCACGGAAGCGCGGGTCGCCGACCACGTCGCCCAGGCGAGCAGCGATGCCCGCCAGGATGTCGAGGTCGTCCTTGCTGTCGAACACCGGCCGGATGCCGCCCTTCCAGATCTGCAGGAAGGGGTTCGAGCAGCTGCCGGTGATCTCGAGATCCTCGAACTCGATCCAGGAGTTGGCCGGCAGAGCCAGATCCGCGTACTCGATCGACGCGGTCATCTGGATGTCGATCGAGACGATCATCTCGACGTTCGGGTTGACGTTCTTGATGACGCCGTAGGCCCACTTGGCGTTGTTGATCAGGTTCACGTTGGTGAACAGCATCGCCTTGGTCGGCGTGGGCATGTGGCTCGCGCCGGTGAAGCTCTTGCGCCCGTACTTCGGCGTGTCGAGGATCAGCGCTCGGTCGCCGTGATCCCAGAACGCGGGCTCCTCGTCCTTGGTGTAGGCGTGCGCGTGGATGTCCTTGCCGTCGGCCTTGGGGTCGAGCGTGGGCTCGAAGGGATCCTCGGCGACCCAGCCCTTGAAGCCCGGCCCGGTCCACGGCGAGCCCTGGAAGAGTGCCGCCTTGTAGTTCCCTGCCCAGGTGTGGCAGCCGGCGCCCGGCTTGCCGATGTTCCCGGTGAGCATGAGCGGCAGGTAGGCGGCCCGGTTCATCTCGGTCGCGTGGAACCAGTGGTTGATGCCCTCGCCTTGGTGGATCGCCACCGGCTTCATGGTCGCAATGTCGTCGGCCAAACGCTCGACGAGCTCACGCGGCGCCTGCGTGATGTCGCAGACCGTGTCCATGTCGTAGTCGGCCAGATGCCGCTGGTAGAGGGTCCAGAGGGTCGCGACCTCGACCTCGCTGCCGTCGACCAGCTTCACCTTGAAGGTTCCCTCGAGGCGCGGCTTGATCCCCCTCTGATCCATCCGGGCGCCGACGTCGTCGCGGGTGATCGCGCGTGGCTCGTTCGCCGCGTCGTCCCAGACGACGTAGTCGCCGAGCTTGGCGTGCTGCTCGGGCTTGAAGCCCTGGATCTTCACCGATGGCCCGTCGGGCGACAGGGTCGACTTGTAGCCCGGGAACACGTCCTGTGCGCGCAGGCGCTTCAGGTCGTCGGTGCGGACCAGCAGCGGGAAGTCCGTGAAGCGCAGCACGAAGTCCCGGTCGTACTGCCCCTTGTCGATCATCCGACGGGTGACGCCGAGCCACAGGGCGGCGTCGGTGGTCGGCCGGATGGGAATCCAGTAATCGGCCTTGGTCGAGGGCGGGCCGTACTCGGGTGCGATGACCACGATCTTGGCACCGCGCTCCATGCACTCGATGAACCAGTGCGAGTCGGTCAGCTTGTTCTCGACCAGGTTCTTGCCGTCCATGATGATCAGCTTGGAGAACCGCAGGTCGTTGAAATCGCAATCCGACGCCTGGAGCCCGTGGACCCAGGGATGCCCGGGGGCCTGGTCGCCGTGCCAGGTGTAATTCGCCCAGTTGCGTCCGGCCTTCGCCTCCTCGTGCGGAACGCCGCGAGTCTTCGCGTCGAGCAGGGCCAGGGAGTTGTTCAGCCGGTACATGCCGTACTTGCCGATCACCCCGAGCAGGCCCATCCCGCCGCGCATCTTGATCGTGCGCGTGCCCGCCCCGCCCATCGCCTCGACCATCTCCGGCTGGTAGCCCTGCGCGAGCAGGCGCTGCTTGCCCTCGTCGCCGTTGTAGCGCGTCGAGATCGCGATCAGGGCCCGCGCGATCAGGTCGAAGGCGTCTTCCCAGGCGATCTGCACGAACTCGTCGTCGCCCCGGGCATCGAACTTGTACTTCGACTTCAGCTCGGGCGTGAGTTCGGGGTAGCCCGCGTCGGCCCAGGCCTTCCACCCACGTCGCACGATCGGATGGCGCAACCGGTACGGCCCGTAGATCACGCGGTGGAAGGTATAGCCCTTGGCGCACTGCCGCGGGTTCCAATTGATGCTCGCCTTGTTGCCCTGGAGGTCGGCGTAGCTCTGATAGTCGTAGGTCTCGCCCATGCGCACGACGACGCCGTTGCGCACGTAGGCGCGCACCCGGCAGGCGTGCGTGTCGTTGGGTGAGCAGACCCAGTCGAAGGACCGGTCGTAGCGGTACTGATCGCGATAGACCTTCTCCCAGTCGCGATCGACGGCGCCCGCCAGGGGGTTCTCCCCCGGCCGTGCGGCCGCGAGCGCCCGCAGCGGCAGCCCGGCGGTCGCGACCGTGGCGCCCGTCCCGATGCCGAGCCACTGCAGGAAAGCCCTGCGGCTCACCCTGTCGAGCACGCCCTTGTCGCCCTCAGTTCCCATGGGTCCCATCTCTCCTCGCTGCCCGACGGAGCGCCTAGCGCACGATCGGGGACAGCCGTGGCTCGGCCGCGTCGCCGCGGCCTGGCTCAGCGCTCGATGCTCAGATCCTGCCAGATCGTGACCGACTTCTTGCCGTCACGATCGCCGTAGTGCCCGTCCCAGATCCCGAACGATACCGGGGTCGTCTTGCCCGGTGCGAGCGGCACGGAGTCCGCACCATCGCCTGCCAAGCTGCGGCGCAGCATGACGCGGTAGCTGCCGATGCTCCATACGCCCTGCGAGCGCAGCTTCTGGTCCTTCGTGGCGCGCGCCCGCAGCGTGCCGAAGCCCTGCGCCGAGAGATCCTCGGCTGCGTCCTTGCGCTCCGGGTCGGCGACGATGTTGCCCACGCCCCAGGCGGTCACGAACGTCGGGTCCGCATCCACCGTCAGCGCGTAGCGGTGCGGTTGCTCGAGCGGACCGCGCTCCAGGTTGGGGTACGAATCGATGCCGAGGTTTGGATACTCGCGCTCGATATCCTGGAAGGCCTGGTCGAGATCCGCCTGGCGCTCGGCCTTCCACATCCACACGTTCACTGGCGAGCCCGGCTCGCCCATGGCGAAGAAGGGCGGCTCCCCCTTGATGGGGAAGGACACCGCCGCGGCGTCTCGGAAGTCCTGCGGCCGGATGGCGGTCGCATCGTGGGTATCGTCCGCCCAGCTGAGGAGCAGCGCGATGTCCTTGCCGTCGTGCACCGCCTTGACCACCACCTCCTCGGGACGCGTGTAGCGCCACCACAGGGGCATGAGGTGGAGGTGTACCGGCTCGACCTCCGTCCACAGCCAGTCGTCCGGATGCTGGGGCAACTTCTCCACCCGGCGGGCCTTGATTTGATACCGGCGCATCTCGGCGCGCTCGCGCATCTCTGGGCTCGACAGCGAGAGGACGTAGCGCACCAGGTACCAGCCGGCTCCATCGGCATGTGCCCAGTCGTTGCCGGTCATCGGGGTGCCAGGCATGCCCGTGACGATTCGCCGGAAGAGGTTCTCGGGCGTCGGCTCGCTCTTGAACACGCCGCTGGTCAGATCGCGCGCCTTTGTGGGGCGCCCCTCTTCGTCCTTGAGCTCCTGGGGCCCGTCACCTTTGCCGAGCGGGCCGTGGCAGGAGGCGCAGGCGTCCTGGAACATCTGCCGGCCCTGCTCGAGGTTGGTCGACGCGTCAGCGGGCTCCGGGGGCACGCCGATCACCCCCTTGCCAACGCCGCCCCCAGGCCCGGGCGGGCTCGGCGCAGCGATCTCGACCGGCTTCTCGCCAAGCGTGCGCACGAAGCGCACCAGCGCCCAGCGATCTGCCTCGGAGAGGTGCCCCCAGGAGGGCATCGCCGAGCCGGGGATCCCGCGCGTGATCGTGCGGAACAGGTCGTCGTCCGTGGCTACCCCCTCCCAGGTGGAAACCAGACGGTAGCGCGCGGCACGCAGATCGCGCGGCCTGGGGCTCAGCAGATAGGCAGCGGGGCCGTCTCCTCGCCCCTCGTTTCCATGGCAGGCAGCGCACTGCTTCTGGAACAACGCCTTCCCACGAGCCAAGTCCGCGGTGGCGACGGGACTGGTCGAACCCCATGCCCCGGCCGGAACCGCGATGGAGAGGAGACACACGAAGAGCCCTCTGAGGCGACCTCTCATGCCGCGGGGTTCTGCACCGTGCATGCCACGCGATCGAGCCGACTCGCCGGGGCAACTCGTCCCCTCGTAGCGGGCGTGACTCACCATGAATTATTTTGTGAAATCTAGGAACGAACCGTAAGCAAGATTCATTGAATTAGGAAAGCTCATGCGTCAACGGCTGATTCGTCCAAGTCCCTTCCCTTTTTTGAGAATAGCCCAATGACGCTATTCCCAGATCCGAGAACGACCCGGGTGCGCCATGATGAGAGGAGGCCAGCTGGCCCGAGGTCGCTCGGGGGTCGGAGGTCGTCTCGGCGGGATGCGCTTTCTAGGCCAAGTCCCCCCAGGCCGATCCGAACGCTCCGATCCGGGTCGTCGAGCGCTCCGCGGTCTCGCCCGTGCGGCTTCGGCGGTTGGCCTGGGACCGCCCGGTCTGCGCGTTACTCGACGCAAGCCGCAGGCGGGCCGCGGGGCCCGTCATCCGCGGGGCGCCGCCGTCTTCGCAATCGACGAGCACCACCTCGCTTGAGCCTGCACCCCGACGGTGGCAGACTCGGGCTCGCGGCGGCGCGCCGATGCGGGCGACGCCGAGCACGGTTACCACGGCTCGGGCCGTCTCGTACCGGAGCAAGCGCGACGGGCATCGGATCGTCGCGGCATCCGGGCGGGTGGCTGGCCGGGAGGGACGCCTGCCATGTGGACGGTTCGCGAGTTGCTCTCGGGAAAGGGCCGCGACGTCTGGTCGGTCGGCCCCAACAGCAGCGTCTTCGATGCGCTTCGCCTGATGGCGGAAAAGGACGTCGGAGCCGTCCTGGTGATCGACGATCGCCGGGAGGTGGTCGGCGTCCTCTCCGAACGCGATTACGCCCGGCAGGTGATCCTGAAGGGGAAGACCTCCCGGGAGACCCCGGTTCGCCAGATCATGACCACCCGCGTGATCTACGTGCGCCCCGAGCAAAGCGTCGACGAGTGCATGGCCCTGATGACGGACAAGCGAATCCGCCACCTGCCCGTGCTCGAGCAAGGCCGGCTGATCGGCCTGGTCTCGATCGGCGACGTGGTCAAGGCCGTGATCTCCGAGAAGGAGTTCATCATCGAGCAGCTGGAGAACTACATCACCCGCAGCTGATGCTGCCCGACGGCAGAAGCCGCCACCGCCGACGGTCCACCGCGGCGGTCCGCAACCGATCACTTTCGAGTCGCGACCACGAAGACGAAGCCGCGCAGCTCCTGCTTTCGCGGGTAGAGCCTGGCCACTGCCTTCTCCACCCAACCGCTGGCCGTGACCTTGCCCTTGAAGGTGTGCGAGCGCACCTCGAAGCCGCAGTGTCGCAGCAGCCCCTTCACCTCGTCGAGCGAGTAGAGGCGGATGTGCCCCATGTGGCCGATCTGCTCGAGCTTCTGAAACTCGCGGACGGGATTGCCCTGGTAGCTGCGGCCGAGCAGGAAGCTCACCCGGTTCATCGGCGTGATGTTCGGCGTGCTCAGGATGATCCGTCCTCCGGGCTTGAGCACGCGGCGGATCTCCGCCAGGGCGTGCAGCGGGTTCACGCGCAGGTGCTCGAGCACCTCGGCGAAGATCGCCAGATCGAAGGCGGCGTCGGGGAAGGGAAGCTCCTGCTGCTCGATGTCGACCTTCGCAACCGGGATGTCGTGCTTGCGCCAGAAGCCGTCGACGCGGGACGGATCGAGGTCGACGCCCTGGACGGCGAAGCCCAGCTGCTTGAGCATCGCCGTGAACTGGCCGGGCACGCTACCGATCTCCAGGATGCTGGCGCCACGGTCGGCCTCGTTCAGGCAGGACAGCACGTCGAGGTAGTAATCGAAGTGCTTGCCCAGGTAGTTCACCCACCAATCGCGCAATCGCGGCTGGATGAGCTCGGCGTCCTTCTCCAGGGATCGCAAGATCTCCGTCGCTCGGGCCTGCATCGGCAATCGGGGCTCCTCCAGGTGATTGCTCCGGGGCGAAGCGCGGCCGCCGGGCGTGCGTAGCAAAGCATGCGCGCCGGCGTCGCGGAAGCGCGCACCTACTCCGCCTCCCGGTCCGGCCCCGGCAGGGAAGGGGCCGGCAAGTGCGCCCTCTCCAGGACGAGAATCGCGCCGCGGTGCCCGAGCCAGCGCTCGAAGGGGATCCTCGCCAACACCCTCCAGCCCGGGAGCTGTTGCAGGGCGAGCTGGTAGCGCAGCTCGCCGCGACTCACCGTCAGGTCCGGGACGAACGGCACGCCCCGGGCATCGTGCGGCGCGTCGGCGGGATGCGCGTAGTGCAGCCACCCGTTGACCACGTAGCCGCCGTCGATCTCGTCGGCGCGCGCGCCCCGCTCGCGTAGCCATGCGACACCGCCCCACAGAGCGCGGCTCAACGCCAGGTGGTCGTGAACGCCGGCCAGGGAGAGCGCGCCGTAGAGCGCGAGAGTCACCGTGGCCACCCGGGTCCGCAGGCGCGTCCCGCCGGCCAGGTAGAGCGGGATCGCCAGCGCGATCAGCACCAGGCCGTATCGGTCGTAGAACAGCCAGAGCACCAGGATCAACGCGAGATTGCCGGCGAGCGACCAGCCGAGCAGGCCGCCCCCGGGTCGCCGCAGCACTTCGACGGCCCGATCGAGCCAGAGCGCGGCGGATCCCAGCGCAAGCAGCGTGACCAGGCCCGCCCAGGCCGGCGTTCCCGGCGCCCCGTACCCGGCGATCAGCGGAGCCGTTGCGCCGAGCTCATCGAGCGTCCAGGTCGCCTCGCCGAAGAGCGGCGGTGCAAGCGACGTGCCCCAGCGCGCGGCCCCCCACCAGAGGGCGCCCAGGCATCCGAGAAGCGCCATGCCACGCCCTCGCCAAAGCGGGCTCACGCCGGCCGCCGTCAGCGGCAACAGCGCAACCCCGATCACGCTCGCGGCAAAGCCGATCGCCATCGGCAGCGTGCGACCGAGGCTCGGGGCCACGAGCGACAGCCGTGCCCACCGATTCTGCGGTGCGCTCGGCACGAGCGAGACGTCGACGGAGGCGACGAGCAGCCGCGCCTCGGCGAGAAACAAGACGCCGACCAGAGCGAGCGGCAGGAGGGCGAGCAGCAGGCGCCCCGGCCGGCGCCCCCAAGGATCGCCGAGCAGCGCCAGGGCGAGTGCCACCGGGAACGCGACACCGACGAAGCGCACGCCGCAGCCCAGCGTTCCGAAGGCGACCGCCAGGACCAGCCAACCCGTGCTGCGCAGGGCGAGCGCTCGCACCCCTGCCCAAAGCCCCCCGAGCGTCGCCGCCACGAACGGCACGTCGGTCATGAAGGTGAGCCCGAGGACCACCCACAGCGGGTTCACGCCGAGCGCCGCAGTGCCGATCCACGCCTCGCGGCGCGCCACACCCGTCGCCCGCAGCAGCCGATGCAGGGCGATCAGGCCGGTCGTGCCGAGCACCCAAGTCGAAGCGCGCAGCGCGCCGAACGAGAAGCCCCCCGGCAGGCAGAACAGCGCTCCCCAGAGCACCTGCGCGACGTTCCAGTTGCTCGACCACTCGAGCACGCGGATCTCGCCGTGCATGAGGAGCCACTCGACCGACCAGGCGTAGGCCCAGTCGTCGACGAACGGCGTATCCTCGAGAGGTCGCAGGAGGAGCAAGGGCAGCGCGGCCAGGGCCACGATTCGGCAACCGTCGGCGAGCCAGGGGTCGCGCTCGGGGCGAGCAGGCGTTCGCATCTTCCCTGGCGTACTCCATCGCATCCGACCCGCTCCGCTTCCACCGCCGCCGCGCGCCCCTCAAGAACACCGTACGCACGGCCGAACTCCTGCGGCAGGCAAGTCGTGCATCCGATCCAGAGACTTCTCCGCAACGCCCTGGACGCCGGGATTTCGCCGAACGACCCGCGGCAAGGCGACGCGCTCTACATGCAGCGGGTACGCACGGTGAACGGCTGCGCCCTGGGCCTGGTCGCCATGGCCCCCTGGATCGTCGTCCTGCTGCTGCGCGCCGGCGCCACCGACCTTGCGACGCTCATCGTGGCGAGCTGCGCTGCGGCGATCCCCATTCTCTTTCTGCTGCGCAGCGGGGCGAGGCTCTCCGTAGTCGCGCACCTGAGCGCGCTCAACCTGCTGGTCGTCGTGCTCTACCTCCAAAGCCGGCTGGGCGGCCTCGATGCCCTGGGCCAGGGCTGGCTCGTCACGCCACCGCTCTACGCCGGGCTGGTCCTCGGGCTCTCCGGTCTCGCGCTTTACTCCGGCTTGACCATCTGCGGGCTTGCGGCCTTCGCTGCCCTCGCCGCGGCTGGCGTCGTCCTGCCCGTGGCGGTGCCCGCCGACATCCAGATTCAGTACTCCGCCGCGAGCCAGGTGCTGCTCGTCGTCGCCGTCGCCACGCTGGTCTACGCCTTCGTCGCGGCGCAGCGGACCGCCGAGAGGGCGCTGCGCGACCAGGAAGCGCGCACCCGCGCGGTCGTCGACCACGCCCTCGAGGGCATTCTCGTCGTCGATGCGCACGGCCGAATCGAGTCGGCGAACCCCGCCGCCGAGGATCTGTTCGGCCATGCCCCCGGAGAGCTCGTCGGACGGGACGTCCGCCTCCTCTTGCCCCCGTCTCATCGCCGGCGTCACGACGAGCTGGTGGCGCGCTACCGGCTCGAGGCCGGCGCGCGGGCTCCCGGCCTGCGCCGCGAGATTTCCGCCCAGCGCAAAGACGGCAGCCTCCTGCGGCTCGATCTCGCGGTGAGCGGCCTATGCCTCGACGGCGTCCTGCGCTACGTCTGCATCCTCCACGACGTGACGGCTCGCCGCCGCGCCGAGGAGGCCGCGCGCGCCAGCGAGGCCCGTTTCCGTGCGATGAACGAGGCCTCGCCCCTCGGCATCTACATGACCGACGCCTCGGGGGCTCTCACCTACACCAACCGGGTCTGCCAGGAGACGACCGGCTACGCCTCGGCCGCCGTCCTAGGCCAGGGCTGGGAGCGCACCGTCCACCCCGACGACCGCGAGCGAGTGATCCGTGACTCGAGGGCCGCGGCGGCCGCGCACACCGCGTACCAGAGCGTCCACCGCGTCCTGCGACCGGACGGCGGCGTTCTGTGGCTCGGCGTGAAGTCGGCCCCCGTCCGCGACGGCGACGAGCTCCTGGGCTTCGTCGGGACCGTAGAGGACGTCACGCTGCGCCGCGAAGCCGAGGAGCGCACGGTTCGCCACTACGCCGAGGTCGAGCGTGCCCGAGCCCTCGCCGAGCGCCAGGCCAAGGATCTCGCCATCCAGGCAGCCGAGCTCGCCGCCGCTCGCGACCAGGCGCTCGCCGCGACGCGCTCCAAGAGCGAGTTTCTGGCGACCATGAGCCACGAGATCCGCACGCCGATGAACGGCATCATCGGAGCGACCGGCCTGCTACTCGATTCCGAACTCGACGACGAGCAGCATGAGCTCACACGCATCGCGCGCAGCTCGGCCGACGCGCTCCTCTCGATCGTCAACGACATCCTCGATTTTTCCAAGATCGAGGCCGGCAAGCTCGATATCGAGCCCATCGCCTTCGATCTGCACCGAGCCGTCGAGGAGGTCGTCGATCTCCTGGCGGTCCGCGCCTCGGACAAGGGCCTGGCCCTGCACGTCCGCTACGCCACCGGCACGCCTCGGCACCTAATCGGCGATCCCGGGCGTATCCGGCAGGTGCTGATCAACCTGACGGGCAATGCGATCAAGTTCACCGAACGGGGCGATGTCTCGATCGAGGTCGACTGCGACGCGGATTCGGGCGAGGCCGCGACCATCCGGATGAGCGTGCGCGACACCGGCATCGGCGTGAGCCCCGAGCTCCTGCCGGCCCTCTTCGAGCGCTTCAGCCAGGCCGACGCCTCCACCACGCGCCGCTTCGGGGGCACCGGCCTCGGGCTGGCCATCTCCAAGCAGCTCGTCGAGCTGATGGGCGGCGAGATCGGAGCGACCTCCCGTGCGGGGCAGGGGTCGTGTTTCTGGTTCCGCCTGCGCCTGCCGCACGACTACCCGTGCGATGCGCCGAGCTCCAAGCCCCCCTCCGGGGCCGAGGGTGTGCCCGTTGTGCCTTGGCCGGATCGCGCCGCGCAGAGCACCGAGGTCGCGGCCGCAGAGGCCGCCCCCCTCGCCGGCTCCGCTGGGCAGGGGGACGGCGAGCGACGAGAGACGCACCGGTCCACGGGACAGGCCGAGTGCCGGCGCGTTCTCTTGGCCGAGGACAACGTAGTCAATCAGAAGATCGCCGTGCGCCTCCTCGAGAAGCTCGGCTGCCGCGTCGACGTGGCGGCCAACGGGCGCGAGGCGGTCGAGATGCTCGACCTCGCCCCGTACGATGCCGTGCTCATGGACTGTCAGATGCCCGAGATGGACGGCTACCAGGCGACTGCCGAGATCCGTCGGCGGGAGCGCGACGTCGGGCGCCGCGTACCGATCATCGCGATGACCGCAAACGCGATGCGAGGCGACCGCGACGTCTGCCTGCGCGCGGGCATGGACGACTACGTGGCCAAGCCGGTCACGATCGAGAAGGTGGCCGGCGTCCTGCGACGCTGGTCGGGCGACGTGAGTGTCGCAGCCGGCGC
>CAZGUU010000031.1:0-9573 GCA_964529315.1 uncultured Enterobacteriaceae bacterium
GGCGAGCCCGTCGTGCAGCCGGCGCGCGTTGCGCCACAGGCGACGGCGCGGCTCGCCGTCGCCGCGTGCGATCGCCACGGCCGCCCGGGCGGCACCGACGGCCGCCGGGGGCAGTGCGGTGCTGTACACGTAGGCCCGGGCGCGATTGACCAGCAGCTCGACCAGCGCGCCGGAGCCGGCGACGAAGGCGCCATACCCGCCCAGCGCCTTGCCCAGCGTGCCCATGCGCACCGTCACTCGTCCGCCCACGCCGAGCGCCGCGGCCAGCCCCGCGCCGTCGTCGCCGAAGACGCCGCAGGCGTGCGCCTCGTCGAGCATCGTCCAGGCCGAGTGGCGCTCGGCGAGCTCGACGATCTCTCGGAGCGGTGCCGCGTCTCCGTCCATGCTGAAGATCGAGTCGCTGACGATCAGCCGGCGGCGCGCGCGGGAGGCCTCGAGCAGCCGGGCGAGCGCGCGTGTGTCGCGGTGCGGATAGACACGCACCGCGGCACGCGCCAGCCGGCAGCCGTCGATCAGGCTCGCGTGGTTCAGCTCGTCGCTGAAGACCTCGTCGCCCTCGCCGACCAGCGCCGCGATCACGCCGATGTTGGCGTGGTAGCCCGAGCCGAAGACCAGCGCCGCCTCGCAGCCGAGCCAGGCGGCGATCTCCCGCTCGAGCGCCTCGTGCACGGTCATGTGGCCGCTGATCAGCGGTGAGGCGCCCGCTCCCGCCCCGCCCTGCTCGAGCGCCGCCGCGGCGCCGGCGATCACGCGCGGGTCCGCGGCGAGGCCCAGGTAGTTGTTCGAGGCGAGGCACAGGACTCGGCAGCCGTCGATCTCGACCTCCGGCCCCTGCAGGCCGCCGACCACCCGCCGCCGGCGCAGCAGGTGGCGCTCCTCGAGGCCCGAAAGCTCCCGCTCGAGCTCCTCCGCCGGCCGCATGCCGGTCCGCTACGCAAGGTGGTCGCGACTGTCAACCCGCTGTAATCATAGGGGTTGACAGTCGGGCGCGCCGGCCCTGCGTGCGCTGGGCGAGCGCAGGGCGAGCCGAGCACGCCAGCCAGAGCATCGTGGCACGTAGGAGGGCGATCTGGCCGGTGGCACGGGGCGGGCGGAAATGTCGCCCCTGCCGAAGCCGCGCCCTGCCCCGCCGGTCCTCGTGTGATACGGGTCCGCCGTGGCTCGCCCGCGCACCGTCTTCGCCTGCCAGCAGTGCGGCGCGCAGTTCGCCAAGTGGCTCGGCCGCTGCAGCGAGTGCGGCGCCTGGGAGAGCGTCGTCGAGGAGGCCCTGGCCCCGCGCGGCGGCGCCGCCGCAGGCGGCTCGCGAACCTCGATCGCCATTGGCGCGGCGCGCGACGCGCGCCCCACGCCGCTGTCGAGCGTCCAGCCGCAGAGCCACCAGCGCACCTCGACCGGCCTCGCCGAGCTCGATCGCGTGCTCGGCGGCGGCATCGTCCCCGGCTCCGTGACCCTGCTGGGAGGCGATCCGGGCATCGGCAAGTCGACCATCGGCCTGCAGGTGCTGGGCGAGCTCGCCGCGCACGGCGCGCGTGCGCTCTACGTGAGCGGCGAGGAGTCGCCCGAGCAGGTCAAGCTGCGCGCCGACCGCCTGGGCTGCGACGAGTCGGTCCTGGTCCTGCCCGAGACCTGCGTCGAGGAGGTGCTCGCCCACGTCGAGGCCGTGGCGCCCGCCGTGCTGCTGGTCGACTCGATCCAGACGATGCACTCCCGGGAGCTCTCGTCGGCCGCCGGGAGCGTCGGCCAGGTGCGCGAGTGCGCAGCCGCCCTGGTCGCCCACGCCAAGGCCGCCGGGCGACCGACGATCCTGGTGGGCCACGTGACCAAGGAGGGGACGATCGCCGGGCCGCGCGTCCTCGAGCACGTCGTCGACACGGTGCTCTACTTCGAGGGCGACCAGGGCGGCGGGCTACGCCTGCTACGCGCCGTCAAGAACCGGTTCGGACCGACGAACGAGGTGGGCGTGTTCGAGATGGGCGACCGCGGCCTGGTCGACGTCTCGAACCCCTCGGCCCTGCTGCTCGCCGAGCGGCCCCAGGGGGCGCCGGGCTCCGCGGTGCTGCCGTCGATCGAGGGCACGCGCCCGCTGCTCGTCGAGGTGCAGGCCCTGGCCGCCCGCTCGGCCCTGGCCATGCCGAGGCGCACGACGCTCGGCCTGGACTCCAATCGCGTCGCCGTGCTGACGGCGATCGTCGACAAGCGCGCCGGGCTGCGCCTCTGGGAGCAGGATCTCTTCGTCAGCGTGGCAGGCGGCATCCGCGTCCAGGAGCCCGCGGCGGACCTGGCGATCATCGCCGCGATCGGCTCGAGCGCGAGCGACGCGGCGCTGCCCGCGGACCTGGTGCTGTTCGGCGAGGTCGGCCTGGCCGGCGAGGTGCGCGCCGTGCGCCACGCCGAGACCCGCCTGCGCGAGGCGCACAAGCTGGGCTTCGCCCGCGCCGTGGTTCCTGCGGCGACGGCGCGCCAGGTGCGCGCGCCGGCCGGCCTCTCGGTCTGCGGCGTGGAATCGGTCGGCGAGCTCTGGCAGCGCCTGTTCGGCGGCCGGGCGCGCGGCGCCGCCCAAGGCTGAGCTCACCCCGAGGGGCTCTCGCCACCGCAGCGCGATCCGCTTGCGCTCAGGACGCGGGCCGCGTGGCGGCGCCGCTCACCGGCGGATCCGGTCGGAGCCGCAGCAGGCCAGCCGCCGCGCAGCGCACCCGCAGGGCATCGACCCTCGCCGCCGCCTGTTCCGGCGCGGCCCGTCCCATTCGGAGATCGTCGGCGAGACGGTCGAGAGCTGCGAGAAACGCAAGCCTGCTTCCGGAGCCGACGCCCTCGGGAGGCTCCGGCGAAGGCGCGTGCCGTGCCATCTGCATGTCCTCCTTCCGCGGCCCCGTCAGGCGTCGGTCCAGACAGCGGACGGCGCACGGCGAGGCGCAATGGAACGACCGGCTCCCTCTCGCATCTGGCTCTGCGCCACGGCTTTCCCGAGGTTGCCGCACAGCCCGCCAGCTGCGAGCGCGGAGCCGGTCGTTTCGTCGTGACTAGCCGGCGAGCATGACCGGCGCGTGTCGCGCTCGTTAGGCCTTGGCGAATCGCGCGGCGCCCCGGAGAAGCCCGCTTCCCACATCGACGCGCAAGAGCGTCGCCGAGGCTTCGCCGGCGCGAAAGACCGCTGCCACATTCGCTGGCTAGGCTCGGCCTCGAGAATGAAGACGGACCAGAAAAGACGTGAGCCCGGCGGCGAAGCAAGGCGAGCCGGGAGGAGGGAGCGATCGATGAGAGCCTACCACGTGCGCCCGCTCGAGCGGGACGACTTCGACGCGCTCATGCGCCTCGAAGAGGAGGTCTTCGCCGCGGATGGCGAGGCGGTGCTCGGCGCCTACTACGTGCGGCTGTGCTGCGAGTTCTTCCGCGATACCTGTCTCGTCGCGGTCGACCGCGGCGAGCCGGTCGGCTACGTGCTCTGCTTCGTTCGAGAGCGCGAGGCGTACTGCACCACGCTCGCGATCCTCTCCAGCCATCAGGGCTCACGGGTCGCGTACGGCTTGATCGGAGCCCTGGCCAAGGTGCTCCTGCCACGCGTCGACTCCTGCTGGTTCACCGTCCGCGCCGAGAATCGTGCTGCCCGCTCGCTGCATGCCGGACTCGGCGCGCGAGAGATCGAGGTCCGGCGCGGCTTCTACGGCCCCGGCGACGATCGCATCGTCTCGCGCATCGACCGCGCGGCCTTGGCCCGCGCCAGCCGGCGATGGTCGCGCCTCGCCGCCGTCGCCGGCGCCGACGCGGGAGCGATCCCGCTCGGGAGCGCGGCGTGAGGCTCGCCGGAGAGCTTCAGGCGACCGGGGCCGTGCCCGCCGGGCTCGGCTGGCCCTCGTTCGACGACCAGCGCTCGACCGGGAGGGCGGCCGGCGCACACCGGGCAGCGGGCGCCCTGCTCGGCGCGGCGCGCAGCATGTCCAGCGCGCGCCACGCGCTCAGGCAGCTTCCCGGCGCGTCGGACACCGCCACGCGCACCCGCTTGCGCGCGTTCGCCTTCTCTCGGCTGGCCGCCGAGATGTGCACGCACTTCGGCCTGCGCATCGCGATCTCGGGTCCCGTGCCCGAGGGGCCGGTGGTCCTCGCGGCCAACCACGTCGGCTACGTCGATCCGCTGCTCCTGGCCAGCCTGGTCCCGTGCGTGCCGCTGGCCAAACGCGAGGTCTCGCGCTGGCCCGTGATCGGCAAGCTCGGATGCGAGCACGGCGTCATCTTCATCGAGCGGGGAAGCCCGCGAAGCGGAGCGCGGGGCTTGCGGGCCGCGCACCGGGCGCTGGCAGCTGGAGTCTCGGTGCTGAACTTCCCGGAAGGCACGACGACCGCCGGCCACCGGGTCCTGGCCTTCCGGCGGGGGATCTTCGGCATCGCGCGACACGCGCGAGTCCCGGTGGTGCCGGTGGCCCTGCGGCTCGAAGACCATCGCCTCGCCTGGACGGGCGATGCCTCGCTCTTGCCGCATCTGCTGCGGACCCTCGCGCGCGGGGCCGGACGCGTGCGCGTGCGCTTCGGCTGCCCGATGACGCCGGAGCGCTACGAGAGCGGCGACGCCCTGGCCCGCGAGGCACAGGCGATGGTGGAGCACCTCCTGTGGGCGGCATGAACGGGGTCGCGGTCGCCAGTCCTGCGCCGTTCCACGGCGGGCCGACACGCCCGACCGGCCAGCAGCCGGCGCTCGCGTACGCGCGCTCGGGCCAGACGCCCTTCTTTCGGCTCCCCCTGGTCGAGGCGCGGCCGGCTCGGCCTGGATACGCCGACTATGAGAATCTGGACGCGGTATTGCTCGGCGTCCCGTGGGACGGTGGCACGACGTATCAGCCGGGCGCGCGCCTGGCGCCCTATCACGTGCGACCAGCCAGCGCTCTTCTCGAGGGCTTCCACCCTTCGCACGGCATCGACGTATTTCGCCGCTGCCACGCGGCCGACGGCGGCAACGTCGTCTTCCCGCCCTTCGACGCGAGCGCGGTTCGCGATGCGATCCGGACGGAAGTCGGGCGGGTCCTCGACGCCGGGGCCGTACCCATCCTGCTCGGCGGCGACCACTCGATCCTCCTGCCCAGCCTGCGCGCGGTCGCCGAGCGCCACGGGCCGGTGGCGGTCGTACACGTCGATGCCCATTCCGACACGAGCGATGCGTCGGTCTGGGGTGAGCCGTTCCACCACGGCACGCCGCTGCGCCACGCCATCGAGAGAGGGCTCGTCGCTCAGGGGCGGCTTCATCAGATCGCGATCCGCGCGAGCGCCGAGGACGAGGGCGAGGCGCGCTTCGCCCAACGACACGGCGGACGCGTCTACTCGATGGAGGAGACGGCCGATCGGGGCGTCGACTGCGTGGTGGCCGACGTCCGCCGGCGGCTCGCCGGAAGCAAGGTCTACCTGACCTTCGACATCGACGCGGTGGATCCGGCCTTCGCTCCGGGAACCGGCACCCCGGTTCCCGGAGGGCTCTCCTCGCGCGAGGCACTGCGCCTGCTGCGCGGGCTCGCGGGCATCGACCTGGTCGGCATGGACCTCGTCGAGGTCGCGCCCGCCCTGGATCACGCGGACATCACGGCCCATCTGGCCGCACACCTCCTCTACGAGGGGCTGGCGCTGGTCGCGTTGCGCCGCGGATGAGCGCTGCGCGCCCGACGGCTGCGCCGCTTCCCCTTCCAGATCCCGCCGATGAGCCCCGCCGAACCCTCCCCACGGCCCCTGGTCGTCTTCACCGGCCAGGGGCTCGCGCGCGCCGACGGGGTGAACCTGGTCCGGCGGATTCGCGCGCTCGACGTCGTGGCCTCCCGGATCGCGACCGTGCCTTGGAAGGACCGCCAGAACCTCGACGAGATCGTGTACGCCGTCGCGAACGCCGGCGACGACGCCCTCGACGCCCTGATCGCAGCGATGCGATCGATGTGCCTGCACGAGAGGCGAAGGAGCCGGCGACACACGACGCACCACGCCGTCTTGCTCGCCCTGGCGGAGCGCGCCCGCGAGCGGCTGGTCGTCCACCTGACGACGAACGTCGACGGCCTCACGTCGACACTGCTGGTGCGCGAGCTGTGCGCCGTCTGGGAGCCGCTCGATGCGTGCGTCGCGTGGAGCCGGGTGATCGCCGCGATCGGCGCCACGTTGCGTCAAGCACGCGGCCTGATCCATCTGCCCGTCCACGGCGAGGCCGCGCTCGTCGCCGCGCTCGAGGCCGAGCCGCTCTTGCGAACCTACTACGGCGACCCGCGCGCCCTGCCCTTGCCGGGGCCGGCGTCCCCTCCCTGGACCTCGACCCTGCGCCTCGGCCTCGCCTGCGGTCTGCCGTCGATCGAGACGAACCTTCCCCTAGCCAGAGTCGGCTACGGGCTCCTGCGCAGCCTCCTGATCGGTGCGCCGGCCGATCTCGGCCCCTCCCAGCGCGCCCCCGCTCTACCCGAAGCCGATCTGTTGGCCATCGGCTACGGAGCCGGCGTCGGCGCGGGGCGCAGTCGCTACCCGTTCGAGCGGACCGTGGATGCATTGCTCGCCGACGGTGCGCTACGGCGACCGCGCCAGATCACCGCGCTGCTCCACGAGGCCAAGGAGCACGAGCCGAGCGCTCGGTGGTACGCGGCGCGCGGCTTTGCCGTGAGCCGGTACGGCACCGGCGGGCTCGTAGCCGCGGCCCGGGCCCACCTGGCGGCTGCCTAGGGTCCGCCCGAGCCGGCGCGTGGGGGCGAGAGGCGCAAGGCGCCCCGAGCGCAAGGAGTCGTGCCCGAAGGCGTATCCACTGCGATCGGTCGAGGGTTCGGCGACGTCGCGATCGGGGATGCATCGCGCTTCGCAGCCCGCGCGACCCGACCTGGACGGGCTCCTATGGCGCCGCCGGCGGCTGCCCGAGCGCCGCCGTCAGCGGGGCGATCGTCACCGCGCCGCCCGCGCGAGCGCGGTCCATGACCTCGACGGCAAAGCCGTAGGCGACCTCGTCGGACGCATCGAAGAAGAGGACGTGGTCCTCCCGCGCGGCGAACATGCGCCGCAGCCGTGGGGCGAGCTCCTCGAGGGCGACATCCACGCCGTTGACGGCGATGCCGCGGTCCGACCGGATGCCGAGGACGAGGGGCGGATTGGGATCCTGCTCGAGCTCTCGCCGCTCGACCTCCTGCTTCTCTTGCCTGGGGGTGTGCAGCCAGAGCTTCTTCGTGAGCAAGGGCGTGATCACCATGAAGATGATCAGGAGCACGAGCACCACGTCGACCAGCGGCGTCACGTTCATCTGCGGCGCGACGCCGCGGCCTCCCTCCTGTCCCAGGGTCATTGCCACGGGTCACCTCCCTGCTCGCCCTCCTCTGGGCGCGCCCGCTCGCCCACGACCAGCGAGAGCCCGGGAAAGCCCACCTGCTGCGTGCGCGCGAGGATGCGCCGCACCGCCCCATAGGACAGCTGCTGGTCGGCGCGCAGGACGAGGCGCCGCAGCGGCGCCTCGGCGTGCTCTGCCGACAGAACGTCGATCGCCTCGTCGAGCTCGACGCGTCGCTCCGCGAGGTAGAGCCCACCGTCGCGATCCGCGGAGAGCTCGAGTGGATCCAGCGCCCCTGGCGTCTCGGGATCGGGATTGAAGACGCCCGGCAGCTCGACCTGCACCCCCTTCTCCATCCTCGGTGCCACGACCATGAAGATGATGAGCAGCACGAGCACGACGTCGACCAGCGGCGTCACGTTCATGTCGGGCGCGACCCCGTGCCGGGGCGAGCGACGGCTACGCGACCCGCTCACGGCGTCCCTCGTGCACCTCGAGCTCCTCCCAGCTCTCGATCAGGTCGAGCAGCTCGCCGGTGGAGCGCCCCAGGGCGGCCTCGTCGCGGGTGATCGAGCTCGAGAGCGCGTTGAAGGCGAGCACCGCGGGGATCGCCACCGCGAGCCCGAGCGCCGTCTCGACGAGCGCCTCGCTGATCCCCGCGGACACCGAGGACAGCCCGCCAGAGCCCGTTTCCGCGATCCCCTGGAAGGCCGAGATGATCCCCACGACGGTGCCGAGAAGCCCGACGAAGGGAGCCACCGACCCGACCGAAGCCAGCACGGGAAGCCCGCGCCGCAAGTCCTCGCCGATCTCCTCGAGGTAGCGCTCAAGGTGGCGCCGGGTCCGCTCCGCCGGTGTGAGACCCGAGATGTCCGCGGTGCTCCGTGCGTGTGCGTAGGTCGTCAGGGCGCTGCGCACGATGCGTGCGAGGTGTCCGTGCGACAGCTTGGCCGCTTCTGCCACGACCGCATCCACGTCCCCCTGGCTCAACGCTGCCGCCGAGCCGGCCGCGAAGCGCCGCGACGCCGAGCGCGACCGCCGCAGGACGAAAACGCGCTCGACGAAGACGGTGAGCGAAGCGAGCCCCATCGAAAGGAGCAAGCCGGCGATCACCATCGCCGGCACGCCCATGTGCTGCCAGATCTCCATCCAGCCGAACGACATCGCGTTTCCTTTCTGCGCTCTCCAGCCCGCCCTCAGACTGTCAGCTTGAAGGGGATCTGGATCACTCGATAGACGGTGATCGCCTGGCCCTGGTGCCGAGCCGGCTCGTACTTCCATTTCTTGACAGCGGCCACGGCGGCACCGACGAACGGCTCCTCGCCGCGCATCACCTGCACGTCGCCGACGCTGCCGTCGGCGAGGATGACGACCTTCAGGACGACCGTGCCCGTCCTGCCGACCGCGCGCGCCTCCTGCGGATAGGGCGGCGGTGCGTTCGCGGCCAGGGGCACGGGTGGCGTCGCGCTCTCGGGCAGCGCAATCGCTCCGCCCACCTGCCCGCCGACGACCCCCCCCTTCGCCACTCCACCCTCGAGCCCGGCCGGATCGCCCTGCCCGGGCTCACCGTAGACCGCGACGCCTCGGTCTTCGCTCGGGTCGGCCTCGCGCGGCGCCGCCTGCGGCATCTCGCGCGGCGCGACCATCGGCTTGGGCGCTGGAGGCTGATCGAGCTTGCGGATCTTCTGGTCGGGGCGGACCACCGGGGCGGCAGCCGCCGGGGCCTGCGGGACTGGCTCGGGAGCGGCCGGAGGCGGTGGCTCCGGGGCGACCACGGGCGGCGGGGGAGGCTCGGGTTTCAGCGTCCGCTCGACGAAGGTCAGGTCGACCTTCTTCTCCTCGACCAGGTGCTTGGTCGCACCGCCGAGCGTGACCAGCGCCGCTCCGAGCGCGGCGTAGATCAAGGAAGACGCCGCACCCGCCGCCAGCCAACGGCGCCGCGGGCGTTCGCCGTACCCGCCGAAAACCAGGCCGGCCGGCGCGGCCGCCATCTCCTCCACCGTGGTGCTCATGCTCGTTCTCGCTCGACCTCGGGCCGCCCGCAGGCGCGCCCTCCTCCCTCGGTCCGGGCTCCCGCCAGCCCGCTGCGCCGCACGCGATCGCTCAGCGAGGCGCACCTCGTGCGGCCCCGGCACCGCGGGCGTGCCGGGGCCGCACGCGCGCTCACTGCAGATCGATGGACTGCACCTCGCACGTCGCGGCCACGTCGAAACCGAGCAAGGTCGACACGGTCGGCGTGCAGGAGAACTGATCCAGCGTGGGGGGTGGGTTGCCCTCGACGCAGTCGAACTCGACCTGCGCGAAGCTGCCCG
>CAZGUU010000031.1:9583-26709 GCA_964529315.1 uncultured Enterobacteriaceae bacterium
CGGCCGCCATCTCCTCCACCGTGGTGCTCATGCTCGTTCTCGCTCGACCTGCGCGAAGCTGCCCGGAGGGATTACCGCCGCGAGCGAGATCAGGCCCACGTTGAGCAAGTCGTCGTCGTCGCCCGCGCTGAACAACCCGCCCGAGATGCCGGTCAGGTTCGTCACGCGATCGATGACGCTCTTCTCGTTGTTCACGCCGGGCACCTCGAGGCTCGGCGGGTAGTCGACCTCGACCGTCACCCCCGAGGCCGGGTCGTCCTCCGGCGCCGTGTAGGCGGTCGCGATCACCACCGTCGCCGTCTCGCAGGCTTCGCCGCCCGGCGTTGCCGTCGGTGCCGGGGTCGGAGTCGCCTCGACCGGGGTCGGAGTCGGGGTGGCTTCGCCCGGAGTCGGGGTCGGGGTGGCCTCACCGGGGGTCGGCGTAGGGGTGGCCTCGCCGGGCGTTGGAGTCGGCGTCGCCTCACCGGGGGTCGGGCTGGGGCCGGCCGGTGTCGGGGTCGGCCCTACAGGCGTCGGGGTCGATAGCGGCGTGGGGGTCGGCTCGCCTGGGCTCGCCGTCGCCTCGGGTGTCGGCGTGGGGACGACGATCGGCGTCGCCGTCGGCTGCGGCTCGCGGGAGCCGGTGACCAGGTACTTCGCGGCCGAAGCCGCGCCGAAGCTCGCCAGCGACTGGCCGTGGAAGCCGTACACCCAGGTCGTGCCGCCGACGGGATCGCCCCCCACGGCGACGTCCGTCATCTCGAAAAAGCCGGCCGTCGAGATGCTCACGAAGTCGGGGACCAAGCCGCCCGCCGCGCCAGGGATCATCGAGCCGAACTTCACGCAGCCGATCTCGACGTCCGGGAGCGAGGTCGCGCTCTCGAGGTTGTCGTAGAAGGTCGCGTCGGCCGTGACGGTCGTGCCGATCGGGCCGATCTCTCCGGGCAGCTTGCCAGTCCTCTCCCGCACCGCCATGAGGATCACCTGGGAATCGGTGAGCGCGTCCGGCGCCAGCGTCTGGACGGCGAGGAAGCCACCGGCCCTGCGCGACGAGAGGTCGAAATCGGGCAGGTCGACAGCAGTTCGGGTCGGGTCGAGGAACAAGCCCACGGCGTTGAATCCGTACGACGCCTCGGTCTCCAGCACCGCGAGGGTCGCCGTGCCGACGATCGCCGGGTCGATCAGCTGGTAGCCGAGCGCCCGGGCGTCATCGCAGGCCGCGTTGGTCGCATAGGCGGTCACCGTGACGAAACCTCGGTGGCCGGTGAGGTCCACGGCCGGACCCACGCGCTCGTTGTCGCCATCCACGGACTGAAGATTCGAGGGATCGACGACCACCGTATCGTCGAGTGTCAAGCATATCGACAGGTCGATCAAGTGGGAGCAGGTCTCGCTCCAGAACGACCAATGGGTGGTCACGGCCGCCACGCCGGGGCTGGAGACGCCCTCGGGATTGCTGACCAGGAGGAAGGACCTGCGCCCCTCGGTCATGTCGAACGGCATGAGCAGGGTGTTGGCGGGCTGCGTCAGGCTGGTGAACGGATCGTCGACGAGAGCGTGGGCGACGCGCGCCCCGCTTGCGCCGAAAATCCACGTCAGACAGCAGGCGACCCAGAGGATGGAACGCTTGGTTGGACCTTTCATCATCTCCTCTCCGTTCTGCTCGAAAAGCCGCGCCGGAAGACCGGCGTGGCAGCCCCGAGGCGCCCGCTCGGTCGCGCCCCGGGCTGCCCAGCCAGGGGTGGTGGCGCGAAGCTCGCGCGCAGGTCGTGCGTACCGTGCAAGAGTTTCATGGAGGCGTTTGCCCTGTGACGATTCCCTTACGCGGCACGCGAGGTCTGCGAGCTTTCGCCAGAGCCGCTCGCGGAGCCGGTCGGTCCCGACGACTTCGACGCAGCTCGCCTCACGGCGCCGTGGTCAGGGAGGAGACCGAGCAGGTCGCCGTCACGTCCTGCCCGAGAAAGGTCGACGCCGTCGCGAGGCACGAGAAGTCGCTCGCCACCGGCAGCGAGCTGCCCGGCCTGCAATCGAGCACCACGCGGGCGAAGCTGCCCGGCGGGATCGCGGCCGCGAGGGAGATCAGGCCCACGGAGACGCGGCTGTCGTCGTCGCCCGCGTTGAACAGCCCGCCGCTCACTCCCGTCAGATTGGTCACCCGACCGATCACCGCGGCGCCGACGCCGGGCAGATCGAGCTTCGCCTCGGGGTAGTCGAGCACCACCGTCACCCCCGAGACCGGATCGCCGGGCGACGGTAGGAAGCTCGTCGAGACGGTCACCGTGGCGCTCGAGCAGCTCGAGCCCCCGGGTGTCGGGGTCGGCGTGGCGGTGGACGTAGCCGTCGGGGTCGGCGGCGGGGTTGCCGTCGCCATCGGGGTCGCGGTCGCCACCGGTGTCGCGGTCGGCGAGGGCGTCGGGCTCGGTCCGCTCGCGCCGCACTCGGGGGGGTAAGAGGCGAACCCCGGGACGGCCGCCCGATCGGCGCACGTGACGGCGAAGCGTGCAACGCAGCCCAGGCAAGCGTCGAGCTCCGCCACCGAGTCGATCGCGCCGATCGCGCCGCAATCCTGGCCTCCGGGCACGACGACGCCCGGGCAGGCCGACGGGACGCCGATCGCCGACACGGCCAGGTCGTCGCCCCCGCCGCAGGCTCCGTCTCCGCCACCGCACGCCTTGCAGATCGAGGCCGTCCGCTTCGCCTCGGCCTGGGCGAGCGCCTCGGCCGCCTTGCGCGGCGCGCTCTTCTGCGGTGCGCCGGCATCCGGGCAGCTCCCGAAGTGCTTGCCCTTGGCGCGCTGGTCCCAGCAGGTCTGCAGAGCCCGCGAGGTCGCCGCGACGAGCTTCTCCAGCCCCTTGCCCACCGCCAGCTGGCAGCGGCGCAACGCCTTGTCTCCACCCCCGCCAGGGACGAGATCGCCATACGTCAGATCGCTCACCTGTCCGACGGCCGCGTCGTCGAGGCAATCGAGGCACGCGGCGACGCCCGAGCAGTCCGTGCTCGGACCAGGGCACGCGGCACCGGCCAGCGGAGGACATGCCGGCGGCCAGCCGACCTCGGCGAGCGCGACGTCGTCGCCACCCGAGCCGCACGTTCGATCCTTACCGCCGCAGCCCTTGGCGATCGCGCCGACGAGCTTCTGCGCCGCCTTCTGCAGCGCCGCCTGGGTCTTCGCCTCGCTCGAGCAGGCGGTGCCTGCGGGCAGCTTGCCCGCGATCTTGGCCTGCTCGCACTTCGCCAGCGCTTTCGCGCGATCCTGGACGTACTTCGCCGAGGCCTTGGCGACCTCACGTTGGCAGGTCGCGGGCCCGACTGCCGCCGGCGCCACGGCGGCCAGGGCAACGAAGCCCGCCAGCACCAACCCCTGCACGATCTTCCTCGCGCCCATACTCCTGCTCCTTGCGGCCCGCACGTCGAAGACCGTGGGGCGTCAATCGCGAATGAAAGAGATCATCTTGAAGCGGCCGTCGACCTCGGCGATCGACCCGGTGTGGAGCTCCTCCTCGCGGCCGCCCTCGTCGCGCACCCGAAGCACCAGCCGCCGATGCGCGACGTGATTCGCAAACTGCTTGCTGCCCTTCTCGAAGCTCCGCTCGACGACCTCGAGCTTTCGCCCGCCGAATCCCTGGAGGAGCGCCTGGCGATGAAAGCGGCTCTTGGTGTCGAGAGTTTCCCAGAAGTAGCGGCTGGCTTCGTCGCCGAGCGCTTGCAGCCGCGCTCCCGGCTCGACGCTGCCGGGAACGATCCATTCCCGGTACTCGCTCTCGGTCACCCGCAGCTCGTCGAGCGCCTGACCATCGCGCCGCTCCAGGGCGCCGAGCATCCGATCGACGAGCTCGTCGATCGAGCTCGCGCCCCCGGAGAGCCCGTGCGGGGAAGCACCCGCCGCCGGCACGGCTTCGTGACGCGACGGCGCCCGGCCGGCGACGACGGCGAGCACGGCAGCCAACGCCGCGCCGGCCACCAGCAAACGTCGAACACGCATGTCTCACATCTCCTCGCGGGCCCGGCGCCCACTGCGGGCGCCGGGCGTCTCGCGACGGTCGAGGCCCCGGCCGGGGGGATCCCATCGCTCCCCCCGGCCGAAGCCGTCCCAGGACGGCTCAGTTGGTTGCGAAGCCGACCCAGGGGGTGGTCATCCAGTCCGCGCCACCGGGCTGGTGCGAGCCGATGTAGCCGGTGCTCTCGAAGTAGGAGTCCAGGCTCGAGCAATCGACTGCAGCGGAGTTGGCGGCGCTGCTCGGCACCGGGCTCGGCGGGAACGAAGCGCCCGAAAGGCCGGGGTCGACCTCGATCACCGGACCCGTCGCCTGCGTCTTCCACAGGCCGTAGAGGTCGCACGACTGGCAGACGGCGCCCGAGGTGCTGCTGTGGTTCGAGCAGTGCACCGTTCCGCCGGAGCCGTTGTCCCAGAAGATGCTGTCCTTGAACAGCAGGCTGCCGGTCAGCGCCGGCCCCGCGCTGCAAGCCACGTTGGCCGTCGCCACGTCGCGCAGCTGCACTCCGCGGTTGCCGAAGTTGGTGACGATCGTCTTCCAGACCTGGCCCGCCGTTCCGCGGCGCAGCAGGGCTCCGGAGGAATCCACGGTGCAGTTGCCACCCTGGCCCTTGCAGCCGATCAGCGTCATGTTGCAGAAGGCCGGGTCCGAGCGCGGCGTCAGGTCGAAGCCGTTCTCGTTGTTGTCCGCTTCGATGCCGTGGCTCCCTGCGCTGTCGAGGTTGCCACCGTACTGGGCAGCGAAGACGAACTGGGCCGCCCCGCTCGTGCCGAGCTGCCAATCGATCTGGTCGTCGGCCGCGCCGGTCGACACCATGTACTTGGTGTTCACCGTGCCGCCGAACCACTCGAGCCCGTCGTCGAGGCCGATGTGCGCCTGCACGTGGTCGATCGTCGTGCCACGGCCGACGCCGTTCATCGTCAGCACGTTGAGCTCGTTGTCGGTCGAAAGGATGCGGCCGGCGAACTCGATGCGAGCGTACTGCAGGATGCCGCTCGAGTCGTTCGGCTCGCTGCCCCCGAAGGGAACGGAGGTCAGCCCCTCGGCCAGGCACTCGCCGCCCGGGCAGTTGATCGTCGCCCGGCCGTTGATCGCCAGGCCGCCCCAGTCGCCCGCGGCGCGCGCGCCGGCTGGCTGATCGCTGGTGAAGACGATCGGGCTGCCCGCGGTCCCCTTCGCATTGATCTTCGAGTCGCGGCGGAAGACCAGGGCCGACGGCGGCGGATTCGTCGGGTTCTTCTTGCCCTTGACGACCGTTCCGGGCTGGATGGTCAGCACGACGTTGGGCTCCACGAAGATCGTGCCGTCGAGCAGGATCGTGCACGTGCTCGGCCAGATCTGGTTGGTCGTCACGTTGCTCGAGATGGTCGCCGTGCCGCCGGGGCAGGAGATCGCGGCACCGGAGCCACTGCAGAGGTCGAAGAGCGTCTCGTTGCCGAGCACGCTCGAGAACAGGATCACGACGTCGTTGACCGTGATCGCACCGTCATCGTTCATGTCGCCGCAGTCGAGCGCGCCGGCTCCGCCGCACAGCGGAGCCGGGTCGGGGTTCTCGAGCACGGCACGGAACAGCAGCACGACGTCCGCGACGTTGCGCGAGCCGCTGTTGTTCAGATCACCACAGGTGGCGGCGCTGGCGATTGCGCCCGACGCGGCCACCGATGCAGCCGCCAGGACGCCGGCGGCAAGGCCCTTCCACAATCTCTTCAACATGATCCTCTCCCTTGGAGCGCTCGGGCTCCGATTCGAGTTCGATTGCCCGGCTGCCGCCGACGACTCGGCGGCAGCCGGGTCCGACTTGCGGGCTCTGCGCCTCAGGGCAGCTCGGTGATCGTCACCGAGCAGGTCACGCCCGCCACCGGCTGCCCATCGAGGCTCGACGGGTTGCTCACCGTGCAGGTCATGATCTCGGACTGCGAAACGCAGGCGTTGTCACCCGGGCAGCCACCGTTCGGCGTCCCGCTGGTCGTGCAGACGCCCAGCGCCGGCGGGCTGAGCGACGGGCCGGTCCCGCACGACGGGGGATTCGCCGGGCACTTGGGCGAGCCGCCCACGCCACCGCACTCGCCACCGCCGATCCCGGTGCAGTCCGCGTCGGACTCGCAAACCGTCGTCCCGTCCTCGCAGCGCGCGAACTGGCTCGTGCTGGACGGGTCGAAGCAGCAGCCGCTCACGTTCTGGTTGCGGTTGCAGACGTTCTCCGAGACGGAGACGCAGTTGTCGAGGTCGACGCGGAACAGGTCGCCGGTGGTGAAGCCGGCCAGGATGTCGACCATGGCCACCCGAACGTCGCTGCCGCTGTCGTTCATCGCAGCGAGGCCCGCGGTCTGCAGGGTCGTGAAGCGGCTGTTCACCAGCGAGGAGTTGCCCACGCCCGGGATGCCGGCCTGGAACTGGGGATAGTCGAGGTTGATCTCGATCCCGCCCAGCGGCTCCGGCGTGCTGATGCTGACCACGGCGCGGCGCGTGCCGTCGGCCGAGCCGGGCCCAGCGTAGCCGCCGTCGCAGGTGTCCCCCTCGAGCTCACAGCTCGTGGAGCAGCCGTCCCCCGACGTCGCGTTGCCGTCGTCGCACTGCTCGCTGCTCTCGATCAGACCGTTGCCGCAGGTGGCGCCCGCCTGGGAGTAGATCGCCGGGGCCAGGCCCAGGCCGGTGAGCTTCGCGTTGTCGACGACGCAGTTCGGCAGCGGCTCGCAGCTCCCCACGTCGCCGCCCACCAGGCCCTCGTCGACGCAGGCCTTCTGGATCTTGGCCAGAGCCTTCGGCCCAGCCTTGGGCGCCGGTGTCGCCACGCAGCTCGAATCGAGCTTGCCGAAGGTCACGCCGGTCTTGTCCAGGGCCTTCTGGCACTTCACCGCGTCCTTGACGATCTCGTTGACGACGTCGCTGCGCGCCTTGCCGATGGCCTGCAGGCACTTCGTCTTGACCTTGTCGCACTCGAGGTCGCCGGTTCCCTGCAGCACGGAGGAGCTGCCGGACACCTCGCCGTCGACGAAGGGGAAGACGAGCGCGTCGATGTCACCGCCCGGGTAGTTCGCCAGGACTGGATCGCCGGCGAGGCACTGGCCCTTCACACCCTGCAGCTTGTCCGCCGACTTCGTCTTCTGGCCGGCGTACTTGCCCTTGGGGTCGAAGGCGAGCGAGGTCACGACGTTGCACTCTTCGCGATCCGAGCCGGGCGGGTTGGCGGTGCAGACCTTGTCCTTCGCTTTGTGGCAGCCGTCGGCCCCTTTCAAGCCGGCCTTGAGAACCTTGCTCGCCTCGTTGCCGATGGTCGCCCGGCACAGGCGGGACTCCTTCTCGGCCGCGAGCGCGAGCCCTCCGACTCCGAGCGCGATCACCGTCGCCGCCGCCGTGAGGACGCGTGCGCGGTGCCTTGGGGGGTAAAACATTCTTCTTCTCCTCCTTGGGGCTCTGGCGCGCATGGATGGGGAATGCGCGGCGTTCGGGGGCTCTGATAGCGGCGCGCATTGATCGGCCGGTGTAGGGCGTGTGTCGTTTGCGTAAAACGCCGGGGCGAGTTGCCACGCGGCCCAGATCTCGGGAGGACGCGGGATCCCCGACGCCGAGGGCGCGGCTCGCTTCGCCGTCGCGCGACGCAGCCGTCAACGAGACGTCACATGCGTCTCATCGCGCGGCAATCCGCACGGCGTAGAGAGGCTCCGCCGAGAGCGGCGGCGCGACGCGACGCACGGGGCTCGACTTCGTCGACCGCCACCGCCGAGCCCGCTCGGCCCATCGACCCTGCCGAGCCGAGGAACTTCCATCATGCCGAGACCGATCCCCCCACGGCGCCACCGCCCCCTCGCCAACGCCGCCGTTCTGCTGGTCGTCGCCGCGCTGGCGATGCCAGCGCGCTCTTCGGCGGCCGATCCGGCTCCGCCGCAGACGACCTCACCCGGCGTGATCTCGGGAAAGGTGGTCGATTCCTCGAGCGGCGAGCCGATCATCGACGCGGGAGTCGAGATCGTCGGACGCAAGCAGCAGACGCGCAGCGACATCGACGGCCGCTACCGCTTCGAGGTGCCCGCCGGCTCCTGGGACATTCGCGTCTTCGCCCCCGGCTACCAGGGCGCCCGGGTGACGCGCATCGCCGTCGAGCCGGGCCGGCCCGCGACCGCGGACGTCGCCCTGGCGCCTTCGGCCGACGGCGCCGTCGAGGTCGTCGAGGTGGTCGCACAGGCGAACCGAGCGGCCGAGGCGACGCAGATCCTGCAGCGCAAGAACGCCGACGTGATCGAGGACACGATCAGCGCCGAGGTGGTCCGCAAGTCGCCGGACTCCGACGCTGGCGAGATCGTCGAGCGCATCCCCGCGGTCACGGTGCGCGACGACAAGTACGTGTACGTCCGTGGGCTCGGCGAGCGCTACTCGAGCGCTTTGCTCGACGGCAGCCGCCTGCCGAGCACCGACCCCGACAAGCGCGTCGTTCCGCTCGACCTCTTTCCCGCGCAGTTCATCGAATCCCTGGCGATCATCAAGTCCTACTCGCCCGACCTTCCCGGCGACTTCTCGGGAGGGCTGGTCGACATCCAGCTCCGCTCCTCGCCCGACGCCTTTGCGGCCAAGGCCGGCCTGTCGATCGGTGGCAACAGCGCTTCGACCTTGCAGCGCTTCCTCGACTACCCCGGCTCGGCCAACCCGCTGGGGATCGCCGCGGACAACGGCCTGCCGTCCCTGTTCGGCGACGAGACGATCGGGGCTCCGCCGGCGGCCGAGGCGGAGCGCTATGCGGCCGCGCTGCCCAACGTCTGGGAGCCCGACTCGATGACGGCCCCACCCAACTTCGGCCTGAACGCCACGGTGGGCAATCGCTGGGGAGCGCTCGGCATGAACCTCGGCGCGAGCTGGACCAACGGCTACAAGGTCGAGCACGACGTCATCGAGCGCCAGTTCACCGTCGCCGGCAGCTCGGAGCAGCCGACCATCGTTCTCACCGACGACTTCCTCTACGACTACGACGTCTTCGAGACCGGCCTGGGTGCAGTCTACACGGCGGGCTACGACATCGACGAGGGCAACCGCATCGACCTAGAGGCCCTCTACAACCGGAACACCGAGAGCCGGGTCGAGATCGGCCGCGGCTACACCTCGCAGAACTCGGATCAGACCAACAACGTCACTCGCCTGGAATACCGCCAGGAGCAGCTCGTCTTCGGGCAGCTCAGGGGCGACCACCATCTGCCGTGGCTCGACGTCGACTGGCGAACCGCCTTCTCGCAAACGACGCAGGACACCCCGGACACGCGCACGACCAACTACGTGAGCATCCCGGACGACCCGAGCGCACCACCGGTCTTCTCCACCAGCTCCCAAGGGGGAACGCGGGTGTACTTCGACATCACGGAGCACATGAGCGATTCGGCCGTCGACGCAAAAATCCCCTTCATGACCGGGCTCCCCTTCACGGATGCGTGGAGCGGCCTGCCCGCGTTCGTCAAGCTGGGTCCCGCCTTCACGCACCGCGAGCGGACCTCCAACCTGAGGCAGTTCCGCTACATCCCGAGGGGGGCCTCGGATTTCACCCTCCCGCCAGAAACCCTCCTCGCCCCCCCGCGAGTCGGTGCGGGCGAGGTCGACTTCCAGGAGACGACCCATCCGCGCGACTCGTTCTACGCCACCGAGGACATCATCGGCTTCTACGCGATGGCGGACCTGCCGATCCTGGAGAAGCTCCTGAGGCTCGTCGCCGGAGCGCGCGGCGAGTACTCCTACATCCACCTGACCACCGCGAACGACCAGGGGCGTCGAATCGAGAACAACATCCGCAACCTCGACCCACTCCCGTCGGTCAGCCTGATCGGCAGCCCTCGCGACGACATGAGCATCCGCTTCGGCTGGAGCCAGACCGTGTCGCGGCCCGAGTTCCGCGAGCTCTCGCCGGTGTTCTTCCCCGAGCCCCGCGGCCTGCGGCCGACGATCGGCAACCCCTTCCTGATCGAGTCGCACATCACCAACCTCGACCTGCGCTGGGATTGGTTCCTCTCGTCGCTCGACCTGGTCTCGCTGAGCCTCTTCTTCAAGGAGATCGACGATCCGATCGAGCAGGTGGTCATCGCTCAATCGTCGAACGCGGCCAACTCCTTCGCGAACGCCGAGAGCGCGAACGTCGAGGGTATCGAGCTCGAGGTGCGCAAGGAGCTCGGCTTCGTCGTGCCGTGGATGGAGGGCTTGAGCCTCAGCGCCAACTTGGCCCTGATCGACTCCGAGGTGAAGGCGGCACCGCCGACCCCGACACAGGTGCAGACTTCGAGCCAGCGCCCCCTGCAGGGTCAGGCCCCGTACGTGGTGAACCTCATGCTCGACTACACCCGCTCGAGCATCGGATCGCTGCGGCTCCTGTACAACACCGCCGGGCGCAGCGTGGACGCGCTGGGCGCCTACGGGCTTCCCGACATCTACCGCGAGACGCGCCAGCAGCTCGACTTCGTCTTCCTGCGCGACGACGTGCCGATCTTCGGAACGCCCATCGACATCAAGCTCTCGGCCGAGAACCTGCTCGACGACCGCTACCTTCTCACCCAGGGCGGCCAGACGCAGGAGCGATACAAGAAGGGCGTCAGCGTGGCCCTGAGCTTCTCGTACGACTTCTGAGCGCGCCGTCCACCGCACGGCGGGCGAGCTCGAAGATCGCC
The DNA here is from genome assembly GCA_964529315.1 of uncultured Enterobacteriaceae bacterium. Classification (GTDB taxonomy): domain Bacteria; phylum Desulfobacterota; class Binatia; order UBA12015; family UBA12015; genus CAZGUU01. The sequence goes on from CAZGUU010000031.1 coordinate 20,193, forward strand.
CGGCGACTTCACCGCTCGATGACCGAGCCGTCACGGTTCCGACGCACGGCAGGCGTACCTGGTGAGGCGAGCCGCAGCGCTCGTCGCCCTTCGCCTCGCGAGAGGTCGTGGGCGGTCGCGGCCCTGGCGGAGCCCCGTCCGAGCAGCAATCGCCGCCCTGGCCGAGAACGGCCGGATCTCGAGCGGCAAGCAGAGGAGACGACCGTGATCGCGAAACCGACGAGTGAACAGAGGACCAGTGAGCGGCGCGTGGCGCAAAGCGTCGCCGTCTGTGCGGCGATCTTCGCGTGCGCCGTGGCGGCGCCGACCTGGGCGCAGACGACGATCGGCACGCCCGCGACGAGCGGCGACCAGCTTCTCTTCTTCTACGATGCGCGCACCGACCGCGTGCCGTTTCTCACCGTGAGCAACCCGTCGAACGCAGCGGTGGAGATCGAGGTGACCTTCTTCCCCACCTCGCTCGCCGCCGCGCTGGGCTCCCAGAGCTACGCATTGCCCGCCGCGGGCAACGTGGTGATCGACCCGACGTCGAACGACGTGGCCGGGGGCGCGGCGCGGGGCAATGCGGGCATCGCGATGGTGACGCCGGTGATCGGCGGGGGCAGCCGCAGGGCCGTCGTCCCACCCGAGCCCCTGACCGGCGGCTTCACGCTCTCGAACACGGCGCTCGAGGCGGCGTTCGGCGAGAACCCCCTCGGCCGTCTCGCGGTGGGCGGCTCGGGAAACCGGGCCGCGGCCGGAGCCACGGTGGACGGCTCGACGGTCAAGTACCAGCGCTTCACCCCGTCGGTCTTGACGATTCCCGTGCACTTCAACCCGCAGAGCCTCGGTGACCCGGAGCAGGACGGCAATCGAGTGGTCTTGGCAGAATTCGCCGATCGGTACGGGGAGCCGTTCTCGATCGCCGCCGCGAGCGACTCGCCGTCCGTCGTTTTCCTCGACTCGCGCGGCGTGCGCGTCGCCGAGACGACTGCGACGGTGAACGGCGTCCTGCTCACCGACCTCCAAGAGCTCGCGGGCGGCGACGATGTCCTCGAGCGCAGCGGCAAGGTGTTCTTCGACGTGAACCCTGGCACGAGCAACGCCTTCGGCCTCTTCGCGCAGTCGCTCGGCACCTTCGCCTCCGGACAGCGCATGCCGGCCGTCAACCTGGTCCCCGATGGCACCGAGCCCCCGCCGCCGACCCCCACCCCGGCGCGCACCCCGAGCGCAACGTCGACGCCCAACGGCAGCCCCACACCCACCCGGACGCCGGGCGGGACGCCGACACCCGGCGGCGGCGCCACGTGCAGCGGCGGCAGCGCGACGCTGACCATCCGCCTTTCCTTCGACTCGTCGAGCGTGAACGACCTCTCCGGCGTGACGGCCGAAGTCGACTATCCCGAAGCGCTCTCGATTCCCGGCCTGAACAGCGACGCCAGCGTCGTCGCCCGCGTGACCAACCTGACCGGGATCACGAACGGCCTCTTTCAGGTGGGCGATGACGACTCCCGGGTGAGCGTGGGCCTGGTCAGCTTGACGACGCCGATTGCGGCGGGAGACTTCGCCAAGGTCGAGTTCGACTGCACCACCGGGGCCGCGCTGCCCGCGCCGTCGGCCATCCCCTGCACCATGGTAGCGTCGGACTCGCTCGGCCTGGAGGTGCCCGCGACCTGCTCGCTGCAGATGACCACGCCCTGAAGCGCGCTCCCGGCCCGGGGGACCTCCGGGTGCGGCCGCTGCTGGCGAGCCGGCAGCAGCCGCACCCGGGTCGCGGCCCGAGCGCACCCGAAGGCGGATGGCCGCCGGGCCCTCGCCTTTGCCTCTCCCGCTGCTCCGCGGCAGCCCTCAGAGCCCCGGAGCTGCCTCCTGCGCGGGAGCCGGCAGGCTCGCCACCCAGCGGCCGAGGACCTCGAGCTCGCAGCCGTCGATCCGGTGCGCCGCGGCCAGAGGCCTACCCGGGCTCGGCACGCCGATGGCGTCGAACAGGGCGCTCGCGTCGGGGCGCCCCGGCGTGATCCAGCGCCTGCCGGTCTCGAGCAGCCGCGAGGTGGTGTCGGCCTGGACGCCGCCCGCCGGCCGCTCGTCCCCGTGACAGGCAGCGCAGCGCTCGGCCAGAACCCGCGCGGCCTCGCTGGCGACGTCCGAGGTGGAGCCCGCCGGACCGGCGGCACGCCTTGCCGAGAGGGTGGAGGGGGCCGTGCCCGAGGTGCTCCCCTCGCCCGCGACGTGGTGGCTGCGCCGTGGGGCGGGGCCCGCGGGCGCCTGCTCGCCGGGCAGCTCGTGACGCGGCTCGGGAAGCGGTCGCACCCCCGTCTGCACGAGCCACGCGAAGAGCAGCCACGCGCCGACGAGGACAGCCGCCGCGAGCCGTCCGGCTCGCGCGGGTGCCGCGGCCGCCGAGCCAGCGCTGATCCACTTCAGCGTGCTGGACACGATCCAGCGCCAGTGCAGGACCAGGTGGACCGAGACGACGACCAGCAAGCCGATGCTGATCCACGAGTGGAGCGCTCCCCAGTCGTGTCGCGAGATCCCCCAGAGATCGTGCGTCCGGTGGGTGCCGGGCGGGAGGGGGAAGCGCAGGATCCAGCCGGTCGCGACCATGCCCAGGAGCAGCAGCGCGGCGGCGGTGTCGACGATCCAATTGAGCAGGCTGCGGCCCATCGTCGCCCTCCGTCGCCCGTCCGCTCGTCGAGCGGGCGCGTCACATCGAGCGTGAGTCGCGCACCGCGACACCCAGCCTACTCACCCCCGAGCGTCCGCGCGAGGAACTCGAGCAGCAGCCGCTCGGCCGTCGCCCGCTCGACGTCCACCGGGATCACATGGCCGCTGTGCTCGAGGAGGTGCAGGGCCACCTCCGCCGAGCCGGCACGCCGCGCCAGCCAGGCCGCTCCCGCGACCGGGCAGGTGCGATCGCGGCGCGAGTGGACGATCAGCAGTGGCTGTGCCAGGGAGCCGACCCGGCGGCGCACCGCCAGGCGCAGCTCGTTGAACGAGAGGACGGCGGAGAGCGGGAAGGGTGCGGCGCGGGGGTGCGCGGCACGCGCCACCGGATCCCGGATGTCGCTCTCGCCCTTGGGGATGCGCCTGGCGCAGGCAGACCTGGGCAGCACCCGCCCCGCCACGCGCAGCGTCGCACGCAGCCGCAGGGGCAGAGTCAGGGCCGGAGACAGCGCGGCGACGGCGCGGATCCGCTCGGGCTCGCGCGCGGCGAGCTCGATGGCGAGCAACGCGCCCATCGAGAGGCCGACGACGGCAGTCCTGCCTCGGCTGCCGTCCGCCTCGAGCTCCGCCAGCCCAGCCGCGACCGCGCCGCGCCAGGCCGACCAGTGGTTGGGCTCCTCGTCCGCTGGAGCGCCGTGCCCCGGCAGGCGGACGCCGAGCACGTCGAGCCCGGCCGCCGCCAACGGCTCGGCCAAGCCGCGCATCTCCTGGGGCGAGCCGGTGAAGCCGTGCACCAGCAGCGCACCACCGCGGCGGCCGCCACGCAGGCGAAACGGCTCGATCACCATGCCTCTCCCGATCCCGGGCTCGGCCCACCCAGCGCCGTGCTCGAGCGGCCTGTGGCGTCCACGCTGGGCCGCCCCCTGGCTCAGGCCGCGGGCATCTGCTCGAGCCGCTGGCGGTCCACCGAGACCTGCGCGGTCAGCTTCAGCTCGTCGAGGTAGCGTTGGAAGATCTCGGAGCGGCGCGCCTCGAGCATCGACTTGCGCACCGCGGCGAGCTGCTCGTCGAGCTTCTCCTGCGAGGGGGTGTCGATGCGCTCGAGCTCGGCGACGATTGCGTCGCCACCGACCGGGAAGACCTCCGGCGCGAGCCGCGCGCTCTCGGTGAGGCGGAAGGCGGCATCCTTGAGCTCCTGGCTCGCACCGATGCCCGGGACGTAGGCGCCGGCGCGCGCGAACGGGTCGGTGGTCTTCACCTCTCGCTTCTCGGCCGCGGCTGCCTGGCTCAGGGAGCCGGCCTGCTTCGCCGCCGCGAGCAGCTTCTCGCCCGCCGCCCGGGCGAGCTTGCCACCCTCCTCCAGCCGGTAGGCGGTCTCGACCTGCTCCTTCACCGCCGCGAAATCCTTGGCGGCCGCCGGGAGCTTCTCGACCAGGCGGGCGACCACCCAGGTACCGTTCACGTCGATTGCCTCGGTCACGCCACCCGGCGCTAGGTCGAAGAGCGCCGTGGTGAGAGGCAGGGAGCGGCCCACGCCGGCCAGCGAGTCGCCGCGCTCCAGGGGAGCGGGCTGCTCGACCGCCAGGCCACGCGCCTGCGCCAGCTCCGCCGCGCTCTTGCCCCCGGCCCAGGCGGCTCGGTCCTGCTTGGCAGCTTCTCCGGCCGCTTCCTTGGCCTTCGCCTCGATCAGCGACTTGCCGATCTCGGCACGCACCTCGTCGAGCGGCTTCACCCGCTCCTCGCGCACCTCTTCGACGCGGATCAGGTGGAAGCCGTAGGGAGTCTCGACGACCTCACTCACCTCGCCCGCAGCCAGCGCGAAGGCCGCCCGCTCGAAGGGCTCGACCATGCGCCCCTTGCCGAAGAAGCCCAGGTCGCCACCCTTTTTCGCCGAGCCCTCGTCCTGCGAGCTCTCCTCGGCGAGCTTGGCGAAGTCGCCGCCGGCCTTCACCTTCTCGGCGATCTCTTCGACCTTCTGGCGCGCCGCATCGCGCGTCGCCTGGTCCGCGCCCTGCGGGGCCTTGATCAGGACGTGGCGGGCCCGCACCTCGTGCGGCTGGGTGAAGCGGTCCGCGAGGTGCTCCTGGTAGAGCTTCGCGGCCTCGTCGTCGCTCGCCGAGAGCCCCGCGGAGAAGCGGTCGGGCGGGTAGGAGATCGCCTCGATCTCGACCCGCTCCGGGTCCGTGTAGCGGTCCTTGTGCTCGTCGTAGTAGCGGCGCAGCTCCGGCTCGTTCGCCGGCACGGCCGAGGTGAAGTCCGATGCCTTCACCTTGACGTAGGCCAGGCTGGCCTTCTGGTCGCGCGCCAGGACCTCTTCCCGCGCCGTTGCATCGCTCACCGTGACGCCGTCCTCGATCAGCGCCTGGAGCCGGTCGATGGCGAGCTGCTCGCGCAGGTTCTCCTCGAAGTCGCCAGGCGTCAGGCTCGAGTAGCGCAGCGCGCGCAGGTAGCTCTCCTTGCTGAAGCGCCCGCCCGACTGAAACGCCGGGTTGCCGGCGATCGCATCGCGCAGCTCCTGGTCGGAGACGGTGATGCCCAGGCGCGCAGCGTGGTTGCCCAGGATGCGCCGGTCGATCAGCACGTCGAGCGCCTTCTGGCGCAGGTTCAGCCCCGCGCGCACCTCGGGGGTGAAGCGCTCCTTGTACGCGTCGCGGTAGGCCTGCAGGAGGTTGTACTCGGCGCGCTGGATCTGGACCTGGCTGATCGGGTGGTCGTCGACCGTGGCCACCTCGTTGATCTGGCTCGAGCCGCCGACCACGGCACCGACGCCCCAGAGCACGAAGACCGCGATGATCATCACGAAGATCACCTTGATCGCCTTGGACCGCGAGTGCTGACGCAAGAAGTGGAGCATGGCCGCAGGATAGAGCTCCCTTCCTCGGGAGGCAACGCGACTTCGGACGGGACGAAAGCCGGTGAGCGACAGGGCTCGGGCGCAAGTCGGGCCGGCGGCCAGCGCCGCCGGCGATGCCCGACGGCGGCGCTGGCGTTGCCCGCTGCACGGGGTTCTGGTACCCACAGGGTGCTTCGCAGATTGCGCTGCGCGTGCAGGGGCATTTCCGGAGCGGGGGGCGCTGCGGTCACATGATCTTCAATTCGCTGCTGGGGTGGTTTTCCAACGATCTCGCGATCGACCTCGGCACCGCGAACACGCTGATCTACCTCAAAGGCGAGGGGATCGTGTGCAACGAGCCGTCGGTCGTCGCGGTACAGAAGGAGAGCCGCAACGGACGGCGGGTGCTCGCCGTCGGGGCCGAGGCCAAGCGCATGCTCGGCCGGACGCCGGGCAACATCGTCGCCATCCGGCCGCTCAAGGACGGGGTGATCGCCGACTTCGAGATCACCGAGGCGATGCTGCGCTACTTCATCCAGAAGATCCACAACCGCAAGTCGCTGATCCGCCCGCGCATCATCATCTGCGTGCCGTTCGGCTGCACCGAGGTGGAGAAGCGCGCGGTGCGCGAGTCGGCCGAGTCGGCCGGCGCCCGCGAGGTCTACCTGGTCGAGGAGCCCATGGCTGCGGCCATCGGCGCCGGGCTGCCGATCACCGAGCCCACGGGCAACATGATCGTCGACATCGGCGGCGGCACCACCGAGGTGGCCGTGATCTCGCTCGCCGGCGTGGTGTTCTCCAAGTCCGTGCGCGTCGGCGGCGACAAGATGGACGAGGCGATCATCAGCTACATCAAGCGCAAGTACAACCTGCTGGTCGGCGAGCGCACGGCGGAGCTGATCAAGATCACGATCGGCTCGGCCTACCCCTCCAACGAGATCCAGACGATGGAGATCAAGGGCCGCGACCTGGTCGCCGGCGTGCCCAAGACGGTCGAGATCTCCGACGAGGAGATCCGCGACTCGCTGCTCGAGCCGATCA
>CAZGUU010000032.1:0-26152 GCA_964529315.1 uncultured Enterobacteriaceae bacterium
CGGTCAGCGACGCGACGTTGGTGAAGATGTTCAGTGCCATGCTCTCCTCCTTGTCTGCTGCGGGCGACGTCCTTGTCGCCGAGCTCCCATCGCCCTTTGGGAGGGGAAGTGCGCCCCATCGGGTCGCCCGTGTTCTCCCGTGCCTCTGCAAGACGACTCGTGTCGCCGGCGCAGGAACTTGAGAGACCCCCTGCAGCTGGCCTGCGGCGGTGCCTCGGAGCCGATTGGCCGGCGGCGCAGGGGCGCGATACGCTCCCGGTGGCCCAGGGTCGAAGGCCAGATGCCGTTGGTCGCAAGAGCGCCGAGGAGAGACGGCCATGGACTTGCGCATCGTTCTACCGCCAGGCCCGTCTGGCGCGCATCGACGACGGGCCTGACGAGGTGCACGAGATGGTGGTCGCGCAGCGCATCCTGGCGCGCTACGAGAAGCGCGGCTGAAGGGTAGGTGGAAGTGGACGGCTGCGACGACGACCCAGCCCGCGCCGGCGGGGCGACGAGCGAGAGGGCGGCGCCTCGGCTCCGCAAGCGCAGCCAGAGCTGGCTCGCCCGGACCCTGCGCCAGCACGTGCGACCGATCTTCTCGCGGCGGCTCTCGCGCTTCGCTGCGCTGGTCGTTCCGCACCTCTACGTCGCCTACATGCGGCTGGTCTGGGCGACCAGCCGGATCGAGGGCGGGCCGGAGCTCCTGCGCCTGAACCGAATCGCCGAGCAGCACGACGGTGCCGTGGCGCTGCTCTGGCACGAGGAGGTGATGACGGTCGCCTTCGGCTATCCCTTCCTCGGCATTCGCGGCCACACCCTGGCCAGCCTCGGCGACTCGGGAGAGCTCATCGCGCGCATGCTCAAGCTGTGCGGCTATGTCGTCTTTCGCGGTGGATCGACGACCGGCACCGCGCGGCGCCGCGAAGGTGCACTGCTCGAGATGATCGAGCACATGCGCACCCATCGGGGGGTGATCTACGGGCTCACCGTCGACGGCTCGAAGGGGCCGCCCTATCGCATGAAGACCGGCGGGATCGTCATCGCCCGGGAGTGCGGCAAGCCGATCGCGCTGGTGCGGACGTGGTACAGGCGCTGCATCCGCCTGCGGACCTGGGACCGGATGGCGGTGCCGCTGCCGTTCAACGTCATTCGCTACTCCCTGCGCGGCCCCTACGAGGTTCCGGCGAGCGCGCGCACGCACGAGGGCCTGGAGCGGTTTCGTCGCGAGCTCGAGGGCGACCTGATCGAGCTCGCCGCGCAGAGCTACCGGGCCCTGGGGCAGCCGGTCCCCGAGAACCTCGTGGCGCGTGACCGGTCGGATGTCGTGGTCGCGCGCGCGCCGAGCGTCGGCTGACCGAACGGTCGCCCCGCAAGTGACGGCGGATCGGCCCACCGGCGCGCGTCTGCCGCCGAGCGCCGCGCTCGAACGAGGGCTGCTCGAGGAGGATCTTCCCGGTCCCCGGGGATCAGCTCGCGGGGCGCCGCTGTGCGCGTAGGCGGGCGGTCGCCGCGTGGTCGATCGCGAGCGTCCAGTCCTCGAGCGATCCGGTGAGCACGACGCCGTACTCGCGGCGCGCCGCCTCGGCAGAGACGTACTCGTCGAGCACGTCCTCGAGCACCTTCTCGGCCGGACGCGCCAGCGGGTCGCCCCAGCCGCCGCCGCCGCCGTAGTGGTACTCGTAGCATTCGCCCGCCGCGTGCGGGACGCGCTCCGAGGCGTCGCCGACCTCGTGCGCGTGCGGCCCGCCGACGCGCGTCACCAGCCGGTTGGGCGACCCGTCGTGCCCGCCCGCGATGCCGGGCATGGGGAAGCGCCGGCCGACCACGTAGGTGTGGACCGTGGCCGGGACCAGGATCTGCTTGCGGTAGAGGCTGCCGCAGCCGCCGCGGAACTCGCCGGCACCGCCCGAGTCGGTCTCGTAGTCGCGCCACAGGTGGCGCACGGGGAAGATCGACTCGTTGATCTCGGCGGTGGCGCGGATCAGGTTGCCGAAGCTCGCGTTCATCGCGCCCCAGCCGTCCTGACCGCGCACCGCGCCGCAGTAGGCGGCAAACGTGTCGACGGAGTGGTCGATGAAGGTCTTGCCGGTGCGCGGGTCGATGCCGTGGATCACCGTCGGCATGCCCATCTTGTAGATCTGCGGGCAGCAGCGCGTCGGCACGACGTTCGAGAGCGCCTTGGCGATCGCCTCGCCGACCTCGGTGCCGGGGTGGTGCGTACCTGCGGCGACCGACCGTCCGGGGGGCGGGTTCAGGCAGCAGCCCTCGGGCACGATCAGGTCGATGGACTCGAAGAAGCCCTCGTTCTTGGGGATGTCGGGGGCCATCATCGCGGCGAGCTGGGCGATGACGTAGCCGCGCGTGTTGCCGAAGGTCGAGTAGGCGACGATCTCCGGCCGGTCGTCGGAGCCGGTGAAGTCGACGCAGATCGACGAGCCGCGGATCGTCACCTTGCAGTGGACGTGGATGTCGGGGTGCCCCTTGGGGTCGTGGTCGACCCAGGTGTCGGACTCGTAGACGCCGTCGGGCCAGGCCGCCACCTCGGCCGCGAAGCGGCGCTTGGCGTACTCGATGGAGTGGTCGACCGCGGCGCGCACGGTGGCGTTGCCCCAGCGCGCGCAGAGCTCGGCGAGGCGCCGGGCGCCGAGCTGTGCCGCGCCCACCTGGGCACGCAGGTCGCCGAGAAAGGTCGGCGTGCGGCTGTTCGCCGCCATCATGTAGGTGACGTCGCGCCGCTCGACGCCCCGCTCGAACATTTTGAGCGCCGGAAAACGCACCCCCTCGGCCCAGATGTCCGGTGCATCCACGTTGTAGCCGCCGGGGGCGCCTCCTCCGGTGTCGGCGTGGTGGCACTGGATGGAGGCGATCAGGACCATCTCGCCCGCGTGGAACACCGGCGCGAAGACGTTGTAGTCGGGTAGGTGGCCGCCGCCGTGGTAGGGGTCGTTGGCCACCAGCACGTCGCCCTCGTAGAGGCCGTCGCGGCCGAAGAGCTCGAGCGCGAAGCGCACCGGTAGGGTGCTCGACAGCATGAATTGCGGGATGCCGACCGACAGCGCCGCCAGGCTGCCGCGCGCGTCGAGGATCGTGGCGTTGCGCTCGTTGGACTGGTTCAGGATCGGCGTGGTTGCCGTCAGCGAGACGTGCGTCGCCATTTCGAAGGCCACCGTCTCCATCGCGCCGCGCACGATCTCGGCGGTGACCGGGTCGACCGCCGGCGAGCGGCGCGCGGCGGCGCTCACCGGGCGGGTGATCGCCCCGGCGCGGCGGGCCTTGGCGCGCACGCGGCCCACCTCGCGGCGTCCCCTCACCACCGACGGGCTCCCCTTGCGAGCGCCCGCCGAGCCTCGGGCCGTCTGGTCGCGCGCGGCTCCGGGCGACCCGCCGGGCGGGGCGCCGCACGGCGCTCGCGGCGGGTGCTCCCGCGCCGGCGGCTCACGCCGCTGGCCGGAAGCGTGGCAGGGTGATCTCGTCGTCCTGCTTCTCGAACACCGCCTCCACTGCCAGGCCGATGCGGATGTCCTCGAGCGCGACGTCGACCAGGTTGGTGTGCAGCCGCGGCCCCTCGTCGAGCTCGACGATCGCGACGTTGAATGGATCGCCCCAGAACGCCGGGTGCTGCGACTTGTGGACGACGATCCACGAGTAGACCTTGCCGCGCCCGCTGAGCCGCGTCCACTCGTGCTGCGAGGAGAGGCAGCGCGGGCAGACCGCGGCGGGTGGCCAGCGCAGGTGCCCGCAGCCGGTGCAGCGCTGTGCGCGCAGCTCGCCGGCACGCGTGCCCTGCCAGTAGGGCTCGGTGTCCTCGGTGGGCATGGGGAGCGGCTTGTCGATTTGGAACATGGCCCGCGACTCCCTAGTGCGTCAGCACGACGACCGTGTAGGCGACGGTGGGCGGCGCCTCGTGTGGCGCCCCGCCGTAGCCGGTGACCATGGAGATCTCGACGTCCTTCACCTGCGAGGCCGACGTGCCGCGCAGCTGGCGCACCGCCTCGGCGATGTGGCCGAAGCCGCTGAGATGGCCCTCGGAGAGCAGTCCGCCGGCGGTGTTCGCGGGAAGTCGGCCGCGGTCGAGCTCGAGGTTGCCCGCGGCGACGAAGCCGCCCACCTCCTCGGGCTTGCAGAACCCGTAGGCCATGAGCTCGTGCATCACCAGCGGCGTGAAGCCGTCGTAGAGCTGGACGACGTCGACGTCGCGCGCCGCGATGCCCGCCATCCGGTAGGCGCGCTCGGCGGCCTCGCGGCCGGCGAGACGGTCGTCGGGGTGGCGGTCCGGGTGGACGATCTCGGAGGAGTGCACCTGACCGAAGCCGGCGATGCGCGCCGCAGCGTGGCGCAGGTCGCGGGCTCGCTCGGTGGAGGTGACCACCACGGCGCCGCCGCCGTCGGTCACCAAGCAGCAGTCGAGCAGGTGCAGCGGCTCGACGATCAGGCGCGAAGCCTGGTGGTCGGCGAGCGTGATCGGCTCGCGCTTCTGGGCGAGCGGGTTGCGCGAGGCGTGATTGCGGAAGGCGACGGAGATCGCCCCGTAGTGCTCCGAGACGAGGCCGAGCTCGTGCATCTGGCGGCGTGCGACGTGCCCCATGAACGGCATGGCTCCCACATCCCCATAGGGGATCGCGAGCTGCGAGCCGAAGAGCGTCGGCAGGATGCCCTGCGGGTTGGTCTGCGCGCCGAAGTTGCACAGCACCGCGCGGCAGATGCCCGCATGGACCAGCGCCGCGGCGTTCTGGATCATGCCGCAGGGCGTGGCGCCGCCCATGTCCATCGTCGAGCAGAAGGCAGGTGCGAGGCCCAGGTAGACGGCGATCCGCGAGGCCCAGCCGTGCTGCTCGCCCATCTGCGGCGGCATGAGCGTCAGCACGCCGTCGATCTCCGACTTGGCGACCCCGCAGTCCTCGATCGCGTTGGCCGAGGCCTCGAGACAGAAGCCGAGCGCGCTCGTCCCCGGAACCTTGCCGAAGCGGGAGAGGCCCACGCCTGCGATTGCGTACTTGCCCGAGAGATCTCGCGTGTCGTTCATCGATGGGGTCCGATCGAGATTCGAGGATTCGCGGGAAGGGACCACGGCGTGCGCGGAATTGTCAAGCGCGCGCGGGAGGTCGCCCCCGGCGTCGCCTCGGCGTCGCGAGCCTAGCCCGTTCTTGCCCGGCTCGGGCCGCGAGCCCCGGCCGGGCCGGCAGCTGCGTGTGCGCGCAGCTCGTCGAGGCTGCGCACCGCGAGGTCGGCGTGCGCCGACCAGGCGAACTCGCCGCTCGGATCGACGTAGACGGTGGCCGTCCCGGCTCCACGGCCCGCCTGGAGGTCGAAGAGGTAGTCGCCGACCATCACCGCACGCTCGGGGCGCACGCGCCAGCTCGCGAGCAACAGCCGGACGCCGGCGGGGCTCGGCTTGGGCGCGGCGGCGTCGCGGTCGACGATCGCCTGGGCGGCGAAGAACGGTGCGAGGCCGCACGCTTCCAGCGTGGCCAGCGCGCTCTCCCGGCTGTTGCGCGTCAGGATGCCGAGGCGGGCTCCGCGCTCGCGCAGCGCGGTGAGCAGCCTCTCGGCCCCTTGGGCGGCGCGCGCCGCGAGCGCCAGCTCGAGCTCGATCTCGTCGAGCCGCCGGCGCAGCGCCGCGGCGTGCTCGTCGGGAAGGCCGGCCAGGGACTCGAGGATCGGCTCGCCGGGCGGCAGACCGAGCTCGGCCCGGATCGCGTCGAAGTCGTGCACCGCGACGGTGAGCGTGCCGTCGAGGTCGAAGATCCAGTGGTCGTGCGCTTCGAGGCTCATCCAGTGCCGCATCTCCCCCCTGTCCGTGTACCCTTCCGGGGACTCGCTTGCCGCCCCACGTGGTCGATGCCCAGCGGCGGGCTCTACGCGGACGCGGTCTGCCGCCCGCGCCGTCTCCCGCCCCGTGCGAGCGGACCGTAGGCGAGCCCGTCGCGTGCGCTCGGGCTGGCAGCCCGGTGGCGGCTCCGCTATCGGCCGGGTGGGATGTCGACCCGCAGCGCATCGGGCCAAGGGGAGGCGATGCGGATCCTCGTCCAGATCCACACCTGGAACGACGAGGAGATCGTCGACGAGGCCCTGCGCCGCATCCTCGCCCAGACCTACCCGGTGCGCGACGTCCTGCTGGTCGACAACGGCTCGACCGACACGACGCTGGACCGCCCCCTTGCGCCGGTCGTCACCGTGCTGCGCCACGAGCGCAACCTGGGCACGAGCGGCTCGGTCAAGGCGGCGCTCGAGTACGCCGAGCGCAACGGCTTCGATTGGGTCTGGGTGCTCGACGGCGACAGCCTGCCCGCGCCGGACGCGCTGGCCCGGCTCGTCGAGCTCTACGAGTCCCTTCCCGAGCAGGAGCGCGCCGCGATCGGCATCCTGAGCTCCTCGCACCAGCTCCGCGACCTCGGCCAGACGTTCCACGGCCGCATGCTCACGCCGGGGGGCATGCGCCTGCCGGTGATCGACGAGTCTCGCATCTGGGTCGAGTGCGACGCGATCATTTGGAGCGGAGCGCTGATCCGCACCGCGACGATCCACCGGGCTGGCCTGCCGCGCTCCTTCGGCAAGGGCTGCTGGGAGGACCTGGCGCTGGACTACGGCGACGTCGAGTTCTCCTTCCGCGTGCGCCGGGCCGGCTATCGGGTGCTCATCCACCGCTCGAGCATGATCGACCACCCGGTGGGCAAGGGGCTCGAGGGCAAGATCCTCGGCCACACCATCCACAGCACGAACCACTCCGCTGCGCGGCGCTACCTCTACTTCCGCAACCTGATCTACTTCTGGCTCTTCCTCTACCCGCGGCGCGCCTGGCCGAGCTTCCTGGTCTGGCTCGCGTACCGCACTGGGATGATCGTCACCGGTATCGTGCTGCTCGAGCAGGACAAGCGCCGCAAGCTGCGCGCCGTGGCGCGTGGCTTCGCCGACGGCCTGCGCCGCCGCCTCGATCGACCCTTCGAGCCGGCCGACGCCTGAGGCGAGTGGCGTGCCCGCCCGCGCGGCGCACCTCGTGCTCGCGCGTCGGGGGCTCTGGCCGGCGGGGCCGTGCCTCGCGTGCCGCATCCCCCCGCCTCGCCGCGCCGGCCGCCGCGGCGCTCAGGCCGAGGCGCGCAGAGGCTCTGCGCCCGAGGACGCTTCGAGGGTACGCCACTCTCGCACCTGCGAGCGCGCCCGGATCCGCGTCACCCCCTTGGTCAGGCCCTTCACGCTCGTCGACCAGACGCGCAGCGCCGCGTCGAGCTCGCGGCGGCGATCGTCGGGCAGGAAGAACTCGACGTCGCGCGGCTCCTCCCAGCGAAACCCGCTCGCGTCCTCGGGCATGCCGGCCGCCAGCCAGTCGCCGATGCGATGGCGCAGGCGTGCCCTGACCGGCGAGAGGATCTCCTCGATCGTCTTGCCCGCGGCGTGCTTGCACTCGGTGAAGCGGTGCAGGTCCGCCCACAGCTCGGCGAAGCCCGGGGTGCGAGCGTCCGCGCCGCGCTCCACGAGCAGCCCGCGGATCGCTTCGAGCGCCACGCGGCAGACCTCGGGCCAGGCGAAGAACGAGGCGATCGAGCGGTACTTGTAGATCAGGTTGTCGCCCACCTCGCCGTCGGCCAGGCGGCGGAAGCTCTCCTCGCGCGAGTAGAACTCGATGCAGGCCTCGCGGGTCGGGAACAGCTCGTGCAAGGTCTCGTCGACGAAGGCGTCGAGCAGGGCGCGGGCCTCGCCGCGGTCGTCCTCGAGGGCGTGCAGCATGGCGTCCATGACCGCCGAGCGGGCGATGCCGAAGCTCTCGGCGAAGGCCATCGGATCCTCGAACCAGGAGTTGTTCAAGAACACGCTGAAGGCGAAGGCGTATCGCCGTGCGGTCACGTAGTCGTCGAAGGAGAGCGTGTCGGTGGCGACGACGACCTCGTCCATGTCGAACACCTTCTCGCCCGCGTAGACGCCGAACTCCTTGGGCAGGACGCGAAAGCGAGATTCGAAGCGGTACTTCTCGCGCGCCGCCTGCGTCTCGAGCTCGGTGCCCTTGAGCAGCATCGCCTGGAAGTTGTGCAGCTCGTCGGTGCGCGCGTCGACCAGGCCGTGGATCGCGTCGACGTGCGACTGCAGGGTCTCGCCGGGCAGGCCGAGGATCAGGTCCGAGACCGAGCGCAGGCCGCGGCCCTGGACGTGGCGCATCACCTGGCCGTAGGCGTCCTGGCTGATGTTGTCGCGCTTGATCTGGACCAGCGTGTTCGGGTTGGTCGACTGCAGCGCCTGGCGGAAGGACATCGCCTTGTGCACCAGCTCGAGCGACTGGATGATCCGGTCCGGGCGGTTCTTGCCGGTCGACGCCGAGATGAAGGTCGGCCAGCCCCAGCGGTCCTGGATGCCGCCGATGTGCGCCGAGATGGCGGCGTCGCGCTCGAACATGCCGTAGTTCGGGTCGGCGATCACCAGCGAGCCCATGGTGGGCGACAGCGTGCGGATTCGCTCGGCGATGTAGTCGAGCTCGGCGCGCACCCGCTCGACCGAGAAGTGGTGCACCTTGGTGTAGAAGCGGGTCCCCTGCACGCAGAAGGTGCAGGTGAACGGGCAGCCCCGGTTGGTCTCGATCATCGGGGCGAGCTTGCCGTCGAAGAACGGGTCCATCGTGCCGCCGAGGTAGGCGGAGGGGATCTCGTCGACCTCCTTGTGACGCTCCTGGGCTGGCTGCGCGACCAGCTCGCCCCCCGGCCGCCGGTAGATGCACGAAGGGATCTCCTGCTCGCCCAGGCGCTCGATCGAGTGGCCCGCCTCGAGGAAGCGGCGCACGATCTCGGTGGCGAGGAAGTCGCCCTCGCCGAGCACGTAGAGGTCGATCGCCGGGTGCGCGCGCAGGAAGGCGAGCTTGCGCTCGGGCTCGAGGCTCATGTTCGGCCCACCCATGACGACCAGGGTCTGGGGGCGCACGCGCTTGGCGAGCCTGGCGAAGTGGCAGCCCAACGACTCGTTCCACACGTAGTTGCTGAGCAGCAGGACGTCGGGTGGCTGCTCGCGCAGCGCGTCCCACAGGCGGTCGGGATAGGCGAAGAGCCGCGACTCGACCCCGGGCAGGTCGCGGTCCATCACCGCCTTCATGAAGCCGATGCCCAGCGGCATCGCGTCCACGCTGACCACGCCTGCGTAGTTGTGACGGAGATCTGCGAGAAAGACCGATGCTGGCATGAGCTCCCCTGCCTGGTCCGGCTCTCGGCCCGTCGTGCCGGGCTTCCCTCAGGGCTACCACGAGGTCGTGGACTCGCCCAGGGGGTTGCGGGGAAATCGGCTCGCGGGCCCCGGAGCTCGGCCGCGGATCGGCCTCAGGAGGCCGCGGTCGCGAGCCCGAGCCGCTTCGCGACCCGGGCGGCCACGCGCCGGCCGCTGTCGATCGCCTCGAAGCTCCAGTGGTAGCCCCACTCGCCGAAGCGGCCGCAGGGGTGGAGGCCGACGCTCTCCATCCAGTCGTGGATCGTCTCGAGGCAGGCCGGTCGGGAGAAGTCGAACACCACGTAGGCGTAGGGGATGTCGATCTGGTCCTCGAGCACGATGCGGTCCGAGCGGCGCAGCACCCCGGTGCGCCGCAGGGCCTCGACCACGCGCGCCACCAGGCGGCGCTCGTCGAGCGGCCGGCGCCGCGAGTAGGCGATCTCGCAGCTCACCGACGAGTGGCCCTCGGGGGCGTTGTGCGGCGAGAGCTTCGAGGGGAAGCTGATGCGGAAGAACGGGATGTCGTGGTCGTAGAAGTAGGCCCAGTGGCCGGGGCCGATGTCCGGTCGCGCGATGCCCAGGTTCACGCAGCGCACGGAGGTCCACATCAGGCGCCGGGCGGCTTCGCGCACCTCGACGGGCGCGTCCTCGGCGAGGCTCACCAGAGCCGGCAAGGGAAGCGTCGAGATCGCCGCGCCGTAGCTGCGCGTCGCACCGTCGGCGAGGATCAGCTCGCGGCGTGCGGCGCGGATGCGGGCGACCGGTTGGCCGAGGCGTACGCGCTGCAGGTCCGCGGCGACGGGCTCGACGATGCGGGCAAAGCCACCGTGCGCCGGGTAGTGGAAGTCCGTCAAGTAGTTGATCTCTTGCGGCTCGGGGTCGATGGCGCCGCGGATCACCTGCTCGAGCGAGGGTCGCGAGATGCGTCCGCCCACCTTGGAGCCGAGCCACTGGGTGTCGAGCTCGTCGGGCGGGACGGTCCACACCTTGCGGGCGTAGTGCAGCAGGAAGCGCTCGGCGAAGGTCCGGCCGAACGAGGCGTAGCACCAGTCCTGGTAGGTGCGGACCTCGGCCTCGGGCTGCTGGGAGGCCTCCACGAAGTCGAGGACGCACTGCGTGGCCAGGTCCGCGGGCAGGGCGTGCGCGTTGGCCTGGACCGGATAGCGGCCGAAGCGCCGGCCCCCGTAGTTGTTCCAGATCTCCGCGGTGTGGGTCAGGAGCTCGTCGCCCAGGGGCTCGTAGACGAAGGTCTGCGAGCACTCGTCCTTGCCGAAGAAGACGTGTGCGCCCTCGTCGAAGGACCAGCCGTCGATCGTCTTGGTGCGCGAGTGGCCGCCGATCCAGGCCTCCTTCTCGAACACCTCGCACTGCCCGCCCAGGTGGCGCGCGGCCGAGAGCCCGGCGAGCCCGGCGCCGAGCACGATCACGTCGCCGTCGCTGCTCATCGGCCGTCTCGCTCGCGGCGTGCCCAGGTGATGGTCGCGAGCAGGCCGGCGTCGAGGTCGGTCTCGGCTCGCCAGCCGAGCAGGCGTCGGGCGCGCGCGACGTCGGCCCAGGTGTCGTGCGGCTGGTCGGCGGGCAATGCGCCGACCAGCAGCGGGGCGCCGCTGCCGGAGAGCTGCCAGATGCGCTCGGCCACGTCGCGCAAGCGGCGCGCCTCGCCGCTGCCGACGTTGATCACGCTGCCGTCGATCCCAGGCGTGCGCGCAGCGGTGAGCAGCGCTTCGACGAGGTCGCCGACGAACACCAGATCGCGGCGCTGGAGGCCCTCGCTCATGCGAAACGGCGTGCCGGCGACGGCGCAGGCCACTGCCTCGGCGACGAACATGTCGCTCGGCTGGCCCGGCCCATAGACGCTGAAGGGGCGCAGCACGACCACCGGGCAGCCCCCCTGGGCGTGCATCGCCAGCGCGAGCCAGGTCGCCGCTGCCTTGGAGGCGCCGTAGGGCGAGCGCGGCGCGAGCGCCAGCTCCTCGTGCAGCGCGCCGCGGTGCGCGCCGTACTCGGCCGCCGAGCCGAGGAGCACGATGCGGCCCACGCTGGCGCGGCGCGCCGCCTCGAGCAGGCGGACGGTGGCCAGGACGTTGAGCTCGGTGCACGCCGAGGCGGCCCGCTCGCCCGCCGCGACCCCGCGCGTCCCCGCCAAGTGAAGCAGCACGGCGGGGCGCTCGTCGCGCAAGACGCCGGCCGCGGCGTCCCCGTCGAGCAGGTCGAGCTGGCGCCAGCGCACCCGATCCTCACCCATCGCGGGCTCGGTGGCGGGGCGTGGCGAGCGGGCCAGGACGGTCGGCCTCGCGCCCAGCTCCACCAGTCTTCGCACGGCGTGTAGGCCGATGAAGCCGGTGGCGCCGGTCAGCGCGACGCCGTCAGCCCAGCCCGCGTCGCGTGGTGCGCCCATCGGGTTGCTCGAGGAAGCTCCGGTACCAGTCGATGCTACGCCGCAGGCCCTCCTCGAGCGTGAAGCGCGCCGTCCAGCCGAGTGCCGCCCGTGCCCGAGAAGCGTCGAGGTACTGCTCGCGGATCTCGTGAGTCGCCTCGTTGCGCACGTCCGGTGCGAGGTCGGTGCGCCCGGCCAGCTCTAGGATGCAGCCCACCAGGTCCAGGACGGAGAGCGGCGTCTCGTTGCTGAAGTTGAAAGCCGAGCCGACCAGCGCGCGGTCGGCGGCGAGCCGCTCGGCCAGAGCGAGATAGGCGAGCACGCCGTCTTCGACGTAGAAGTAGTCGCGCACGAAGCGGCCGTCGCTGCGCACGATCGGACGTTCGCCGCGCAGCGCGGAGCGGATCGTGCCCGGGACCAGGCGATTCCAGTTCAGGTCGCCGCCGCCGAACAGGTTGCCGCAGCGTGTGATCGCCACCGGCAGCCCGTAGGTGTTGGCGTAACCGAGCGCGATCAAGTCGGCGCACGACTTGCTCAGGTCGTAGGGGTGCTCGCCGCGCAGCGGCGTGTCCTCGGAGTAGGGGAGGTGCTCCTGGGTACCGTACGCCTTGTCCGAGGAGGCGACGACGATCTGGCGCACCGCGGGCGAGCGGCGGCAGGCCTCGAGCACGCACCAGGTCCCGCGCACGTTGGTGTCGAGCGTGCTCACCGGGTTGCGATTGGCGATCCCGACGATGGTCTGCGCGGCCAAGTGGAAGACGGTGTCGATCTCGTACTCGCCGAGCGCGCGCTCGAGCAGCTCCTGGTCGCGCACGTCGCCGTGCACCACGGTGATTCGGTCCACGGTGCCCGAGCGCACGAGCTCGCAGCGGGCGACCCGGTCGCGGACCAGGCCGACCACCGAGGCGCCGCGCTCGACCAGCGCCGCCGTGAGCCAGCTGCCGAGCAAGCCCGTGCAGCCCGTGACCAGCACCGGGCGGTCGGTCCAGAAGGCCGGGTTCGTGGGCGTCACGTCCAGACCTTCCATGGGGCCTGGCCGCTGCTCCAGGACTCGTCGAGCAGCTTGCGTTCGCGGTAGGTGTCCATCGGCTGCCAGAACCCGTCGTGCTGCCAGACCATGAGCTGGCCGTCCGCGGCCAGGCGCTGCAGCGGCTCGTGCTCCAGGGCCAGGTCGGCTCGGTCGTCGAGGTAGCGGTCGACGAACTCGCGCTCGAAGACGAAGAAGCCGCCGTTGATCAGCCCCTCGGCGATTTGCGGCTTCTCTGCGAAGCTCACCACACGTCCTGCGTCGAGCTGCAGCTCCCCGAAGCGCCCCGGCGGGCGAACCCCGGTGACCGTGCCGAGCTTGCCGTGCGCGCGGTGGAAGCGCAGCAGCGCGCCCACGTCGATGTTGCCCACGCCGTCGCCGTAGGTCAGGCAGAGCGGCTGGTCGTCGAGGTGGCGACGCACGCGGCGCAGGCGCGCACCGGTCAGCGCCGTCTCGCCGGTTTCGGCGAGCGTCACCGTCCAGTCCTCGTCGCCGCCCCCGGCGTGCACCTCGACGGCGTTGTCGCGCCCGAGGTGCACCGTCACGTCGCGCGTGCGGGCCTGGTAGTTGAGGAAGAAGTCCTTGATGACCCAGCCCTTGTAGCCCAGGCACAGGATGAAGTCCTTGAGCCCGTGGTGGGCGTAGATCTTCATGATGTGCCAGAGGATCGGCCAGCCGCCGATCTCGATCATCGGCTTGGGGCGGAACTCGGTCTCCTCTCGGAGACGGGTGCCCTGGCCGCCGCAGAGGATGACCACCTTCATCTCGAGACCGCCATCTCCGTGTGCGCCGGGGCTCGACCGTCCGCGGGAGCGGGGACGGGGATGCAACCCTCAATCGTAGAGTAGGGCCTTGGCCTTTTCGTTGTCAAATCGCTCCCCGATGCCGTCGGCGATCGACGACCACACGAAGCGCAGCCGGCGCCACTTGTGGTCGTCGAAGGCCAGGATGCCGAGCGCGGAGCGTGCGAAGGTCACGAGCAGCCAGGCCCACAGCATGAGCCTGCTTCGGGCGTGTCGCTTCATGAAGTACACGCTGTTGCGCCGGATGAAATACTGCCCCCAGAGGCTCTCGTAGCGCAGCCGCTGCGCCCGCAGGAAGCCCAGCCGTCGCTCGACGAAGCGGTCGGTCTTGGCGGCCTCCTTGTGGACGATGACGCTCGCCGGGACGAGCCAGATCGGACCGACGGCGCGCAGCCGCTGGCAGTACTCGAGGTCGTCGACGTGGATGAAGAAGCGCTTCTCGGGGAGCCCGGCGGCGACCACCGCCGCGCTGCGCACGCACAGGCCGACGAACGCGGCGTGGTCGATCTCCACCCACGGGGCACCGGGCGGCGGGCGTACCGGCACCACCAGCGGGCCAAAGGGGTTTCGCTGGTTCAGGCGGCCGCTGTGGTGCTCGACGAAGGCTCCCGCCGGATCGACCACCAGGCAGGCGAGCGCGCTGCAGCGGGCGGCGGCGGCGAAGCACCGGACGAGCTCGGCCAGCGCATCGGGGCGTGGCTCGGCGTCGTCGTCCATCATCCACACCCAGTCGCAGCCACCCTGCAGCGCCCGCTCGATGCCGGCGCAGAAGCCGCTCGTGCCGCCCTGGTTGACCTCGATGCGCAAGAAGTCGAGCAGCGGCGAGTCGAGCAGGCCGAGGGCGCGCAAGTGCTCGGCCGTGCCGTCGGAGGAGCCGTTGTCCACCAGCACGATGCGCTCGGGGAGCACCGTCTGGGCGAGCAGCGCGGCGAGGCACTCCGCGACCAGGTGCTTGCGGTCGAAGGTCACCACCACCGCGGCGACCGAGGGCCGGGCCTCGCTCATCGCCGCGACTCAGCGAAAGTACGCATCGACGAGCCAGAAGACGGCAGCCGTGAGCACTGCGATTGCGGCTCCACCGAGGGCAGCCAGGATCAGGTTGCGTCCGCCTCGTTCCCTCGCCCGCATCGCTCACCAGCTCCCTGCGGTCGCGGATCGGCCCGCGGCCGCTGCGTTGCGCCCGGTCGGCCTGCTCGACGCGGCGCTGCTCGAGACGGCGCCGGCCGGTGTGGCCTTGGGCACCATGGCGGGCCGGGCCTCCGGCTCGCACCAGCGCATCGCGACGATCAACCCCGCGTACATCCAGAGCAGGGTGTGCAAGCCGTCCTGGCTCAGGAAGTCGATGATCATGTGGACCGCCAACGAGACGTAGGTGGTGAAGATGGCCAGCGCCAGCGTCGCCAGGACGGGGTCGCGCGATCGCGTGCGGCCCAGCGCCTCGAGGCCGACCAGCACGAAAAAGCCCACGTAGAGCAGCGTACCGGGAAGCCCCGTCTCGATCAGCCCGATCAGGTAGTGGTCATGGATCGGCCACTGGTCGTCGATCAGGTCGGCCGAGCCCCAGCCGCTGCCCATCCGCTGGCGGATCGCGGTGCTGGTGTTCAGGCCGGTGCCGACGATGGGGTTGAACCCGAGCATCGCAAAGCCCACCTCGAAGTGCGCGAAGCGCTGCTCGTACGCCTCGGGGCGAGTGCCCAGGTAGGCGTGCAGTTTGTAGGCCACCACCGGCACGAGAGCGAGAAGCACGCCGACGCTCGCCGCAACCATCCGTCGCGGGATCCGGCCGCGCCGCGTCGCCACCACGAACGAGGTGGCGAACGCGACCAGCAGGCCGACCATCGCGCCGCGCGAGAAGGTCACGTACGTTCCGGCCAGGCCCACGGCGAGCAAGGCCCCTCCGGTCAGCCGCAGCGCGGCCCCGGGGCCGGTGACGAGCATGGCCGCGGCGATGGGCAGGACGAACTCGAAGTGCAGGGCGGTCGCGTTGGGGTGCCCGAAGGTTCCCTCGGCGCGCTCGCGCTCCGACTCGTCGCCAGTGATCGTGCTGTTGGGCACGAAGCGGTCGGACTCGTCGCCGAACGCCGAGCCGAACAGCGTGCCCTCCATCTGCAGCCCGTAGCGCGCCAGCGTCATCGTGCTCTGCAGCACCAATCCGGCGAGCAGCAGGGCCATGAGGAAGCGGCCCGCCTTGCGCGGATCGATCGTGTTGATCGTCAGGACGAAGATCAGCACGAACTTGCACTGCCGGACGAGCTCCAGGACGGTGAGCATGGGGAACGGCGAAAACAGCGCACCGGTGCCCGCCCAGATCAGGAAGGCGACCGGCAGCCAGGCGATCCTCGGCCAGCGCAGCGTCTCGCCGGAGACCAGCCGCCGCAGCCAGAAGCCGATCAGGACGAGCAGCGGCAGGTCCGAGAGGAAGACGAAGAAGGTCGTCGTGCCCCAGGGCAGGCCCAGGCTCTCGATCATCCCCATCACCCGCTCGCCGGAGGCGAAGTGCTTGTGCACGTTGAGCGGAATCGCCAGGACGAACAGCGCGAGCCAGTAGAGCCAGGCGTCGCGCACCACCCAGGAGCCGATCAGGGTGACCCCCGCGGCGAGCAGCAGGACGATCCACACCGGCTTGAGCACGGCGAGCACGGCGGTCGCGCCGGCGGCGACGATCATCCCGACGGCCGCTGCGACGAGCAGCGTGCGGACGCTCCCCGGGCGCGTGAACGGCGGGCGTCCGTGCGCGACGAGCGCCCTAGGCTGGCTCGCTTGCACTCTCCGGCTCCCGGCTGGCGAGCAGCACGGCGAGGTCCGCGCGGGTCAAGCCGCCCAGCGCCACCAGCACCGCGAAGTAGACCACGACGCCCAGGACGAGGAGCGCGAAGAAGCTCCCGACGACCGCCTTGGCGGCGAGCAGCGCGAGCGACATGGCCAGCGCGGCGGCGAGCGGCCGCAGGGCGTGCCGCAGCAGCGGGATGCGAACCGTGCGCTGGAAGCGCGGGTAGACGCCGAGGAACGCCGTCAGCTCGGCGAGGATCGTGGCGGAGGCTGCCCCGACCATGCCGAAGGACGGGATCAGCAGGAAGTTCATCGCGACGTTGGTGACCGCGCTCGCCGTCACGACCTTCGTGTAGAGGTTCTGCTCGCCCCATGCCAGCAGCGGGCTGCCGTAGGACTCGTTGACGAACACCAGGACCACGTTCCAGCAGAGGATCTGCAGCGGCAGGACGGCGTTGTCGTAGGCCGGGCCGTAGATCAGGTGGATCAGCTCGCGGCCGAGCAGCGTTCCGCCGAACCCGATCGGCACGCCGATCAAGAGCATCGTCTTGAGGTAGGCGTTGGCGACGCGCTCCAGCCGTGGCGGGTCGTCGCGGCGCGCCAGCGCGGGGAACACCGCCGTGCGGATCGTGTCGGCCGGCAGCAGCAGCACGAACACGCAGCGATACGCGGCGTTGTACCAGCCGACCAGCTCGTCGCTGCCGAGCAAGCCGAGAAAGAGCGTGTCGGCGTTGTAGTAGACGGTGATCATCATCAGCGAGAAGCCGATCGGCAGCGACTGGCGCAGCGTCTCGCTCCACTCCCGGCGCGCGAAGCAGGGCCGGGGCCAGCCCTGCAGCCGGACGAGCAGAGCCAGCGGCAGCAGCGTCGCGACGACCAGCGAGGCCAGGCGCAGCAGGGGCACCTCGAGCAGGTCGCCCGGCCCCGAGACGAGCAGGAAGATCAGCCCCGCCAGGAGGAGCTGCTGGAGGACTCGGCTGGCTGCGATGACCTCCATCCTCTCGGTCGCCTGGAAGAACCAGTCGAGGTTGGCCGCGAAGGGCAGGATCGCCAACCCCGAAAAGATCAGCAGGAGCTTGGCCTCGTGGTCCCGTGGAAGGATCCACGCGGTGGCGCAGAGCAGGCCGAAGGCCAGCACCGCCGCCACCGCGCGAATGCTCAGGATGACGTCGACGTGCCGCCTCGCCTGGTCCCTGCTGCGCGCGACCTCGCGCGTGCCGAAGGTGTCGAGCCCGAGGTTGATCAGGACCTGGAAGTACGTCGCGAAGGTCTGCGCGAAGCTCAGCGCGCCGAAGCTCGCCACCTGCAGCGTGCGCGCCAGGTAGACGACGATGGCGAAGCCCAGGCCCTTGCCGATCAGCTGGGAGGCCAACAGAAAGACGGCGTTCCCGGCGATCCGGCGAGCGCTGCTCATGAGCCCGGGGTGGTGCGCTGGGGACGCGCTACTTCGACCCGGTGTGCGCCGGCGTCGCCGCGCCGGCAAAGCCCCAGGAGCCGAGCAGCTTCTCCAGGCGCCGGTAGGATTCCTTGGCCTCGAGGTCGCGGTCGAGAAGACCGCCGTACGGCCAGAACGAGTCGACCAGGTGCGTCCAGACGAGCGCGTGAATGCTCGGCTTGGCGTAAGCGAGGGTGTAGAGCTGCTCCGCCCAGTCGGCCTGCACGCGCTCGCTCCACGGCTCGTGCCACTCGCCCAGGGCGGCGATGAAGTCCGGGTTCTGGAAGTGCTGGCTCTTGCGGTCGACGCCCGGCGCTGAGGCGACGGCGATCTCCGTGATGTGGATCGGCTTGCCCAGCTTGGCCCAGCGGTCGAGCAGCCGTGAGAGCTCCAGCATGTCGAGGCCGGGGTAGTACATCTCGATGCCGATCACCTCGAAGTCGACCCCTGCGGCCATCATCGAGCGCACGAACTGGCGGGTGGTCTTCACCCGCCCGTCGGCCGAAGCGGTGGCGATCCGGCGCAGCGCGGGCACCGCGACGTACTCGCCGCTCGGCCAGTTCACGTTGACCACGCGCACCGCGGCGGGGTCGTTCTCCCGGACCAGATCCATCGCGCCGCGGGCGAGCTCGGTCACCTGCTGCTCGTTGAACGGTGAGTTTGAGAAGTTGGGCTCGTTGATCACGTCCCAGACCTTCACCCGTCCCTTGAAGCGCGCGACGTCGCGCGCCACGCGGGTGCGCATCGCCTGTGCGACGGCGTCGAACGCCTTGCCGCGCAGCCTCGGCGGCAGGTTGGGTGGGATGAAGTAGATCAGCGGGTGGCCCTTGAGCTCGACGCCGAGCTGCTCGGCCAGGGTGGCCGAGGAGTCGGCGGCTCGTGGGCGCGGCTCGCCCCGGTCGTCCTCGTAGCTGCGGATGAAGAAGTCCAGGCTGGTCACCGAGTTGAACAGCCCGCGCACCTCTTTCTTCTGCGCCGAGCCCCATTGCTCGTGACCCTCGGTGAAGATGCCGAAGCGGAAGTCGCTGCGCCGGCCCCGCTTGGCGATCGCGTCGCGGGCGGCATCGAGGGTCGCCATCTCGCCGGCCCACAGGCCGTCGCGAAGCGAGGCATAGACCTCGCTCGGATCGACCGAGCCGTCCCGCGTCGCCGCCTCGAGGTGGCGGCGGGCCTCGGCGAGGCGCACGCGGGTCTCGTCGCGGAAGGGGACGCCCGGGCTCGCGTCGAGCAGCTCCTGGGCCTTGTGGATACGGCTTCGCGCCCCCTCGAGCGGCAGATCGATCTCCCAGACGCCCGAGGCTGGCGGCGAGTAGCCCTTGCCGTCGTGGTCGGCGAAGACCTTGATCTGGCCGAAGCCCGGAACTCGCGGAAAGAAGTGCAGCACCAGCGGGATGGGCAGCGGGTCGCCGAGCAGCGCCACGCCGTCCTCGGGCGACTGGACCGGGGCCGCCGTCGGCTCGTAGTCGGTGTCCAGGGCGTAGACCCCGGTGACCACCGTGTCGTAGCCCTTGGGGACGAGCTCTCGGCTGGGCGAGGGGCGCCCGGCCGCGTCGTAGACCTTGACCTTGACGCGCGGCCGGAACGGCCCGGCGCCGGCGGCTGCGGCCGGCGGGCGGCCGACGATCGCCAGGAGCTTCTTCAGGGTGGAATCGGCGGTGGTGAGGTCGCGCGCCTGCAAAGACTCCTGGAGCTGCTGGGCGAGCGGCGCGATCTCGTTTGGATCGCCCCCGGCTTCGACCCATTTCTCCGAGAGCTCGCCGAGCCGCTTCATCTCGGCTTCGATGCGCGAGGGGTCCACGGCTTGCCCCCAGGCGAGCGCGGCGACCAGGAAGAGGGCGGCCGCCGGCAGCGCCAGACATGCGGCGCGGCGCAGGGCCGAGCGCGCGCTCACCGCTCGCCCACCCGCGGGATGCAGCCCAGCACCGGCACGCCGAGCGCCGCCTCGACGCCGTCGACGTCGCGCAGGGTGTCGTCGGTGAGCTCCAGCAGCGCGACCAGCCCGATGCCCACGACGATGGCGAGGACGAGCGCCGTCGCGGCGTAGTAGACGCGGATCGGCTTCACCGGAGCGATCGGCAGGGCGGGCGGGGAGACGATCGAGATCTCGCTGGTGCGCTTGGCCTCGCGGATGCGCGCCTCCTCGTGCTCCTTGCGCACCAGCTCGTAGATCGTCTCGTCGACCCGGACGCGCAGCCTGAGCGCCGCGAGCTGCGCCTCCTTCGCGGGCAGCGCTCCCTGCTCCGTCTCGAGGTCGTCGATGCTCCGCTTCAGGCTCTCCAGCTCGCCCTGGGCCTTCTGCACCTTCGGGTTGATCGCGCTGTACTGGCGGGTGAGGCCGGAGAGCTCGGCCTCGGTCGCCTCGTACGAGGATTCGAGATCGCCGATCAGCTTGATCCTGCCGGAGGTCTCCTCGGCGAAAGAGATGCTCTTGTTCTCCTCCTTGAACCGGCGCAGCGCCTCGCGGGCCTCGGCGAGCTCGCGCTCGGTCGCGAGCAGGCGCTGCTCGACGAACTCGCGCCCACCGGCGGCCTCGCGCTGGGCCGCGTCCGCCAGCACCTCGACGAACACCTTGGCGGCCTCGTCGACGATCCGCTGCGCCATCACCGGGCTCTTCCAGCGGCAGGAGATCGCGAACACGTAGCTGTTCTTGGTCGAGGTGACGACGATGCGCCTGCGCAGCTCCTTGATCGCCCGCTCGAGCGGATTGGGCGGCAGCGTCCTGCCGTACTGCAGGATCTCCCAGGTGCGCCCGAGGAGGTCGCTCGCCTCGTCCTTGGCGCGCTCCCAGAGCTCCTTCCAGAAGGAGGCCGCCGGCTCGCGGACCTGCCGGTTCAGGCCGAGGTTCTCGGCGACGCGCTCGAGCACCTCGCGGCTCGTGATCAGCTCGGTGAAGGTCTTGCTCGGCGCCTCGCTCGGCGGGTTCATGCCGACGGGGAAGCTCAGGACGCTCTTCGACGACTCCATGCCGCCGCCCAGGCGCAGCTCCTGGCCTGGGCGCACGAGCACCAGCGCCGTGGCCTCGTACATCTCGCTGAGCGCGTAGGTGAGCACTGCCGCGTTGAGCATCGCCGAGATGCACAGCACGACGATCGGCCAGCGGTAGGCCGACAGGGCGCGCAGGAACCTCTCGAGACCCATCAGCGCCCCCCCGGGCGGCCCGCTGCGTAGTAGGAGTGATACGGGAGCAGACCCGGGCCGTGCTGGCTCTCGTCGAAGCGGTTGAGCACCGTGCCGAGCAGCCGGCCGCCCGCCTGGACGATGCGGTCGCGGACGTGCGCGGCGTCGCGTGCGCGCACCTCACCGGTGCCGACCACGAGCAGCACGCCGTCGACCAGCGAACCCAGCACCAGGGCGTCGCTCACCGACAGCACGGGCGGCGAGTCGATCACCACGATCTCGAACTCCTCGAGAAGCGCTGCGAGCGCCAGGCGCACGCCCGCCGCGCGCACCGCGTCGATGGTGGCCAGCGGCGCCGAGCCGGCGGGGACGACGCCGAGCGCGCGGCTCGGCTCGCCGGCGGCCGCCGCCACCTCGACCTCCTGGAGCACCTGGCCGATGGCGAGGCGGCCGGCGAGCACGTCGGCCAAGCCGTGCGCGCCGTCGAGCCGCAGGACGTCGTGGATCGTGGGCTTGCGCAGGTCGGCGTCGACCAGCGCCGTGCGGCGCGCGCCGACGGCCAGCGTCAGCGCGAGGTTCACCGCGATCGTGCTCTTGCCCTCGGCGGGCTGCGAGCTGGTGACCAGGACGGTGCGCAGCGGCGTCGCGCGGTTCAGGACGAAGAGGTTGCTCGCCAGGGCCTCGTAGGCCTGGCGCAGCGTCGGGTCGCCGCCCAGGATCAACGCGCCGTCGCGAGCCCTGGTTTGCGGCCGGGTGCCGGCTGGCGACACCTGGGCTCGAGGCGAGGTGGCGGTACGCGCGGGCGACCCGCTCATGCCGCCACCGCCGCGGCGCTGCGCGCGCGCCGCGCGCAGCGCGCCGACCGTCCGCCCGATCCCCGCGACATCACCCTCGATGGTAGCCACCGCAGGGGTTCTCGGTCAAACCTCACTCGCGCGCGCGCGGGCGGGTCGCGCGGGCGCGTCCCGAGGCCCCGCTCACGAAGCGCCGAGCTCGTGGTAGACCGCGAGCGTCTGGGCCGCCGTCTCCCGCCACGAGAAGCGCGCGGCGCGCTCGAGCCCTCGCGCGACCAGATCGCGACGCAGGTCGGCGTCGTCGAGGATGCGACGCATCGCCTCGGCCATGGCGTCGACGTCGAGCGGATCGACCAGGATCGCCGCGTCGCCCGCGACCTCCGGGAAGGAGGAGTTGTCGGCGGCCAGGACCGCGGTGCCGCAGGCCATGGCCTCGAGCGGCGGGAAGCCGAATCCCTCGTAGGACGACGGGAAGGCGAACAGCGTGGCTGCAGCGTAGAGCGCGGGCAGGTCGTCTTCGGCGACGTAGTCGGTGCGGATCACGTCGCGCTCGAGGCGCAGCTCCTCGAGCAACCCCTCGAGGTCGAAGTCGAGGTGGTCGCGCTTGCCGGCCAGGACGAGCTGCGCCCCGGCGACGTGGGCGCGTACCCGGTGGAACGCGCGGATCAGCCGGTCGACGTTGCGCCGCGAGTGGATCGTCCCCAGGTGCAGGACGAAGGGGCCGGCGCCGATCCCGTAGCGCGCCCGCACGGCGCCGAGCGCCGCCGGGTCGTCGACCGGGCGAAAGCGCCCCTCGACGCCGTAGGGGATCACGTGGATCTTGCGCTCGGGAACCCGATAGAGGCGCATCAGGTCGCGCCGGGTGCTCTGCGAGCAGGTGAGCACGACGTCCGCCCGGCGCGCCGCGTAGCGGGAGAGCAGGCGCATCCCGGTCCGACCCTTCCACGGGAACCATTCCGGGTGGATCTCGTAGGTGAGGTCGTTGATGGTCACCGCGGTCTTCGCGGTACGCAACAGGGGGATGGTGTGGAAGGGGAAATGGGCCACGTCGACTGGGTGGCGCCGCAGCTCGGGGAGCAAGCGCAGGTTGTTCCAGACCAGCGAGCTGGATGTCGGCCCGAGGGCCACCCAGCGGCCCGGGGCGGGCGGGTGTGGGGCCTGAGCGAAGGCTCGATCGACGTAGAGGCGGTAGTCGTTATGGCGATCGAGCTGGGCGAGCTCGCGCAGCAGATTGGCGACCACCCGCCCGACGCCGGTTGGCTGGCCCACGATCGAGAGCGCGTCGATGCCGATGATCATGCAGCGCTTGTCGGCTGGTGACGGCCTGGAGGTGTTACGCAGTGCCTCGGGCGACGCGTCCCATTGCGACCTCGGCATAGCGGTGCGCCAGGCCCTTGCGCAATCGCGGCGAGATGCGCTACCGCCCCTGGCTCGGGCCAGAGGTTCGCGCCGAACGCATGTTGCATCGGTCGCGGCATTCGGTTTAATCAACGCATCGTGTCGAGGGCGGATCGACTTCTTCTCCCGAAGGGATCCGCCGCGCTCTCGCGCGTCCGGACGGGAGCGATCACCACTGCGTGAAACCCTACGTGCGCGACATCGCGGCAAGCAACCGAACCGGGTCGGGGGGGGGATGTGGCGGGCCGACACCGGCCGGGCCTCCCGCGACCCAAGGGCGCGACGTCGGTGTACGCTGACTCGAGCGCCGGTCGCCAGGCGCGGCACGTCGGTGTGGCTGCCGTGGTGGGGTCGAGCGAGGCGGAGGAGTGGCCAAGGCCCGCGAGCCCGGCGTACGAGTTCACCAAGCGCCTGATCGACGTCGTCGTCTCTGCGCTCACCGTGGTGCTGATCGCGCCGCTCGTGCTGGCGATCGCGCTGTTGATCAAGCTCGACTCTCCGGGTCCGGTGCTCTTTCGCCACCGCCGCGTGGCGCGCATCGGCAAGGACGATCTCCCTGCGGCCATGGGGGAGACCTCGGCCCTGCCGACCTTTCCGTGCCTCAAGTTCCGCTCGATGTTCGCCGACGCCCGCGAGCGCTTTCCCGAACTCTACACCTACCAGTTCTCGCCCGAGGAGCTGGACAGTGTTCCGATCAAGGTCATCGTCGCGCGCGACCCCGGGGCCCGCTTCGCGGCTGGCGCGGGCCGTCCGGACCTCGAGTCGTTTCGCGACCCGCGGGTGACGCGGGTCGGGCGCTGGCTGCGCAGAACCAGCCTTGACGAGCTGCCGAATTTCTTGAACGTTCTCGCGGGGCACATGTCGCTGGTCGGGCCGCGTCCGGACATCGCCGAGAACGTTGCCTACTATGCCCGGCGCCACCTGAAGAAGCTCTCGGTGAAGCCCGGCATCACCGGGCTGGCGCAGATCATGGGAAGAGGAAAGCTGTCTTTCAACGAGATCAACGAATACGACGTCCGCTACGTGGAGACGCGCTCGACGTGGCTGGACTTTGAGATACTCCTCAAGACGATTCCGGCGGTGCTCAGCTCGGAGGGGGCACGCTGACCGGGGCGTCGTGCGAACCATCACCTGCATCGTCACTGGAGGTCGTTCATGAAGGTCCAGTTCGTCTGGCCGAACTTCGATTGCCCGCTGGGGCTCAGCATCGGCCAGGCCTATCTCTCCGGCGCCGTGCGCGCCGCCGGACACGACACGAGCATCATCCACGTCTGCGAGTGGCTCGACTACCCGTTCGACATCGAGCGGATCGTGAGCGACGTGAAGGACTACGGGCCCGACCTGATCGCCATCTCGACGGGTGCGAACCACTACCCCGAGATGCGCAAGACCGCCGAGGCTCTCAAGGAGAAGCTCGGCCTGCCGATCGTCTTCGGGGGCATCCACACCACGCTGAACACCGGCACCGTCCTGCGGGACAACCCCTACATCGACTTCGGCAACGTCGGCGAGGGCGACGACTCGCTGATCGACCTGATTCGGGCGATCGACACGGGCAGCGACACGACGCGCATCCCCAACCTCTGGGCGCGGCGCGACGGGCAGATCGTGCAGAACATCTCCCGGCCGCTCAAGGACATCACGGCGATCCCCTGGATGGATCTCGAGAACTGGGAGTTCAAGAAGATCACCGAGAATCGCCGCGGCTGGGTGAACGTGTACATGAACCGCGGCTGCCCGTACCGCTGCACCTACTGCCACAACAACGGTGTCGCCAAGATCCTGCAGGGCAACTTCAAGGCGAAGACCTCGAGCAACGCCGACATCGGCTACCTGCGCCTGCGTGGCATCGACGACATGATCGGTGAGCTCAAGGCGATCCTCGACAAGTACGACTTCGTCAGCGCCTTCTCCTTCAACGACGACACCTTCACCATGGACCAGGAGCACATGAAGAAGTTCCTGGTGCGCTACAAGAAGGAGATCGGGATGCCGTTCGTGTGCAACACGACGGTGCTCGACGTCGACCGCGAGATGCTCGAGGCGATGAAGGAGGCGAACTGCGACCTGGTGCGCTTCGGCGTCGAGACGGCGACGCAGCGGATCAAGCGCGACGTGCTCAAGCGCGACTTCTCGAACAAGAAGACCGAGGAGACCTTCAAGATCTGCCGCGAGATCGGGCTGCGCAGTTTCGCCTTCAACCTGCTCGCCAACCCCACCGAGACGCGCGACGAGATGCGCGACACGCTGCGCCTGAACTCCAAGCTCCTGCCCGACGGCCTGAAGGTCTCGCTGGGCTATCCCTACCCCGGCACCGAGTACCACGACTACGCCAAGGCGCATGACCTGATCGACGAGGAGAAGCACTTCCACAACTTCATCCGCGAGACCAAGCTCAAGTGGTCCGACGACGACCGCATGTGGATCGACAAGGTCCGCGCGGTCTTCTGGTGGTGGATGAACATCTACCTGGAGAACGAGGGGAGCCCGTTCTACGAGAACCTGGTCAAGATGGTCGAGGCGCTCGACGAGGACGACTGGTGCGACCCGGAGACCGAGCGCCAGCTCTGGGCGCTCGACGACGCGCTGTCCAACCTCTTGAAGCGTCGCAACGTCACCCACTACACGATCCCCTTCAAGGACCGGCCGGAGATCGCGATTCTGCACGTCGGCGAGCAGGCGCTGGGGCGCGAGGTGCTCGACGAGCACTGAAGGCTGGACGAACGAAGCGAGACGTGCGATTCCCAGGACGCGTGAGCCCCGCGCTGTGGCGTGGGCTCGCGCGGGCGGGGTCGGGTGAAAGGAGATCCGACCGCCGGCGACGCCGCGGGATCCTCGAGCGGCAGAGGTCGGGCGGTCGAGCTGGGGAGCTAGGGACATGAGCGTGCGAGGTCACAAGTGTCATCGTTGTACCCCACACGATTCCCCGGGGCCGTTCAGCCATCGCGGCAAAGGGGAGGGGCCGGAGCTCGAGACGCTCGACACCACCTTCGCCGACGACGGCAGCGAGGTGTTCTTCACCTCGGGCTACAGCGCCAAGGAGATCGCCGAGCGCCATCAGCGCGAGACGGGTGGGCAGATCTTCGTGAACAACGTCTCGCAGCGCATCAAGCGCCGGGATCTGACGGTGCCCGTGGCCTACGCGGTGTCGAAGAGCCCGGTGTACACGCTGCGTCCGGCGGACGAACTCCACAAGGAGGTCTTCCGGGCCTACTGGCGGCCGCTCTGAGGAGCGGCCGCTCGAGGGGCGGTGCGGCACGCGTGCCGCACCGG
>CAZGUU010000033.1:0-25800 GCA_964529315.1 uncultured Enterobacteriaceae bacterium
GCCGGCCAGGGTCAGGGGACCGGCGGGCACTGACCCTGGCCGGCCGCCGGCGCTCGATCCGCAGGCAGGGACCCGTGCGGATCGTGACGTGGCGGAATGGGACGGGCTTGGGAATCGCAGGGACGGTCCTGCGCACGGCACGGCGGCCTCCGTGCCGCGGCGGAACCGGCTGGGCCGTTCGTCAGAGGAGCGACTTCCAGCCGAACGGACGCCAGATCAGGTCGGTGCTCACGCGCCAGCCGAAGATGTCCTCGCGCGAGGTCCAGGGGAACTCGCCGGCCACGCCCACATCGAGGTCTTCGAGAACCCTGTAGCGGAAGCCCATCGCGATGGTGGAGACCGAGTCGACGCCACCGTCCTTGGCCCCGAAGTCCACCAGGTCGAAGCCCTCCTGATCGATCGCCATGCGACTTCCCTTCTCGACGACGCGGATCCAGTTGAGCTCGAAGAGCGGGTAGAAGCGGTCGTCGAAGCCGTAGTCGAGGTGGAAGGAGAGATCGAAGAACGACGAGTCGCGACCTGAGATGGCGAGGCGCGGGCCGGTGTAGAGCTGTGTGTGCAGCTTGCCGAAGCCCTTGGCGGCGCTGACGAAGGGGTTGAGCAGGCCGTCCCCCTTGCCCTGGAAGACCTCCTGGCTGCCCCAGGGGGCCTCGTAGCGCAGTCCTGCCGTGAGGATGAAGGCGTTCTCCTCGTCGCGCAGCAGGGCGCCCTTGAAGCCGAAGGCCAGATTGGCCCAGCCATCGCCGTCGGGGACGTTCTGGTCGGGGTTGAGCCAGACGTAGCCGTCCTTCGTGGCGATGAAACCGATCCGCTCGGTGATGGCGGCGCGCAGCGCGACGGCGGCGACCGAGTAGTTGCCACCCTTGGTCACGAACGAGTTCGAGATGCTCGTGTACATGTACATCGGGCGGATCTCGCTCACGATTCGCGGGTCTTCGTTGATGGTCGGGACGGAGATCGGCGAAATCATCTCCTCGATTGGCCCTGCTGCGGCAGGGCTGCCCCGGAGTGCCACGAGCGCGAGGGCCGTCGCCAGGGCGGCGCTCGCTCTTAGCTGGCGTGATGAGAGCATCGTCGAGCCTCCTCTTTTCGCCATCCAACGCAGGGGGTCGCCCGGTGAATGGGGTGTCGTGGGGCGTCCGTCACGCAGGATGGATGCCAACGAGCGCTGGCCACTGGGGCAGGCTCGGGGGCGTTCCGGCTTCGCGTGGCACCCGGCATTCACACCATCGAGAAGCGGGGCTCGCGGGCCCCTCCGCCGGGTGTCGCTCCAGGCTTTCGTCGGGGGTTGCCCGCCCACGACGTGGCGCCTTGGCGCTCGCCTTCTGCGACAAGCCGAGCCGATTCCTGAGACGGTCGCTCGCTAATTCCTCGCCAGTGGTCGGAACCGGGATTCTCATGTATGCGAAGGAAATGCCTGTTTTCGGCCGGTGCCGCGACGATTTGCCATGCGGCGGGGTGTCGCACCCGGGGTCGAAGATCGGTATGCGCGTTGCACGAGGGGCTGCGGGAATTGGCTGACCTGCGTCCTGTCGCAAGGAGGGAGCTCATGAGAAGAAAGCTGCGTGGCATCGTCATAGGAGGTCTCGCGGTCGGGGGGGTGGCGTTGCTGCTCTCGGCCCGAGGTGGGGGCGGATCGGTGGGCACGAGTGAGGCCGCGATTCCGGCCGGTGGCAGCTCGCTGGACGAGATCATCCAGAAGCGTGGCCTGACGCCGGAGGAGGCGGAGGCGGCGCTCAAGACCTTCGTTGCGCCCGGCAAGTACGATGATTTCATCATGTTCACCTCGGGCGGGCACCGTGGGTCGGTGCTGCTCTACGGCATCCCCTCGATGCGCATGATCAAAGAGATCCCGGTGTACGCGGCGGACTCC
Source organism: uncultured Enterobacteriaceae bacterium (assembly GCA_964529315.1). Taxonomy (GTDB): domain Bacteria; phylum Desulfobacterota; class Binatia; order UBA12015; family UBA12015; genus CAZGUU01. The sequence goes on from CAZGUU010000033.1 coordinate 1,874, forward strand.
TGGCAGGGCTGGGCGCAGGGGGACGACGGGGGGACGGAGATCCTCGAGAAGGGGACCTTCGGCCCCGGGCTGCCGATTCAGACCTGGGGTGACCTCCACCACCCGCAGATGTCGCTGACCGGCGGCAAGTACGACGGCGAGTGGGTGATGGGCACCGACAAGAGCGCCGGCCGCGTGGCGATCGCCTCGCTGCGCGACTTCAAGACGAAGAGCATCTATAAGATCCCGAACATGAACTCGGATCACCACGGGCTCTTCAGCGACAACAGCGAGTACATCCTGGTCAGCACGTTCTTCCCCACGCCGTTCAACGAGCCAAACAACTACGCGCCGATCGAGGACTACCAGTCGAAGTACAAGGGCTTGCTCGCGGTGCTCAAGTTCGACCGCAAGGCGGGCAAGATCGTGCCGGAGGAGTCCTTCGAGATCGAGCTGCCGCCCTACTTCCAGGATCTCTCGATTCTCGGTCGCGGCCCATCGGAGGGCCTGTTCTTCTGCAACTCGATGAACACCGAGATGGCCACCGGCGGCACGCTCGAGGGCAAGCCGCCGATGGAGGTCGGTGCTTCGCAGCGTGAGATGGACTACATGCACATCATCGAGTGGAAGAAGGCCGCCGAGGTTGCCAAGGACGCTTCGAAGGCGAAGATGGTCAACGGCATCAAGGTGATTCCGCTCAACACGGCGATCGCCGAGGGCCTGATCTACTTCGCCGGCGAGTCGAAGAGCCCTCACGGCAACGACCTCGTGCCCGGCGGCGAGTACGTGATCGTGGCGGGCAAGCTCGACCCGCACGTCAGCGCCTACTCGGTGGAGAAGATCAAGAAGGCGATCGCCGAGAAGAACTTCGAGGGCAAGGATCCCTTCGGCGTGCCGATCCTCAAGTACGACGCGGTTCTCGAGGCGCACATCCCGACCGGTCTGGGCCCGCTGCACAGCGTGTTCGACGACAAGGGGAACGGCTACACCTCGCACTTCCTCGACTCGACGGTGGTGAAGTATACCCTGGGCCCGCCCTACAACCCGCCCGAGAAGGCGTGGAAGGTGGTGGACAAGGTGCAGGTGCACTACAACATCGGCCACCTCCAGGCGCCCGGCTCGAACACCAAGAAGCCCTGGGGCAAGTACGTCGTGGCGCTGAACAAGTGGGCAGTGGACCGCTTCCCACCCGTCGGACCGCTGCACCCGCAGAACCTGCAGCTGATCGACATCACGGGTGAGAAGATGAAGGTCCTCTCCGACACGCCGACCATCGGCGAGCCGCACAACTCGATGATGATCCCGACCGATCTGCTCCAGGCATGGACGGTCTACCCGGAGACCGGCTTCGACCCGATCACGATGAAGAAGTCGGACTTCGCGACCGAGCAGGGCAAGGAGTCGATCAAGCGCGATGGCAACAAGGTGACTGTGAACGGCACGGTGGTGCGCTCGCACTACACGCCGGACATCGTCCGCGTGAAGCAGGGCGACACGGTCGAGTTCAACTGGACCAACGTCGAGACGGCGCAGGACGCGACGCACGGCTTCGGCGTGCACGGCTACAACATCAACCTGTCCATCGACCCAGGGGCGACCGAGCGCACCAAGTTCGTCGCCAGCAAGCCGGGCGTATACCCGTACTACTGCACCGAGTTCTGCTCGGCGCTGCACATGGAGTTCACCGGCTTCCTGCTGGTCGAGCCCAAGAAGTAGGTGCTAGAAGCAAACGATGGTGGAGTCCACTGACGACAACCCAAGAGGGGGGCGCCCCACGGCGCCAGCTGCGGAGCGCCCCCCGGCGGGCTCGCGAGCCGACTGGGTCGCGAGCCTGACCATCGCGCTGGTCACCGCTGCGGCCTTGCTCGGCGCGTGGTTCCTTCCGTGGTGGGTGATGAAGTCGACGGCGCCGCAGTACGGGCAGCGCGTGCTGGTCGTCGAGATCGGACCGCGCACGGTCGAGGGTGACGTGAAGGAGGTCGATCTCCTCGGCCACTACGTCGGCATCCAGTCGATGACGTCGCTGGCCAAGATCGAGCGCGCGCTGGCCCCCGTAGGCTTGCTCGGAGCGCTGCTTTGCACGCTGGTGACACCGTGGCTGAGGCCGCGTTGGCTGCGGCTGCTGGGCGTGATGCCGGTGCTCGTCATGCCCGTGATCCTGCCGATCGATCTGAAGTTCTGGATGGATCGGGCGATGAACCAGCGCGACCCCGCGGCGGCGTTGAGCCTCACCGTCACCGACATCGAGCCGAAGCTGGTCGGCGAGTACGAGCTCGGGCAGTTCAAGGTCGACACCGAGCTCGGTGCCGGCTTCTACATCGACCTCATGGCCGGCCTGCTCTCCATCGGCCTGATCTTCGCCGCACCCCTCCCCGTGCCGGCGCGCCTGCGCCGCTGGCGCGTGGTGGCTGCCCTCACCGCTGCCGGCCTGCTCGCGGCCTGTGGCCGCCCGGCGCACGCCGCCACGCTCGGCGTGGGGACGGGAGAGGGGGAAGCGGCGAGCATCGCGGCCGCCCTGGCACGGGCGCGCGACGGCGACACGGTGGTCGTGCCGCCCGGCGTCCATCGTGAGCACCTGACGCTCGACAAGGCCGTCCGCCTCGAGGGCCGACCCGGGGCGGTCATCGACGGCGAGGGAACGGGGACGCTGCTGCGCATCTCGGCCTCGGGCGCGGAGGTGCGTGGTCTCACGCTGCGCAACAGCGGAGACAACTACCTCTACGAGGACTCGGGAATCCGCATCGACCACGCATCCGACGTGCGCATCGTCGACACACGAGTCGAGGACACGCTGTTCGGTATCTTCGTCGTGCAGGGAGATCGCTGCCTGATCGAGGGCTCCACCGTGGTCGGCAAGGACCTGCCGCACGCGCGCCGGGGCGACGGCATCCGCCTCTGGTACTCGAGCGGCTGTCGGCTCGAGCGCAACCTGGTCGAGCGCAGCCGCGACGTGATCGTCTGGTACTCGGCCAACACCACGGCCGAGGACAACGTCGTGCGCACCAGCCGCTACGGCCTGCACTACATGTACTCGAACGACAACGTCTTCCGGCGCAACCGCTTCGAGGACGACCAGATCGGCGCCGCGATCATGTACAGCCGGGGGATCGAGCTCACCGAGAACGCCTTCTCCTTCTCGGACGGCCCGGCGGCGTACGGCTTGCTGCTCAAGGACGCCGACGACGTCGCCATCGTCGGCAACCGCTTCATTCACAACGCGACCGGGATGTTCTTCGACGGTGCGCCGCAGGCCCGCGACGGGTGGGTGGTGGTGCGCGGCAATCTGATCGCCCGCAACGAGGTCGGCGTGGCGGTGCAGCCGCTCTCGCAGCGAATCCAGTTCTGGGAGAACTCGTTCGTCGGCAACCGCGCGCAGGTTCAGGTGCTGGGCAGCGGTACTGCGGACGGCAACGCCTGGTCGGTCGATGGTCGCGGCAACTACTGGAGCGATGCGGTGGTCTACGATGCCGACCGCGACGGCGTCTCCGACCTGCCATTCCGGATGGAGAACACCTACGAGGCGCTCGCCGAGCGTCAACCGGTCCTGGGCTTCTTCGACGGCACGCCCGGCGCCGAGGCGATCGATCTGGCGGCGCGGCTGTTCCCCATCTTTGCCCCACGGCCCAAGCTCGCCGACGCCCACCCACTCGTGCACCCGGTGCTGACCATCTGGACGGAGAGCCGCGACGAGGGTCGCGGAGGTGGACGGCTCGCCCTGGCGGGCCTGGCCCTCTTGGCGCTCGCCGCAGGAGCGATGCTGGGCGCACGAAGGGCGCTCGCTTGATCAGGGGGCGGGATCTCGAGCTGACCATCGACGAGCGGCGAATTCTCGATGGGGTTTCCTTCGAGGTCGCGCGTGGCGAGGCAGTGGCGCTGGTCGGGCCCAACGGCTCGGGCAAGACCAGCCTCCTGCGCTGCCTCCTGGGGCTCGTCCCGTTCACCGGGCGGGCGACGATCGATGGCCACGACGTCGTGCGCGGGCCGCGGAGGTGGTGGCCTTCGCAGCGCGCCTGCGCGGGATCTCGCGCGAGCACGTCGCCGGAGCGCTGCGCGAGGTCGGGCTGGAGGCGAACGCCCACGACCGGGTGCGCACGTTCTCCGGCGGCATGCAGCAACGTCTGGCGATCGCCGTGGCGCTGCTCGGCGATCCACCGGTGCTGCTGCTCGACGAGCCCAGCGCGAGCCTCGATCAGGCGGGACAGAGCACCTTCTTCGACTTGGTGCGCCGGCTGCGAGGCGCGGGCCACACGCTGCTGCTCGCCTCGCACCGCAGCGAGGAAGTCGAGTCGCTGACCGATCGGGTGGTGCGCTTGGACGGCGGCCGCGTGGTTGGAAGCTCCGCCGCGGAGCCCGAGGACCACGGTGCGGAGCGGCAGGCCCGCGTCGTGCACCTCGGCCCTCGACTGGAGCGGCGATGAGGCCCTGGGCGACGGGGCTGGTCGCCGCGCGCGAGCTGCGCGAGGCGATGCGCAGCCGCTGGTTCGTGCTCGCGGCGGCCTGCTTTCTGGTGCTGTCGCTCGGCCTGTCGATGCTGGGCTTGGCCGGCGCGCAGCGCTCGGGGCTTGCGGGCTTCGACCGGACCACGGCGAGCCTGCTCAACCTCGCGCTGGTCTTCGTGCCGCTGATCACCCTGACGCTCGGTGGGCTGTCGATTGCCGGAGAGCTCGAGGATCAGTCGCTGGCTCTGTTGCTCGCCCAGCCGGTGACGCGCCTCGAGGTCTACACCGGCAAGTACCTCGGCCTGCTCGCGGCCGTGGCGGCGTCGATCTTCGTCGGCTTCGGAGCCACTGGCGTGATCGTCGGCTGGACGGCTGGAGGTGGTGACGTGAGCGCGTTCGCCGGCTTGGTCGGCCTGACGCTGCTTCTCGCTGCGGCGACGCTCGGCATCGGCACGGCGCTGTCCGTCGGTTTGCGCTCGCGAGCGCGCGTCGTCGGCGCAGCCTTTTCGGCGTGGCTGCTGCTGGTCTACGTCTCGGACCTGGGCACCATCGGCCTCACCGTGGCGCGCAACCTGAGCCCTGGGCAGGTCTTCGCGCTGGCCCTGCTCAATCCGGTGCAGCAGGCTCGCGTGCTCGGCACGCTGGCGCTCTCTGACCGCATCGAGGTGCTGGGGCCGGTCGGGGTCTTCGGTGTCGATCAGCTCGGCGTCGTCGGACTGGTCGCGCTCCTGGTAGGCACGTTGGTCGCGACGGCTGCGGCGACCCTCGGCTTCGGCTACGCCCTGTTTCGCAAGGCGGTGATCATGTGAAGGCGCTCGGAGCGATCCTCGCCGTCGTGCTGCTCGCGGTCGTACTCGGCGTGGTCTTTTGGCCCCAGGAGCGAAGCGGGCCCGAGCCGATCGCCTACGGGCGCGACGTGTGCGCGCAGTGTCGCATGCACTTGAGCCAGCCCGGCTTCGCCGGTGAGCTGCGCGACCGCAAGGGCGTGCTGAGCAAGTACGACGACATCGGCTGCATGCTCCAGGCGATGAAGGCGCAGCGGGGCGAGGTGCCCGAGGCCTGGGTCGAGGACCACCGCAATGGCGAGCTCGTGCCGCTGCTCACCGCGACGCTGGTGCGCGGATCGACCGTGGCCACGCCGATGGGCTACGGCATCGTGGCCTTTGCCGAGCCGGCGGCGGCGCAGGCGTTCGTCGCCGAGCGGCGCGGCGAGATCGTGCCACTCGAGGAGCTGATCCGGCCGTCGCCCGCTGCTGGAAAACCCGCGGACGGCGGCGAGGGCGCTGCCGCCCCCCCATGAGAAAGCGCAGGTCCCTTGCTGGCGCCGGTCAGGGCACTCCACCGCGAAACCTTTAGAAAGTCACGGCTATGAGAAACTTTCGCGCGCTCGTTGCTGTTCTAGCCCTGGGTCTGGTGGCCGGTCGGGCCGCCGCCGAGGACCGTCCCGTGACCCTCGCCGAGGCCTCGGCAGGCAAGCAGATCTACATCCAGGAGTGCTCGGCCTGTCACGGCGACCGCGGCGATGGAAAGGGACCCGCGGCCGACTACGTCGACCCCAAGCCGCGCAACTTCACCGCGGAGCCGTTCAAGCTACGCACCACGCCCGACGGCAAGCCGCCGGCCACGGCCGACGTCCTGCGCACCATCGAGCGTGGCATTCCCGGAACGGCGATGCCGTCGTTCTCGTACTTGAGCGAGGCGGACCGCAAGAAGATCGCCGCGTACGTGCTCAAGACCGCCGACCTGCTCGAAGAGCCCGAGCCCGAGGCGATCCAGGTCGACGCGGCGAGCGCGCCCAAGGCATCGCCCGAGCAGCTCGCCAAGGGCAAGGAGCTCTACAAAGACGCGGGATGCGCCAACTGCCACGGCGAGACCGGCAAGGGCGACGGCCCGACGGCCAAGGAGATGAAGGACAGCGAGGGGCGCCCGGTGGCGCCGCGCAACTTCACCGACGGTCAGTTCCGCGGCGGCGGCGACCGCGCCGATCTCTTCTATCGCTTGACCACCGGAATGAACGGCACGCCGATGCCGCAGTTCGCCGACGTGCTCGAGCCGGCCGATCGCTGGGCGGTGGTCGACTACGTGCTGACGCTCAAGGATCCACCCGCGCCCAAGCCCCTGCCGGCCGATCCGATGGAGGCCGGGCGCATGGTCGCGGAGAAGTACAGCTGCCGGGGCTGCCACGTGCTCGACGACGGTAAAGGGGGCGAAGTTGGCCCCTCCTTCAAGCTGGTCGGGCAGAAGCTGAATCCGGAGTGGGTGCGCACCTTCCTCAAGGCGCCGCGCAACGCGGGCAAGATCTACCCCTGGCGGCAGTGGCGCATGCCGCACCTCGGCCTCTCCGACCAAGAGGCCGACGTGATGGCGAAGTACATCGCCAAGGTGGGCAACCGGCCGGAGAAGTTCGAGAAGCCCGATCCGGCGACCTTCCCGGCCGACAAGCTCGAGCAAGGCAAGAACATGTTCGTGCTGCGCTGCTCGCAGTGTCACTCCCTGGGCAAGGTCGTCGAGACCCCGCTCGCCAGCCAGCAGGGGCCCGACCTGATTCGCGTGCCCGATCGCGTCGACTTCAACTGGGCCAAGCAGTGGATCACCGACCCCCGCAAGCTCGACCCCAAGACCAAGATGATCGTCCCGGACTTGAAGCCCGAGGACGTCGATCCGGTGCGGATGTTCGTCTGGAAGACGGCGATGGATCAGGCCAAGGCGGCCGCGCCTGGCGGGCAGGTTTCGACGGCGAAGTAGCAGGCTCTCCCGCGCCGGGGCTCGGGTCTCCCTCGAGCCCCGGCGCGGAGCACCCGCTCACTTCTTGTTCTTGGCCGGCTTCTCCACGGCGATGGCCACCGCCTCGGTGTAGGTGATCTGCAGGAGGTCGCCAGTCTTGACCTTGGTCAGGTGCTGGGGATCGCGGACCTTGAGCGTGATCGACTTCCCCTCCGGGCCGGTCAGCGTAATGGTCGACTTCGCGGTGTCGATGGCGCTGATCGTGGCGGTCACGGAGACGGTGCTCGCGCCGACGCCGGCAGGCTTCTGGCCGGGCGCGGCGGTGCTCACCTCGGTTGCGACGGCGGCCCCGGGCTGACCCTCGCCGGGCTTCTCGAGCCGCACGGCGATGGACTCATAGAAGGTCGCGACGACCTCGTCCCCCTTCTTCACCTGCGGCAGGTTTTTCACGCGATCGTCGACCCGGAAGGTGGTCGACCTACCCTCCGGGCCGCGCAGCGTCACCATGCGGGTCTTCTGATCGATCTTCTCGACCGTCGCGGTGGCGGTCACCGCCGCCGCCTCGGCAACCACCGGGTCGCTGGCCGGTGCGGCCGGTGCCGGTGCCAGGCCGGCGGCGGCCGGAGCTGCGGGCGTGGCCTTGGCGGCGCAGCTGGTGAGCCCAGCCGCAGCCGCTGTGGCGATTGCAGCAAGCAGGAGCCTGTTCATCGTCTTCCTCTCCTCTCGTCGTGTCGCCGCCCTCGGGCGGCATGCTGTGGTCGGGGGGCGAAGGCCGCAAATCGGCGTTCGCCCGGAGCCGCTCGTGCTCTTTCAGCCTGACAGGCATGGGGACCCGTGTCGACCGGTACGGCGACACCGGCACGGCGACTCGAGCGCGGCCCGTGTATGGACTGATCTCGCAGGTAGGCGGCGACGCCGCACGCGGAGCGCAGTCGGCCTCGGGGGCGGCGACCGTCGACGGGTTCGGCCGGGGTGCGGAAGGAGGAGGGTGTCGGCCTCGCAGTAGAGCCGACGGGATCATTGACGAGCGGGCGGCGGACGGCGATTCTGAGTCGACTGTGCCCGGTAGTGCGGTCTGGCCGCAGGGCCGCGCGCCGCACTCCAGACGAAGAGCAGAAGCAGGAAAGGGATCCCCGATGCGTTCAGGACGGCTCGTGGTGCTCGCGGCGATCGTGGCGATCGCTCTGGCGGGCTGTGGCGACGGTGACGGCGAGGATTCGGTGCAGCTCGCCTCGGTGAGTGGCGATGCCATCCCGTTCAACGGCGGTCCGGACGGGCGCGTCGAGGGGGCCGAGATCTGGATCCTCGAGCACCCGGAGCGGCGCCTGACCACCGGGGCCGACGGGCGCTTCGCGTTCGAAGGCCTCGAGGTCGGCTCCGAGGTGACGCTCGTCCTCGAGCACCCCGACTACCACTTGATCCAGACCGGAACGCACGTCGTGCCCGAGGGGGGCATCGAGCGCCTCACCTTCCAGGCCGTCACGCACGACGTGTACGCGGCATTCGCCGCGGTCCTCGGCATCACGCCCGACGAGGAGCACGCCTGCCAGATGCCCACCACGGTGACCCGCGTCGGCAAGTCGCTCTACGATCCGGGGGCGCACGGCGAAGCGGGTGCGACCGTGACGATCGAGCCGCCGCTGTCGCCCGACCACGGTCCGATCTACTTCAACTCGAGCGTCGTCCCCGACCGCTCCCTCTCCGAGACGAGCGACGACGGGGGCGTGGTCTTCGTCCAGGTGCCGCCCGGCGAGTACACCTTGACCGCACACGCGCCGGGCGTGGAGTTTCGCCAGGTCAAGATGAAGTGTCGCGCGGGCGTGCTGGTGAACGCGTCGCCGCCGTGGGGTCTACAAGCGCTCGCCCCAGGCGCGCGATGAGCCAGAGCCCGAGCCCTACGCACCACAGGTTGATCGCCGCGTTGGTCAGCAAGTCGCCCGACGACAGGGCGTAGATCCCCTGCTGGAGGTTGAAGGACGCATCGAGCAGGCCGAGGAAGACCAGGCCTCCGGCGGCGGCCAGGCCGAGCGCGTACCCCTGCGGGCGGCCGCGACGCAGCGAGATCCCCGCAGCCAGCAGGGCCGCGGCCAGGGCGGCATCGGGCAGGGGGAAGGCACGCTCGAAGGCGAGGTAGCAGGCCGGCGCACCCTGCGGCGCCAAGCCGATGGTGAAGAAGGCGATCCAGAAGGCAGCGATGCCGAGCGCGGTGGCGATCGCGAGCGTGGCAGGACCGCGAGCGCGAACGTCGCGGCTCATGTGCGGCCTGCCTGGCGGGTGCTCGTCGTCGCGCGTCGGAGCTGCACCTGGCGTACCGTGCGATCGACGATGCGTTCCACGAGTCCTGGGGCCAGCGCGTTCAGAACCCGGGCCAGGCGCCCGGCGAGGCCGGGGACGATGAGGAACTTCCTGCGCTCCATGCCGCGCAGCATCGCTCGGGCCACGTCGTCGGGCTGCATCAGCCTGGCGCCGGCCGAGATCGCCACGGTCTCCTCGGGCTTGGTGCGGTTCTCCTCGGCGAGGCCCGGCGTGTCGGTGTCGGGCGGGCAGAGCACGGAGACCGCGATGCCGTATGGCCGAAGCTCACAGCGCAGCGCTTCGGAGAATCCGATCAGGGCGAACTTCGAGGCGCAGTAATCGGTGTAGCCGAAGACGCCCAGGAAGCCGGCGATGGACGAGACGTTGACGATGTGGCCGCCGCGCTCGCGCATCGCCGGCAGCAGGGTGGTCACGGTGTTCCAGGCGCCGTACAGGTTGACGCTCATCGTCTCCTCGAGCTGCGCCCGGGGCACGTCCTCGAAGCGCCGCGGGATGGCGCGGCCGGCGCAGTTGATCAGCACGTCGGGCGGGCCGAGCTCGCGCACCGCGTCGCCCAGCGTCTCGTCCACCGCCTCGTGTCGAGCGACGTCGAGCGTTCGCCACTCGACGCTCTGGCGCTGGTCGGAGCGCGCGGCGCGCACCTGGTCGGCGGCGTGCGCCAGTGGTGCCGCACGGCGTGCGAGCAGCAGGAGATCGGCCCCGCGCGAGGCGAGCAGCTTGGCGGCCGAGAGCCCGATCCCGGCCGAGGCACCGGTGAGGTAGACGCGCTTTCCACTCCAGGATTTCATCGCCGATCGCTCCAGGGAAGTCTCACTTCTGCTTGAGGGCATCGCGGTCCAGCGTGGCGAGCCACTCGAGCGTGCGCGCCAGGCCCTCGGCGTGCGACACGCGCGGGCGCCAGCCGAGCTCCCGCTCCGCCTTGGCGATGGAGAAGCGCAGGCGCGAGCCCAGGTTCGCGACGGTGTAGGTGGTGAGCAGCGGACGAGTCTCGCGCCGCAGGGCGCGGGCTGCGGTTTCGAGGAGCAGCGCGGCCGCGAAGGCGACGGCGTAGGGCACCCGTCGCGTGATCGGCGGGACGCCCAGGGCCTGGGCCAAGTGCGCGCAGAACGCCTGGAGGGTGGTCGACTCGCCGTCGTGCACCAGGTAGCCGTTGCCGACGGCGCGATCGTCGACGGCGATGGTGAGCAGCAGGTCGACCAGGTTGTCGACGTAGGTCGGCCAGACCAGGACGTCGCGCCGCCAGAAGACCAGCTCGTGCTTGACGATCGCGTCGGCGAGCAGCGGCACGAAGGTGCGGTCGCCAGGGCCGTAGACCCAGCAGGGGTAGACCATGGTCACCGGCACCCGGCGCTCGCGGTGGTAGCGCCACATGACGCTCTCGGCGGCGATCTTGGCATCGGGGTAGGGCTCGCCCCAGGGGCGCAGCGGACAGCTCTCGTCCAGGATGCGCGACTCGTCGAGCCCGAAGACGTCGTTGGTGCTGATGTCGACCAGTCGCGCGACACGCGCCTCGGCGGCGGCGCGAGCGACGTTCTCCGCGCCGCCGACGGTCACCTCGGCGAACCGCTCGCGGGGCGCCCAATCGCTGACCACGGCGGCGCAGTGGAAGATCACGTCCACTCCGTCGACGGCCGCTCGTACCGCTACAAAGTCGCGCACGTCCCCCGGGCAGAGCCCGACGCCGTGCGGCGCCAGCGCCGGCCCGCCGGGGTCGCCGGGCAGGACCAGGGCGCGAACCGAGTGGCCGCGCTCGAGGTTGGCCCGCACGAGGTGGCCGCCGATGAAGCCGGTCGCTCCGGTGATCAGCACGGTCGCCATGGCAGCCTTCGTTCTCGCCTCTCGCGCGGGAGCGCAGCCCGCTGGCGAAGGGTGTCACGCAGCGCCTCGGGGGTCCAGATGCGCCGAGGGTGCACCGACGGTCGCCTTGCGCCGTGGGTGCTCGCGGACGGATCGGGCACGGCGATGGTGTGCTCGGGTGACTGCCGCGTCCGGTCGGGCAGAAGCGTGGGCCGTTCGGCACTCCCGCAGTTGACCCGGAGGCCGGGGGCGGCGTAGGTGGCGGCAAGCGCCCTCTCGGCGCGGCGGAGCAGGAGGCGAGCGAATGGCGGGTGAGCGATCGATGCGCGCGGTGCGGCTGCACGGCGACTTGAGTGTGCGGATCGACGAGATCCCCTGGCCGGTGCCGGGTCCGGGCGATGCCATAGTCCGCATGGCGGCGTGCGGCTTGTGCGGCTCCGACGTTCACTTCCTCGAGGGGATGCCCGTGCCGGCCGGACTGCCGATCACGCTCGGCCACGAGCCGGCCGGGGTGGTCGAGGCGGTCGGCGCCGAGGTGCGCGACTTTGCCCCGGGCGATCGCGTGGCCATGCACCTGGGTGGCGGCTGTGGGCGCTGCCGAGTGTGTAGCGCGGGCCACCCCAATTGCTGCCCGACGCTCGTCGCGCCCGGCCTGCACATCGACGGTGCGCTGGCCGATGCGGTGCGCGTGCCGGCCGACTCCCTGGTGCGCGTCCCCGAGGGAGTCTCCCTGGCGGCCGCCGCGGTCGCCACGGACTGCGTGGCGACGCCCTATCACGCCCTGGCCTGCCGCGCGCGGCTGCGCCGGGGCGAGCGGGTCGCAGTGATCGGCGTCGGCGGGGTCGGTGGGCAGGCGGTACGCATGGCGCGTCTGCTCGGTGCCGAGCAGGTGGTCGCGGTCGACCTGTCGGCCGCGGCACTCGAGCGCGCGACGTGCAGCGGGGCGAGCGAGGCGATCCGGGTCGCGTCGGGCGAGAGCCCCGCTGGCGCGATCCGCGAGGCGACGGGCGGCGGCGCCGACGTGGTCGTCGAGTGCGTCGGCGATGCCGACCTGGTGGCCGCGGCGGTGAACGCGGTGCGGCCCGGCGGGCGCGTGCTGGTCGTCGGGGTGGGGATGTCGCCGCCGCGCATCGAGCTCCCGCAGGCGCTGTTCGCCTTGACCGAGCTGTCGGTGATCGGCAGCTTCGGCTCGCACAAGGAGGATCTCGAGGAGATCTATCGCCTTCAGGCCGCGGGCTCGATCGACATCGAGTCCTGCATCTCGCACCGACTCCCGCTCGATCGGGCCGCCGAGGGCCTCGAGATGCTGCGCAGCCACCGCGGCGACCCGCAGCGCATCGTCGTCGAGATGTCCGGCGCCTGAGCGCGCTCGACCCGGCCGCCCGGAGCTCACCGTGAGGGCCGACCGCCGCGCGGGCGCCAGCTCGCTCAGCCGCGGCGCAGGCGCTCGGGGTGCCGCGCCTCGACCATGCGGCGCATCCCATCGCGCCAGGCGACCTGGGTGGGGCCGATGAGCTCGAGCATGCGGGTCGTGTCGATGGCCACGCTGGGGATCGTGCGATCGTTCTCGACGAGCTGCGGCTTCACACCGACCAGCCCGCCCAGGTACTCGCACCACTCCTCGAGCGACACCTCCTCGACGCCCCCCCAGTTGACGATGGTCACCGGCACCGAGGCGATGGCCAGCAGGCGGGGAAGCTTGGCGAGGATGTCGTCGTCGTGGATCGGGTTGTAGAGGTTGGGACGCTCGGGATGGATGGGGATCTGCGACCCCGCGAGCATCCAGTCCAGGTGCATCGCGGGCCAGCCGCCGTTGTCGCCGTAGGGCACGTTGAGCCGTGCGATCACGGTCGGCAGGCCGAACTCGACGGCGGCGAACCGGGCCACCGCCTCGGCCGAGATCTTGGCGATGCTGTAGGTCGGCAGGAAGCCGTGGTGGCTGTCGCCCAGGGCGTCGGTCTCGCGGAAACGCCGCTGGCCGTCGGGCCGGTAGACGCCGGTCGACGAGCAGTGCAGGAGGGCGCGGGCGCGCCGGCAGCGCGACATCAGACGTCCCACGCCGACGGCGTTCGCGGTGATGTCGCGGTCGAAGTCGGGATCGAAACCCTTGGAGACGGCGAAGTTGAGGACGTAGTCGAGGTCCTCGGGCACGGCGTCGAGCGGGCCCGAGCCCAGCTCGGCGGCGACGCAGCGCACGCCGGCTGCCTCGAGCCGCCCGCGGTCCGCCGGGTTGGTGAATCGCGCCAGGCCGAACACCTCGTTGTGCCGTGCCAGGGCGCACGCGACGGGGAAGGCCACCTGCCCGCCCGCGCCGGTGATCAGAATTCGCTTGCCTTCGAGCTGGTCCATGTTCCCGTCCCTCCGCGGCGCCATGGCCCGCTGTGGTGGTTGTCGCCTGCCGCTCGCGGCGGAGCAAGCGAGCGGCGGATCGGATGGGCTTGCGGCCACGGCGTCGATGCTCTACGCGCCCGGCCCTTCGCGTCCGTGCTCCGGATGGAGCCGAGAGCGAGGGACACCCCAGCGCAGAGAAGCTGCAGGCCTTTGCTGTCTCGGGTTCGGCAGCCAAGGGCCAAGTCGACGCCCTCGCATTGGCTTGACCGCGCACCGGGGCGCGTGATGGACCGCGAATCCTGGGACTGGTTCCGGAGGCGCTACGCCCACGACGGCGAGCGCGAGTACTCCTTCGGCTGCAGCGGGGGAGGGCAGCGTACCGCGCAGCTCCTGCTGCACGATGCGCAGGCCACCGCGGCGAGCGGCATCGACAGCCCGGCCGATTACCTGCCCGGTTTCCAGGAGGACCCACCCGCGATTTTCGATCTGATGTCCGGCATCCCCGGGTACCAGCAGGTGCTCGAGGACTTCTACCTGGGACACTACGGGGGCCTCGCGCGGGCCGGCGAGCAGAGCCTGGGCAGGCAGCTCGCGGTGCAAGGCATCGCGACGCCCATCTATCTGGCCTACTCGGTGAACGACACCGCGACTACGGAAGCGATCACGGCACCCCTGGCCAACACCCTGGCCGCGCGCACTCCCGCCGAGCGCGCCGTGGTGTGGAACACGGGGGAGCCGGTGCACTGCCAGGACAACACGCGCGAGCGCGCGCGCGACGCGGTCGATTGGCTGGCGCGGTGGCGCCGCTCGGACTGGCAGTAGGCACCAGCGCTCACGCGTGCCGGCGCAGGCCGGATCGCTCGGATCGCGAAAGGCCCGGGATCAGCGATGCGTGCCGGTCCGCACGCGCGACGCAGGCTCGTCAAGTACTGCGCGTGAGGTGCTCGAGGAGAGCCGTATTCACCGCATCGGGCGCCTCGAGGGCGACTGCGTGACCCGCATCGGGGACCACCAGGCAGCCGGCACCGGGGATGGCGTCGGCGATCCCCCGGGCTCCCGGCGTGAGCAGGTCGTCGGCGCCGGCGACCACCAGCGTCGGCACGCCGATGCGAGCGAGCTCGGTGGCGCGCCTCCCCGACCAGCGGCGCAGCCCGGCGGCGCTGCGCTCGAGCGTCGTCGCAGGCACGCGGGATGCGATCTCGGCGAGACCGCGAGTGGTGCGCTCGGTCGCCCGAGCGTCGCCGAGCAGCGTGCCCGAGAAGAGCCACGGCAGGAGGGCCCGGGCCAACGAATCGGGGCTCGCCTCGGCGGCGAGGTGGCACCACGCGTCGAGCACGGCCAGGAGCCGGGCGTTGGCGACGACGAACGGGGTGATCAGGGTGAGCGAGCGGACGCGCTCGGGGTGTGCGATGGCGAGCTCGATTGCCACCGCGGCGCCCAGGCTCGCACCGACGACGTGGGCTGCTGGCGCGGCGCCGCCCGCCGAGCCTTCGGCGAGGGAGGCGAGCACCGCCACGACGTCGGCCGCGGCGACGGCAACGTCGTAGTGCTCGGTCTGCGGCGCGTCCGAGCCGCCCACGCCGCGCGGGTTCACGCCCAGCACCCGGAATCGCTCGGCAAGCACCGGGGTCTGCCGGGCGAATGCGGCGACGTCCGTGCCGAAGCCGGGGAGGAGGACGACGGGCTCGCCGCTGCCTTCCCGTGGCACCTCGAGCGCAACCCCGCCGGCGACGGGTACCAGATCGCGGCGCCGCTCTGCCCACGCCGCCACGTCCTCGCGCGTGACCCGGCCGCCGGGACCGGTTCCGGGCACCTGTGCGGGGTCGATGCCCAGCTGACGGGCCAGGGATCGCGCGGCCGGAGTGAGCAGGCCGGCGCCGCTGCGATGCGCGCGTGTGGCTGCAGCCTGGGCCGGCTGCGCCTTCGCCCCGCCGGCACCAGGATGTGTGGCGCGGCTGGCTGGCGGTGCCTCGGCTCGGGGCGCCTCGCGACGAAACGCCAGCGCGTCGAACGGCTGGTCGGCCGTCGGGGTGATCGCGCCGAGCAGGGTGCCGCAAGGCACCACTTGGCCGGCCTCGACGAACACCGCGCGCAGCACGCCCTGGGCGGCCGCCTCGACCTCGAATTCGGCCTTTTCCGATTCGATGACCACGACGGTCTCGCCCTTCTCGAGAGGTGCCCCCACGGCGCGCGGCCAGGCGACGACCTTGCCCTCGCGCATCGTCATGCCCAACCTGGGCATCGCGATGGGCGTGGCGCGAGACACGGCGGGGACGGCGCTCAGAGGAGCTCGCGGACGGCCGCCACGACTCGCTCGGCCGTGGGCACGTACGCGTCCTCGAGGGTGGGGCTGAAGGGAACCGGCGCGAACGGCGCCGTCACCTTCTTCACCGGCGCGTCGAGCAGGTCGAAGCCGCGATCGACGCACAGCGAGGCGACGTCGCTGGCGATACCGCAGCGCGGTGGTGCCTCGTCGATCACCACCAGGCGCCCGGTCTTCTCGAGGGTCGCCAGGATTGCTCCCTCGTCGAGCGGCTCGAGCGAGCGCAGGTCGAGCACGTCGGCGGAGATCCCGTCCTGTGCGAGCGTGGCCGCCGCGTCGAGCGCGGTCTGCACGGTGCGACCGAAGCCGACCAGCGAGACGTCGGCGCCCTCACGTACCAGCTTCGCCTGGCCGAGCGGGACCTCGTAGTCGCCCTCGGGGACCTCGCCGGAGAGGAACATGAGCCACTTGGGCTCGCAGAACACCACCGGGCTGTCGTCGCGGATCGCGGCGAGCAGCAGGCCTTTGGCGTCCGCCGGGTTCGACGGGATCACGGTCTTCAGGCCGGGGATCCCGGTGGTCATCCAGTAGAGCGATTGGGAGTGCTGGGCGGCCGAGCGCAATCCCGCCCCGACAGAAGTTCGCACGGTGAGCGGCACTCGCGCCTTGCCGCCGAACATGTAGCGCAGCTTCGCCGCCTGGTTGAGCAGCGGGTCGAGGCAGACGCCGAGGAAGTCGATGAACATGATCTCCGCGACTGGCCGCAGCCCGGTCGCGGCAGCTCCGACCGCGGCGCCGAGGAAGCCCATCTCGCTGATCGGCGTGTCGCGCACGCGCTCGGCGCCGAAGCGGGTGTAGAGGCCACGCGTTGCGCCCATGATCCCGCCCCAGGCCTCCTCGATGCCCTGGTCCTTGCGCCCGCCGCCGCCGGCCACGTCCTCGCCCAGGACGATGACCTCCGGATCGCTCTCCATGGCAATGTGCAGGGCCTCGTTGATCGCGGCCACCATCGGAAGCTCGCGCGCCATCGTCGTCACCCCGAGAGGCGCTCCGCCGCCTCGTCCTGCGCCCGAGCCGTCACGAGCTCCTCACCTGCGCCGCTCGGCGGCGTAGACGTCGGCGAGCACGTCCTCGGGGCCGGGAAGCGGCGCCTGCTCAGCCGCGTTCACGGCGTCGTCGACCTCGCGGGCGACCTCGTCCTCGATGCGCCGAAGGTTGCCGGACTCGACTAGGCCCTCGCCCACGGTGCGCTCCTCGAAGCGCACCAGCGGGTCGCGGTTCTGGCGCCAGTCGTCGGCTTCTTCCCGGGTCCGGTAGGTGAGCGGGTCGCCCACGTAGTGGCCGAAGTAGCGGTAGGTCTTGCACTCGAGGAGCGTGGGGCCGTCGCCGCGCCGCGCACGAGCCACGGCGTCGCCGGCCTTCCCGTGGACGTCGAAGAAGTCCATGCCGTCGGCGATCACGCCGGGCATGGCATAGGCGGCGGCTCGTGTGGCGATGTCGCGCACCGGTGTCACGAACTCCATCGGGGTCGCCTCGCCGTAGAGGTTGTTCTCGACGACGAATACGACCGGCAGCTTCCACACCGCGGCGAGGTTCAGTGCCTCGTGGAACTGCCCCTGGTTGGAGGCGCCGTCGCCGAAAAAGGCCACGGCCACGCCCCCGGTGTGCTTGATCTGTGCGGTGAGCGCAGCTCCCGTCGCGAGCGGGATGCCCGCGCCGACGATGCCGTTGGCCCCGAGCATGCCGCGGTCGAGGTCGGCGATGTGCATCGAGCCGCCCTTGCCATTGCAGACGCCGGTGCGCCGTCCGAAGAGCTCGGCCATCATGTGGCGCAGCGCCACGCCCTTGGCGATCGCGTGCCCGTGGCCGCGGTGCGTCGAGGTGACCCAGTCGCGCTCCTCGAGGTGCGCGCAGACGCCCACGGCGACGGCCTCCTCGCCGGCGTAGAGGTGCAGGAAGCCGGCCAGCCTCCCGGCGCCGACCAGCTCGGCGAGCTTCTCCTCGAAGACGCGGATCCGCCGCATCTGGCGAAACACGTCCATCAGCGTCTCGGTGGAGAGCGGCACGGCAGCGCGGGGCGTACTATGTCGGGCGGAGAGCGGCAAGCTTCGGGCGCCGCCTCGGGCGCCGCGAAGGCCATCGTGGCTCGCGCGCTGCGTCAGTGGCCGATGGGTGCAGGCGCGGCACTCGCCAGCCGGTGCAGCAGCGTGTGCAGGGCTTCGTACTCGAGCGGCTTGGTGAGGATCGACAGGAAGTCGCGATCGACCGCGTTCCTCTCCACCGTGGCGGTGCGGTAGGCCGTCACCAGGATCACGGGCACGCCGGGATGCAGGGCGTGGAACTCGTCGGCCAGAGAGAGGCCGTCGCGCCCGGGCATGCTGAAGTCCGTGATCAGGACGCCGACGTCGCCCAGTACCGCGAGCGGCGGGATCTCGATCGGCGAGGGGAAGTCGAGCACGTCGTGTCCATCGTCGCGCAGGATGCCCGCCAGGCTCGCCCGGAAGGTCTCGTCGTCATCCACCAAGAGGACGCGGATCCGAGCGCAGGTTGGGTTGCTCGATGGGCAGGTCGACATGGAACACGGTTCCTTGCGTGCCGCCGTTCGCAAACCGGATGCCACCACCGTGTGCATCGACGATCTGCTTGCAGATGGGCAGGCCGAGCCCGGTTCCTTGAGGCTTTGTCGTCTCGAACAGGCCGAAGACGTCCAGCCCAGGCGCGATCCCTGGCCCCGAATCCCCGACCGCGACATGCACCTTCCCATCCGTGGGAAGGCTGGTCGAGATGCGCACCTGGCCCGGGCCGTGCTCGACCGCCTCGATGGCGTTCTTCACCAGGTTGTCGAAGACACGACGAAGCTTGTCCGCGTCCGCCCTGATCCTGGGCAGGTGACGGCTCGCGTCGAGACTCAGCGTGATGCCGCGTGCCGCCGCCTGCGGCTCCCAGAGGGCGAAGATCTCTCCGAGCAGAGCGGCCAGATCCACTTCGCTCAAATCGAGCTGCTGGCCGCGGGCGATCTCCTTGAACTCGCCGATCAACGCTTCGAGGCGTCGCGCCGCATCGGCGATGTGCTCGGCTGCTTGGCGCACGCTCTCGACCGGCTCGGTCGGGGTGCGTGCGATGCGGCGCAGAATTCGCTGTGTGGCCATCGACACGCCGGCCACGGGGTTTCCCAGGTCATGGGCGACCTTGGCGGTCATCGCGCCGATGTCTGCGAGTCGCTCGCGCTGCTGGAGGTGCTTGAGCAGCTCGAGCCGCTCGGCCTCCGAGCGCTTGCGCTCGGTCATGTCCTTGGCGATGGTGGCGATCGCAGCGGGCTCACCGTTCTCGCCGCTGAGAAGCGAGAAGGTGAGCAGGACCGGGTGCAGGTTGCCCTGCTTGTCGCGGCGTAGGTTCTCGACGCCGCGCAGATCCTCGCCGTGGCGGCAGCGCTCGAGGTACTCGTCGACCAGGCCGTGGCGCTCGGCAGGAATCAGCGTCTTCAGGTGCTTGCCGATGAGCTCGTCGCGCCGCCACCCGTAGGCGCGCTCCGCCTCGGCGTTCAAGTCGAGGATATAGCCGTCGAGGTCCTTGATGATGATCGCGTCGGCGGCGTCCATGAACACCTTCGACATCTGTCGCAGCGCGCTCTCGGTACGCCGGCGCTCGCTCACGTCGCGTAGCACCGCCGAGAAGAGCACCTCGCCGCCCACCTCGACCTCCGAGACGGACAGCTCGAGGGGGAAGATCTCTCCGCTCTTGCGCCGTCCCCACACCTCGCGAATCCGGCCTATGGCCTGGGGCACCCGCGTCGTGCGGTAGGCCTCGATGTACCGGTCGTGCTCCTCAGAGTAAGGAGGAGGCATCAGGAGGTTCACCTTCTGCCCGATCAGCTCCTCGGCGCCGTAGCCGAAGATGTCCTCGGCGGCGCGATTGAACAGGGTGATGTGCCCGGTCTCGTCGATCGACACGAGGCCGTCGCGCAAGGTGTCCAGGACCGCCTGCCAACGCGCCTCCTCGAGGAGTAGCGCGTGCAGAGCTTCGGCTGCCCGCGACCGGCGTTCGTGCTCTCTTGGCATGGTGCGACTGCAGCGAGAACGCTTACCGGATAGCGGTCCCAGGAGTGGGCGGTCAACCGCTCGAACGACCGGGTCGGGTCGGGCGCGGATGCGTCCCGGGAGACGACGCATCGCCGTGGGGGCGGTGGCGGCGCTGCCTTGGCGCCCGCGCCTTGGTACGACTGCGACGCATCCCCCCTGCGGCGAGGGCTCGAGCCAGCGGGGCGGCGGGTGCGGGGAGGTGGGTCTCATGGATCTCGACGGCAGGGTGGCGTTGGTGACCGGAGCCGCGCGCGGCATCGGCCGGGCGATCGCTCTGGCCCTGGCGGGTGCGGGCTGCGACGTCGCGGTTTCGGACATCGCCCGCGGGGCCGATGGCGTGTCGCCCTACGCGCTGGCTTCCCAGGACGACCTCGAGTCGTGTGCGCGCGACGTGCAGGCCCTGGGTCGACGCAGCCTGGCCGTGGTCGGCGACGTCACCGACGCGGCGGACGTCGCCTGCTTGATGGAGCGGGTCGAGTCGTCGCTCGGCGGGCTCGACGTGCTGGTGTCGAATGCGGGGGTGATCGCCGCGGCGCCGGTGGCGATGATGGACGAGGTGCTCTGGGAGCGCATCTTCGCGGTCAACGTGAAGGGCGTCTTTCTCTGCGCGCGGGCGGCGATTCCCCTGCTCGCGAGGCGCGGTGGCGGGCGGATCATCCACATCGCGTCGGTTGCCGGTAAGACCGGCAGGGCCGGGCTCGCGGCGTACTGCGCCTCGAAGGCGGCGGTGATCTCGCTCACCCAGACGCTCGCCGAGGAGCTCGGGCCGATGGGCGTCACGGTGAACGCGATCTGCCCGGGCTACGTGCAGAGCGAGATGTGGCGTTCGGTGCTGACGCCGGCCGTCGCCATGATGCTCGGCGTCCCCGAGGACGAGGCCTTCGCGCGCTTCGTGCAACGAGGGACGTATCTCGGCCGCGAGCAGACGGTCGAGGACATCGGCCAGGCGGCGGTCTACCTGGCGCGGGCCGACAACGTGAGCGGGATCACGCTCACGGTGGCCGGCGGCGCAGAGGTGCACTGAGCGAGCAGGGGGCAGGGTTGGGGTGCGGGAGGTGCTGCACGCGGACCGGGGTCGGCCCCGCGGCAGGCTGGGTCGGGGTGAGATGCGGAGCCGGGCGGGGAGAAGATGCCGACCGTGGCGTCCGGCGGGACATGATGACGCGAGCCCCTTGACATTCGGGAGCGGGCAAAGGTAAAAGGACCTATTGAAAATGACTTTCAATTTCGCTGTGCTGCGGGTGTGGGATGCCTGCCCGGGTACGGGTGGACGCCGAGACGGTCGGGGCGCCAGCACGGGTGTCGGCCGCAGGCGCGAGGGCGAAGCTCGATGATCTTGCGCGCACTGCTTCTTCTGCTGACCGGCGTGATCGCCGTGGCGCCGAGCGTCGCGGCAACCGTCGACTGGCGCGAATCCGCTCAGACGACTCTGCACCTGCTAGACTACGTGGGCGTCGACTACCCGGAGTTCGTCAAGGACGGTGAGATCCTCGACGAGGCCGAGTATGCGGAGCAGCTCGAGTTCACGACCCAGGTAGTCGGGTTGCTGAAGGGCTTGCCCGAGCACCCACAGCGCGCGCAGCTCATCGCCTCGGCCGAGGCGCTGGAGAAGCTCGTCAAGGTCAAGGGCTCCGGCGCGCAGGTTGCCGCCGCCAGCGGCGAGCTGCGCTGGGCGATCATCGCCGCGTACGGGCTGGTGGTGGCGCCAAAGCAGGCCCCCGATCTCGCCCGCGGGCAAGCCCTCTACGCGGAGAACTGCGTGACCTGCCACGGTGCCCAGGGGCGAGGCGACGGCCCGGCCGGCGAGGATCTGGACCCCACGCCGTCCGACTTCACCGACGTGGCTCGCATCGAGCAGCGGAGCGTCTACGGCCTGTACAACACGATCACGCTCGGAGTCGCTGGCACGGGCATGGCGGCCTACAAGGAGATGAAAGAGGAGGATCGTTGGGCGCTGGCGCTCTTCGTCGCCCAGCTCTCGGTCTCGGACGAGGATCTGGCCCGCGGCGAGGCGGCCTGGAAGAGCGGCGCCCACGCGGCGACCTTCCCGGACCTCGCCAACGTCGCGACCCTCTCGAGCAAGGAAATCGAGTCGCGCTTCGGAGGGGAGGCTGCCCGAGCGCAGCTGTGGCTGCGGGCGCACCCCGAGGTCCTCGCAGGCAGCGCGGCTTCGCCCATGCGGTTCACCGTGACCACGCTTGGAGAGAGCTCGAGGGCCTATCGCGACGGCGATGCGGCGGCGGCACAGCATCTCGCCGTGACTGCCTACCTCGAGGGATTCGAGCTGGTCGAGGCGAGCCTCGACCGCGTCGACGCACCCCTGCGCGCTCGCATCGAGCGAGAGCTGATGGGCTACCGGGCGCTGCTCAAAGGGGGCGCGCCGCCGGCCGAGGCCGAGCGGCAGGTGGCGCGAATCGTCGAGCTTCTGGAGGCCGCCGAGGCAAAGCTCGAGCGCGAGGGCCTGTCGCCGGGCGCCGTATTCGTCTCATCTCTGCTCATCCTGCTGCGCGAGGGCTTGGAAGCCATCTTGGTGCTTGCGGCGATCATCGCCTTCCTCGTCAAGAGTGGCCGCCGCGACGCGCTGCCCTGGGTGCACCTGGGATGGGCCGCGGCGGTCGCGCTCGGAGCGCTCACGTGGATCGTGGCGACCAACCTCGTGTCGATCTCGGGCGCGAGCCGGGAGATGACCGAG
Organism: uncultured Enterobacteriaceae bacterium; assembly: GCA_964529315.1. Taxonomy (GTDB): domain Bacteria; phylum Desulfobacterota; class Binatia; order UBA12015; family UBA12015; genus CAZGUU01. Next base: position 24,494 of record CAZGUU010000033.1, read on the forward strand.
GCGGTGACGGCGCTGTGCGCCGCAGGCGTTCTGGTGTACGTCGGCATCTGGCTGCACTCGCGCGCGCACTCGCAGGCCTGGCAAACGTTTCTGCGCGAGAAAGTCGGCGGCGCGCTGAGTCGCCGGACCTTGTGGGCGCTGGTAGGCGTGTCGTTCCTCGCGGTGTACCGCGAGCTGTTCGAGATCGTTCTCTTCTATCAGGCTCTGTGGATGCAGGCGGGCGAGGCGGGCCACGGCCCGCTGCTCGGTGGCATCGGGGTCGCGGCGGGCCTGCTCGCGCTGGCCGGCTGGGCGACCTTTCAGTACGGCGTGCACCTCCCCATCAATCGCTTCTTCACGGCGACCTCGGTGCTCCTCGCCGCCCTGGCGGTGGTCTTCGTGGGGCAAGGGGTCGCGGCGCTGCAGGAGGCGGGCGCAATCGCCTCCGACGCGGTCGCCTTCGTGCGAATCCCCGCCCTGGGCATCTTTCCGACGGCGCAGTCGCTTGTCGCCCAGGTCGGCGTCGCCCTGCTCCTGATTGGGAGCTTCGCGTGGGGCAGTCGGCAGCGGATGGGGCCCCAGGGGGCGACCGATCCGCGGTAGCCGAGTAGAGCGTATCGACCGGCCGGCCGGCGAGTGAAGCCTCGTCGCGACACGATCGACGAGGGGCCGCTGCGGTAGGCGCAGTGCAGCCGAGCCTGGAGATCCGAAGCTCCCAGTGCGTAAACATTATAATGCAACTTGACGGCAGGCAAGGGATGAAGCGCGGCTCGACCCCGCTCGGGCGGGATGCCGGGGTGACCCGGCGGCGGTCGGAGATGCGGGCGATGAGGCGATCTGCGCCCTGCACGCGGCGAGGCGCTGGGCGCACGAGGTGTGTCGAGGCGGGGCGACGGCTGCTGGTCCTCGTGCTGGTGGGCTGGACGATGGCGAGCGGTGGCAGCCGAAGCGCGGCGTTCGCAGAGAGCCCCTCGGAGGACGAGCGCCCTGCCGGTGCCGTGGCGGAGGAAGGCTCGAGGTCGGGTGCGAGCGGATGGTGGACCGCAGAGACGCTGACCGGGAACTGGGGCGGCTGGCGCGAGACGCTCGAGGAGCAGGGCGTGAGCCTGGGTATCGTCTATACGGGCGACGTCGTGGGCGTGATCGCCGGGGGCGTGCATCGGCGAGCGGAGTATCTCGACGACTGGGACCTGACGCTCGAGATCGATCCCGAGCCGCTACTCGGTTGGACGGGCGCGCGGGTCCTTCTCTACGGCCTCGGGCTGTGGAGCACGGGAAGCCCGAGCGAGAACGCGGGAGACGTGCAGACCCTCGACAACATCGACGCG
>CAZGUU010000034.1:0-25703 GCA_964529315.1 uncultured Enterobacteriaceae bacterium
CTTCGCCGCCGCGTCGGCGCGGCTCTGCGCGGCGCGGATGATGCGGATCGCCTTGTCCAGGTTGTCGTAGAGGGCGATGAAGCCGTCGAGGATGTGCAGGCGCTCGGTGAGCTTGCGGCGCTCGTGCTCGAGCCGGCGCGTGACCACGACCATGCGGAAGTCGAGGAAGTCCCGGCACAGCTGGCGCAGGGAGACCCGCTCTGGCTGGCCGACCAGCGGATTCGCCGTGGACCGCAGGGCGGTCAGGTTCATGTGGAAGTTGACCTGCAGGTCGGTGTGCTTGAAGAGGTAGGCCATCGCCACCTCGGGCTCGGCGTCGCCCTTGAGCTCGAGGACGATGCGCACGTCGGTCGTCGACTCGTCGCGCACGTCGACGAGCTGTGGCAGCTTGCGCTCGATGATCTGCGCGGCGATCTGCTCGACGAGCGAGGACTTGTTCACCGTGTACGGGATCGAGGTGACGACCACCTGACGGCGGCCACGGGGTAGCGACTCGACGGTGTACTCGCCTCGCGTGCGCAGGGCGCCCTGTCCGCTCTCGTAGGCGGCGCGGATCTCGGCGCGGCTCGAGAGCAGCTCGCCGCCGGTCGGGAAGTCGGGGCCCCTGACGTGCTTGAGCAGCCCCTTGACGTCGATGTCCGGGTCGTCGACCATCGCCACCAGGGCGCTGCACACCTCGCCGAGGTTGTGCGGCGGAATGTTCGTGGCCATGCCCACGGCGATGCCCGTCGAGCCGTTCATCAGGAGCTGGGGCAGGCGGCTGGGCAGGACGACCGGCTCCTCGAGGCTGGCATCGTAGTTCGGTCGCCACTCGACGGTCTCGGCGCCGAGGTCCGCGAGCATCTCCTCGGCGATGGGCGTGAGACGCGCCTCGGTGTAGCGGTAGGCCGCGGCCTCGTCGCCGTCGAGCGAGCCGAAGTTGCCCTCGCCGTGCACCAACGGGTAGCGCAGCGAGAAGTCCTGGGCCATGCGCACCATGGCCTCGTAGGCCGCCGTGTCGCCGTGCGGGTGGTACTTGCCCAGGACCTCGCCGACGATCTGCGCCGACTTGCGCGGCTTGGCGCCCGCGGCCAGGCGGAGGTTCTGGAACATCGCATAGAGAATGCGGCGCTGGACGGGCTTCAAGCCGTCGCGCACGTCGGGTAGGGCGCGCGCCGTGATGACCGAGAGGGCGTAGGACAGATAGCGCTGCTCGGTCGCCGTGCGCAGGTTCGCTTCGCTGATCGCCTCGGTCATCCGTCCTCCGTCGCCCGCTCCATCACCGGCCGGGACGGGCCTGCTTCTAGGACGTGTGGCGGGCTTTCGCCAGGGTGTCTGCGCGGGCGTGCTCGCTGAGACGCAGCGCTGGTCGCGGGTGCAAGTCGCGTAGGCCGCAGGCCGAAGGACGACCGTCCTCGAGGTGCGACCGGGTCGTCTCGAGGCCTGTGTCACGCAGTGGTCGCGCTGGTGCCTCGCGGACGGCTGGGCTTTCCCAGGCTGGCTGCCGAGGGGTGACGCGAAACGGCACCACCGCGAATTCCGTCACGGCGAGGGTTGGGGCATGGCCGAGAAGCGGCATCCCGTCGCATTCGACACGAGCCGTAGACCTTGCGATGTCGAAGAATGCCCGGCCTGCGAAGGTCGTCCCCACCATGGCGCTCCGCTTGCAAGGGACGATGCCGGGAGATGTCTCGTGAGGATTTCGGGGGAAGCCATGCGAGATCGGAAGTCGGAAGGCGGATCGCTGGAGGGACGACGTCGACAGCGAGGCGGGATCGGGCCGCGGGTCCGGTCCGCCGCCGGCTTCACCCTGATCGAACTGCTGGTGGTGGTGGCGATCGTCGGAATCCTGGCGGCGATCGCCATCCCGGCGTTCTCGGCCTATCGGGCCGACGGGTACAACGCCCACGCCGTGGCGGGCCTGAATAGCCTGGCCAAGGCCGAGGAGGCCTACTTCGCCAGCAACGGCACCTACACCGCGACGATGACCAGCCTGCCGCCGTACTACCCGCCCAGCGGCGTGAGCCTGACCATCACGGCGGCCTCGCGTATCTCCTTCGAGGCGCAGAGCAGCCACCCGTACGGCGATCGAACGTACCGCTGGGATTCGGAGGCCGGCGGCCTGCAGCAGCCTTGAGCCCTCGCGGGCGGTTGGCGGGGCGAGGCTTTGCGAGCGGCGTCGAGCCTCGGAGTGCGCCGCTCTGCCGAGCCACCGGCGTGGTCCAGGTCGCCCGGTCGAGCGCCCCGCGCGTGGCAGCCCCGCGCAGCCTCTGCTAGCCACTCATGGGTGGAAGCAACGCAGCTCGAGCCCGAGTGCGCGCCCGGGGCCGGGCGGCGCCAGGACATCCGCAACATCGCGATCATCGCGCACGTCGATCACGGCAAGACCACCCTGGTCGACGGCCTGCTCCGCCAGAGCGGCGTATTTCGCGCCAACCAGCAGGTGGCCGACCGGGTCATGGACTCGAACGCCATCGAGCGCGAGCGCGGTCTCACCATCCTGGCGAAGAACACCTCCGTCCAGTGGCAGGGGGTGCGGATCAACATCGTCGACACACCCGGGCACGCCGACTTCGGCGGCGAGGTCGAGCGCACGCTGGCGATGGTCGACGGGGTTCTGCTCCTGGTCGACGCCTCCGAGGGGCCGCTGCCGCAGACGCGCTTCGTGCTGCGCAAGGCGCTCGAGCGCGGGCTGACGCCGATCGTTTGCATCAACAAGATCGACCGGCACGACGCGCGCGTCGCCGAGGTGCTCGACGAGGTCTACGGCCTGTTCATCGACCTCGATGCGACCGAGGAGCAGCTCGAGTTCCCGGTGGTCTACACGATCGCCCGGCAGGGGATCGCCAAGCGCTCCCTCGAGGAGCCCGGGCACGACCTCTCGCCGCTCTTCGAGCTCATCCTGAGCGACCTGCCCGGGCCGGCCGTAGATCCGGCCGTGCCCACCCAGTTCCAGGCGAACAACCTCGACTACGACGACTACGTCGGCCGCCTGGCGCTCGGCCGGGTGGTGGCGGGCGAGATCGTCGCCGGCGGCACCTACGTCTTGTGCGGCGCCGACGGTCGCCAGTCGAGCTGCCGCCTGTCCCACGTCTTCGGCTGGCATGGGCTGAAGCGAGTCCCCTTCGAGCGAGCGCAGGCCGGGGACATCGTCGCGGTGGCCGGGGTCGAGGACATCCAGATCGGAGACACGATCGCCGACCGCGAGACGCCGCGGCCGCTGCCGCGGCTGCGTATCGACGAGCCGACGATCAGCATGATTTTCGGGGTGAACACCTCGCCCTGGGCGGGGCGCGAGGGCCAATGGGTGACCTCGCGCAAGCTGCGCGAGCGCCTCGAGAACGAGGCCAAGCGCAACGTCAGCATCCGCGTGGAGGACACCGATCAGCCCGATCGGGTGCGCATCTCCGGGCGCGGCGAGCTTCAGCTCGCGGTGCTGATCGAGACGATGCGCCGCGAGGGCTACGAGGTGGAGGTCTCCAAGCCGACGGTCGTGACGCGCGAGGGGCAGGACGGGACGCTGCTCGAGCCGATGGAGCTGGCCGTCATCGACCTGCCGGAGGACTTCATCGGCGTGGTTTCGCAGCTGCTCGCGATGCGCCGTGGCGTGATGACCAAGATGACCCCGCCCGCATCGGGGCGCGTGCGCCTGGAGTTCCGCGTCCCCTCGCGCGGCCTGATCGGCTTTCGCTCGCCATTTCTCACCGACACGCGCGGCACCGGGGTGATCAACACGATCTTCGACGGCTACGCGCCGTGGGCGGGCGAGATCCAACGCCGCGTGAACGGCGCAATGGTCGCCGACCGCGAGGGACCGGCGACGCCGTACGCGATCTTCCACCTCCAGGAGCGAGGCACGATCTTCGTCCCGCCGGGGACGCGCGTCTACGAGGGGATGGTGATCGGCGAGTACTCGCGCGCCGGCGACCTCGACGTGAACCTCTGCCGTGAGAAGAAGCTGACCAACATCCGCGCCGCCGGCCGCGACGAGGCGATCCGCCTGACCCCGCCCCGGCAGATGGGCCTCGAGGACGCGCTCGACTGGATCGGCGACGACGAGCTGGTCGAGGTGACGCCGCAATCGGTGCGCGTGCGCAAGCGGATCCTGGCGCAGGTGCAGCGACCCAAGCGGCGCAGCGAGCGCTAGCCCTTCTCGGAGCCCGGCAGCAGCGATCCGCACCTCGCGCTGGCCCGCCGTGCGCCGGGCGGGAAGCCCGAGGGGGTCGGGCAGGGCGGATCAACTGCCCGTATTGCCTCGCGGCCACCAGGCGGGCCGGAGCCGGGCGTGCACGTGGTAGTGGTCGGGGATCTGCTTCATCCGGTCGTCGAAGACCATCTCGCCCAGGCCGAGCAGGTCGCCGATCAGACGCAGCGCCCGCTGCAGCGCCTCGCGCTCGGCGTCGCTCACCTCGCGGCGGTGCTCGCCGAGCACGGCCATCGGGGTGTCGCACGAATCGCAGTCGAGCACCGTGAAGGGCAAGGGATCGTGGAACTGCGCGTACCAGCGCGTCGAGCGCACCAGCCGGCAGAGCTCGCAGCTCTCGTCGCGCATCTCGGCGGCGAGATGTACGGCGGGCGGCCTGCGCTTACAAGTGGGGTCTCACGAGTCGCGGTCTCACGAGAGGCGCCTCCCTCGGGCGACGTTGACCCTGGGCGGTGCGGGGGCTAGAAGCCGCCTCTCACCGACCCGCGAGGAGGATCCGATGGGACATCGCACGATCTGCGCCCTGTCAGCGCTGGCAGCGCTCTTTCTCGCCGTGGCCAGTGCCCGGGCTGGCGATCCACCACCCGCGGGTGGTGCGGGCTCGGCGGAGAAGGGAGCAGCGATGACGGACAAAGCGCCCGAGAGCGGTGCCAAGGCGAAGAGCCCGGTGGTGAAGATCGCGACCTCGCTCGGTGACATCGAGGTGGAGCTCTTCACGGACAAGGCTCCCGAGACGGTGAAGAACTTCCTCGCCTACGCCGAGGCGGGCCACTACGACGGAACGATCTTCCACCGCACGATCAAGGGCTTCATGATCCAGGGCGGCGGCTTCACGCCGGACATGCAGCAGAAGCCGACCAAGCCGCCGATCAAGAACGAGGCGGGAAACGGGCTCAAGAACGAGACCGGCACGCTCGCCATGGCGCGAACCAACGTGGTCGACAGCGCCACCGCGCAGTTCTTCATTAACGTGAAGGACAACGCATTCCTGGACCACAAGAACGAGTCGCCGCAGGGCTTCGGCTACGCCGTCTTCGGCAAGGTGGTCGCCGGCATGGACGTGGTGCGCAAGATCGAGAACGTCGCGACCACCAACAAGGGCATGCACCAGGACGTGCCGGCCGAGGCGGTGGTCATCAAGAGCGTCACCCTGGTGAAATAGGAGCGCCAGCCGCGCCGCTGCCGACGCCGAGCGCGCGGTAGTGGGCGGCCAGCTCGACGTAGTTGCGCGCCGTGCGCAGGAGGCTCTCGCGCTCTTCGGGCCGCAGTGGGCGGCGGACCTGCGCCGGCGAGCCCATCGCGAGGTGGCCCGCGGGAATCGTGGTCCCCGGCGCGACCAGCGAGCCGGCGGCCACGATGCAGTCGTCGCCGATCTCGGCTCCGTCCATGACGATGGCGCCGATGCCGACCAGGACGCGGTCGCCGACGATGCAGCCGTGCAGGATCGCGCCGTGTCCCACGGTGACGTCGTCGCCGACTCGTGTCGAGAAGCGCTTGGTGGTCACGTGGACGACGCAGCGGTCCTGCAAGTTGGTGCGCTGGCCGACGAAGATGTCGTCGACGTCGCCGCGCAGGATGGAGCCGAACCAGACGCTGGAGCCGGCACCCAGGCAGACGGCGCCGATCACCTGGGCGTCGTCGAACACGACGGCAGTGGGATCGATCTGCGGGGTCCGATCGCCGAGGGCGAGAATCATCGTCGAGTCCTCCGTGGGTGGCCGCGCAAGACGCTGGGACGCGGCCGGGCGCTGCGGCGGGCTCGACCACGGCTTCGGTCGCGAGACGACTCGACCACAAGATGTCGTGGCACCGCCCGGACCTTGTCACAGCCGCTGGGCTTTGATAGGAAGCGTCATGGTTAGTCCGGAACGCGCCCCCGTGCAATGCGCAGCGTCCGGCCGGGAGCCCGGAGTCCGCCTTCGGCCCAGGAGAGTCGACGATGGAACGTCATCCGCTCTCTGAGGGCCTCACCTTCGACGACATCCTGCTCGTCCCCGCGGCCTCGGACGTGCTGCCGAGGACGACCGACGTCGCTACGAGGCTCACGCGGCGCATCGCGCTGAACATCCCGCTGGTCAGCGCAGCGATGGACACGGTGACCGAGTCGGACACGGCGATCGCCATGGCCCAGGCGGGCGGCATCGGCTTCGTGCACAAGAACCTGCCGGTCGAGGCACAGGCTGCGGAGGTGGCCCGGGTCAAGAAGTTCGAGAGCGGCATGGTCGCGGATCCGCTGACGGTGGATCCGGACCGCACGATCTCGGAGGCGCTCGGCCTGATGCGCCGCCACGGCATCTCGGGCCTCCCCGTGACCCGCGACGGCCGCCTGGTCGGCATCCTCACCAACCGGGACCTGCGCTTCGAGCGCCGCCTGGATCGCCCGGTGAGCGAGGTGATGACCGCGCGCAATCTGATCACTGCCCGGCCCGGTGTGACCATCGACGAGGCCAAGAACATCCTCCACGAGCATCGCATCGAGAAGCTGCTTGTGGTCGACGACCAGCAGCGCCTGCTCGGCTTGATCACCGTCAAGGACATCGAGAAGACCACCCAGTTCCCCAACGCGTGTCGCGACCAGCGCGGCCGCCTGCGGGTCGGTGCGGCGATCGGCGTCGGCCCCGACTGGGAGGAGCGGGCGAGCGCCCTGGTCAAGGCGGGCGTCGACGTGATCTGCGTCGACACCGCGCACGGCCACTCGCGCAACGTCGTGACGACGGCGCGCGACCTGAAGCTCTCCTTTTCGGACCTCGAGGTGGTGGCAGGCAACGTCGGAACGGGCGACGGCGCCGCGGCGTTGGTCGAGGCGGGCGTCGACGCGGTCAAGGTGGGCATGGGCGTGGGCTCGATCTGCACGACGCGGATCATCTCGGGCGTCGGCATGCCGCAGGTGACGGCGATCCTCGACGCGGCGCGCGTGACCCGCCCGGCGGGCGTGCCATTGATCGCCGACGGCGGCATCCGCTTCTCGGGCGACGTAGTCAAGTCGATCGCCTGCGGTGCGCAGGCGGTGATGATCGGCAGCCTGTTCGCCGGCACCGAGGAGAGCCCCGGCGAGACCGTGCTGTATCAGGGGCGGACGTACAAGATGTACCGCGGCATGGGCTCGCTCGGCGCGATGCGCGCCGGAAGCCGCGACCGCTACTTCCAGGAGCAGGAGGATGACATCAAGCTGGTACCCGAGGGCATCGAGGGGCGCGTGCCGTACAAGGGCTCGCTCGCCTCGAACGTCCACCAGCTGGTCGGTGGCCTGCGCGCCGGAATGGGCTATCTCGGCTGCCGGACGCTCGACGAGCTGCGCGACCGGACGCGCTACATCCGCATCAGCGAGGCCGGCCACCGGGAGAGCCACGTGCACGACGTCGTCGTCACGAAGGAGGCGCCCAACTACCGCTTGGAATAGCCCGTGATCCTGATCCTCGATTTCGGCAGCCAGTACACCCAGCTCATCGCCCGACGCGTGCGCGAGGCGAACGTCTACTGCGAGATCCTGCCCTGCACGGTCTCGCTCGACGAAGTCGCCCGCCGCAAGCCGCGCGGCATCATCCTCTCCGGCGGGCCCGCCAGCGTCTACGTGCCGTCGGCGCCCCGGCTCGCCGCCGGGATCCTCGAGCTCGGCGTGCCGGTGCTCGGCATCTGCTACGGCATGGGCATCCTGAACCTCTCGGCCGGCGCGGACGTCGGCCGCGCGGAGCGGCGCGAGTACGGTCGGACGGCCGTGAGCGTGCTCGACTCGACGGACCTCTTCCTCGGCTTCACCACGGGAGAGGAGACGACCGTCTGGATGTCGCACGGCGACCGGATGGAGTCCCTGCCGGCGGGCTGGAGCCTGCTCGCGCGCAGCGCCAACGCGCCGATCCAGGCGTTTTGCGATCCGACGCGGCGGCTCTTCGGCGTGCAGTTCCATCCCGAGGTGGTGCACACGGAGCGCGGGGCAGAGATTTTCGCCAACTTCCTCTTCGAGATCTGCCGGGTGAAGCCCGACTGGACGCCGGCGTCGTTCGTCGACACGACGATCGAGCGCCTGCGCGACCGCGCTGCGTCGGGCCGGGTGATCTGTGCGCTGTCGGGCGGGGTCGACTCCACCGTCGCCGCGGCGCTCCTCCACCGTGCGCTGGGGGACCGCCTGACCTGCATCTTCGTCGACACCGGGCTGCTTCGCGCGGGGGACCGGCGGATGGTCGAGGAGTCTCTCGCGCACCTCGGCCTGTCGATTCGCGTGATCGACGCAGCACCGCGCTTCTTCGCCGCGCTCGCGGGCGTCATCGACCCCGAGGTGAAGCGCAAGCGCATCGGCAATCTCTTCATCGAGGTGTTCGAGGAGGCGGCGGCCGAGCTCGACGACGTTCGCTGGCTCGCTCAGGGAACGCTCTACCCAGACGTGATCGAGTCGGTCTCGGTGCGAGGGCCCTCGGCGACCATCAAGACGCACCACAACGTCGGCGGCCTGCCCGAGCGGATGAAGCTCGAGCTGATCGAGCCGCTGCGCGAGCTCTTCAAGGACGAGGTGCGCCGCGTCGGCCGCCAGCTCGACCTGGCCGAAGAGCTGATCGGCCGCGAGCCGTTCCCCGGTCCTGGGCTGGCGGTGCGCATCGTCGGCGAGGTGACGCCCGACCGCGTCGCCCTGCTGCGCGCGGCCGACGCGGTCGTGCGCGACGAGCTGGCGCGAGCCCCGGAAGGGCGGCGTTTGTGGCAGGGCTTCGGCGTCCTTCTGCCGGTGCAGACCGTCGGCGTGCAGGGCGACGAACGCACCTACGAGCAGGTGATCGCGGTGCGCGCCGTGGAGAGCCTCGACGGCATGACCGCCGACTGGGCCCGTTTGTCGCACGACACCCTCGAGGCGATCGCGCGCCGCGTGACCAACGAGGTGCGGGGCGTGAATCGCGTGGTCTACGACATCTCCTCGAAGCCCCCGGCCACGATCGAGTGGGAGTGAGCCGATGAGCGCGGAGGGTGCAGCCACGGCGCGCCGCACGGCGGGGAGGGGGCCGGCGTGAGCTTCGTCCACCTGCACCTGCACACGCAGTACTCGCTGCTCGACGGGGCGAACAAGATCAAGCCGCTGATGAGCCGGGTGGCGGAGCTCGGCATGCCGGCCGTGGCGATGACCGATCACGGCAACATGTTCGGCGCGGTCGACTTCTACCAGAAGGCGTCGGACGCGGGGGTTCAGCCGATCGTCGGCTGCGAGGTCTACGTCGCGCCGAAGAGCCGCTTCGAGAAGGCCTCGGCGCGCGCCGACGACCCCGAGGCCGGGGGCAACTACCATCTCATCCTGCTCGCGCAGAACGAGCGGGGCTACCGCAACCTGTGCCGGTTGGTATCGGCCGGATACCAGGAGGGCTTCTACTACAAGCCGCGTATCGACAAGGAGCTGTTGCGCGAGCTGAACGAGGGCCTGTTTTGCCTCTCCGGCTGTCTGGCGAGCGAGGTGAACCAGGCGATCGCCCGGGGCGATACGCGGCGGGCTCGCGAGGTGGCCGCCGAGTTCGCGCAGATCTTCTCCGGGGATCGCTACTACGTCGAGCTGCAGGACAACCACCTGCCCGAGCAGGTCGCGGCGAACCGGGAGCTGGTCGCGCTCGGCCGCGAGCTGGGCCTGCCGCTGATCGCCACCAACGACTGCCACTATCTGGAGCCGGGCGACGCCGAGGCGCACGAGGCCCTGCTCTGCATCCAGACCGGCAAGACCCTCTCGGACCCCAAGCGCTGGCGCTTCGGTACGGACCAGCTGTTCGTCAAGTCACCCGAGGAGATGCGCGCGGCCTTCGCCGAGTTCCCCGAGGCGATCGCGAATACCGTGGACGTCGCGCGGCGCTGCGACTTCAAGATGAGCTTCGGGCAGTACCAGTTCCCCGAGTTCGGCGTCGCCGAGGGCGAGAGCCTCGAAGGGGTTCTCGAGCGCGACGCGCGCGAGGGACTGGACCGGCGCTTGGCAGGGCAGCGCGAGCGGGATCGGAGCTGGCGCGACGAGCGTCGCGGGGAGTACGTAGCGCGGCTGGAAACCGAGCTCGGCGTCGTCAACCGGATGGGCTTCGCCGGCTACTTCCTGATCGTCGCCGACTTCATCAACTGGGCCAAGCGCGAGGGGATTCCCGTCGGGCCGGGGCGCGGCTCGGCGGCCGGAAGCGTGATCGCCTGGGCTCTGCAGATCACCGACCTCGATCCGCTGCGCTACGGCCTGCTCTTCGAGCGCTTCCTGAACCCGGAGCGCAAGTCGATGCCCGACATCGACGTCGATTTCTGCTTCGAGCGGCGTGACGAGGTGATCGACTACGTCCGGCGCAGGTACGGCGCCGATCGGGTGGCGCAGATCATCACCTTCGGGACGCTCAAGGGGAAGGCGGCGCTCAAGGACGTCGGCCGGGTGCTCGACTTCACCTTTGCCGACACCGATCGCCTGGCCAAGCTCTATCCCGCCGCGCGTCAGGGCAAGGACTACCCGCTCGAGAAGGCGCTCGAGATGGAGCCCAAGCTGCGCGAGGCGCGCGATCGCGGCGAGCGCGAGGGCAAGCTGTTCGACTACGCGCTCAAGCTCGAGGGCTTGATGCGCCACGCCTCGAAGCACGCCGCTGGAGTCGTCGTCTCGGCCCGGCCGCTGGTCGAGACGGTTCCGTTGTGCGTGGACAAGGAGGGCTGCGTGCTCACGCAGTTCTCCGGAACCGACATCGAGAAGGTCGGGCTCATCAAGTTCGACTTCCTGGGCCTGAAGAACCTGACCCTGATCCAGAACGTCGTGCGCCGGGTGCGCGAGGGGCGCGGCGTCGAGCTCGACGTGTCCGCGCTGCCGCTCGACGACAAAAAAACCTACCGCCTCCTCGGGCGAGGCGAGACGGTGGGCGTCTTCCAGCTCGAGTCCGGCGGCATGCGCGACCTGGTGGCGCGCCTCAAGCCGAGCTGCTTCGAGGACATCGTCGCGATCAACGCCCTCTATCGGCCCGGTCCGCTCGAGCAGGGCATGGTCGAGAACTACATCCAGCGCAAGCACGGGCGAGAGGCGGTGAGCTACATGCACCCGCGGCTCGAGCCCATCCTGAACGAGACCTACGGCATCATGGTCTACCAGGAGCAGGTGATGCAGGCCGCCCAGGCCCTATCGGGATACAGCCTGGGCGATGCCGACAATCTGCGCCGCGCCATGGGCAAGAAGAAGCCCGAGGAGATGGCGCGCGAGCGCTCGCGCTTCGTCGAAGGGGCGGTGCGCAACGGGCTCTCCGAGAGGCTCGCCGGAGACATCTTCGAGCAGATCGAGAAGTTCGCCGGCTACGGCTTCAACAAGTCGCACGCCGCGGCCTACGCCCTGGTCTCCTTCCAGACGGCCTACCTGAAGGCGCACTACCCCGAGGAGTTCATAGCCGCCCTGATGACCCTCGAGATGGACGACGCCGATCGGACGCACAAGAACATCGCCGAGGCGCGCGAGCGCAAGATTCCCGTGCTACCGCCCGACGTGAACGAGAGCCGTGAGGACTTCACCGTGGTCGCGGGCGCCGAGGGGCGCAAGATCCGCTTCGGTCTGGGCGGCGTGAAGGGTGTCGGGGCCAAGGCGATCGAGGCGATTCTCGAGTCGCGCGATCGCGACGGGCCCTTCCTCGGGCTCGACGATCTGGTCCGGCGCATCCGTTCGGCGCACGTGAATCGCCGCGTGACGGAGAGCCTGGTCAAGTGTGGTGCCTTCGACTCCACCGGACAGGATCGCGCGACGCTGCTCGCCGGGCTGGACGACGTCCTGCGCTGGGCGGCGAGGATGGCGACCGAGATCGACCAGCACAGCCTGTTCGGCGGTGGGTCGGGCCAGCCCGAGCGCTTCGCCTTCGGCCAGGCGAGCACCTGGTCGCAGCAGGAGATGCTCGCCGCCGAGAAGGAGATCCTGGGCTTCTTCATCACCGGCCACCCACTGGACCGCTTCGCCCGGCAGATCGACCGGATCGTCACCTGCCGCAGCCACGAGCTGCGCAGCCTACCCTCGCAGCAGAAGGTGACCGTGGCCGGGGTGGTGCAGGGATTGCGCCTGAAGAACAGCAAGAAGGGCGACCGCTACGCCACCTTCTTCCTCGAGGACCGGCACGGCATCGTCGAGGTGATCGCCTGGCCCGACACGTTCCGCAAGCACGAGGCCCTGATCGCCGGCGGCGATCCGGTCTGCCTCTCCGGCAAGCTCGAGGTGAGCGAGGAGCGATGCCAGATCGTGGCCGACGAGCTGATCCGCCTCGAGGATGCCCGAGCTCGGGCCATCCGCGAGGTGCAGATCCACATCGATGCGCGGGGCATCTCGCACGAGGACCGCGACAAGCTCGACGAGGCGCGGGAGAACCTGCGCCGTCTGGTGCAGACCCTGGCGCGATTCCCGGGCTCGTGTCCGGCTTACGTCCACGTGATCCGCGAGGACTTCGAGGCACGCATTCCCGTGGCGGGCCGCGGGGTCAGCGCCTCTCACGAGCTGATCGCGGCGCTCGCCGAGGGCGTGGCCGCGGCCGAAGCTCGGTTCATCTCGTGAGGCGGGCGCAGCTCGTATGAGCAGCCGAACGCCCGTCGAGGTCCGGCGCAAGCGCGAGTGCGCGGTGCTCGTCGGGCTCGATCTCGGCCGTCGGGGGACGGACGACCCCGGGACCGCGGAGTCGCTCGCCGAGCTCGGCCGGCTGTGCGAGACCGCCGGCGTGGTGGTCGCTGCCCACACTGTGCAGCGTCGTTCGGCGCCCGACGTGCGCACCCTGGTCGGCTCGGGCAAGGTCGAGGAGATCGTCCGCCTGGTGCAAGAGAGCGAAGCCGACGTGGTGGTCTTCGACGACCCGCTTTCTCCGGCGCAGCAGCGCAATCTCGAGCGCAAGATCGGCCTGGGTCCGGGCAACGAGCCGCGCGTCAAGGTGATCGATCGCAGCCAGCTGATCCTGGACATCTTCGCGCAGCGCGCTCGCAGCGTCGCCGGACAGCTCCAGGTGGAGCTCGCCCAGCTCGAGTACCTGCTTCCACGCCTGACCCGCCACTGGACGCACCTCTCGCGCCTGGGCGGCGGCGTCGGGACGCGCGGGCCCGGCGAGACGCAGCTCGAGGTCGACCGGCGCCGGGTACGCGAGCGCGTCGCCATGCTGCGCCGGCGCCTGGCCGAGGTCTCGCGCACCCGCGACCTGCACAGGCGCGACCGCGCCCAGGTGCCCTTTCCCACGGTGGCTCTGGTCGGGTACACGAACGCCGGGAAGTCGACCTTGATGAACCGCCTGACCGGAGCCGACGTGCTGGTCGACGACCGGCTGTTCGCCACCCTCGACCCGACCGTGCGGCGCATCGACCTCGAGCGCTCCGGCACCGCCCTGCTGAGCGATACGGTCGGCTTCATCCACAAGCTGCCGCACCAGCTCATCGAGGCGTTCAAGAGCACGCTCGACGAGGTACGCACCGCCGACCTGCTGCTCCATGTGGTGGACGCGTCGAACGAAGGGCGCGAGGCGCACCGCAAGGTGGTGGAGAGCGTGCTGGCCGAGATCGGTGCCGCCGAGCGGCCGGCCATCCTGGTGATGAGCAAGCTGGACCGGCTCGACCCGGCGGCGCGAGCGGCGGTGGTGGTTGCGGCCGAGCGCGCCGGGGACGTGGCGGTCTCGGCGCGTACCGGGGAGGGCCTCGAGGGGCTTCGCGCGGCGATCGACCAGCGGCTCGAATCCCACGCCGAGCGGGTTCGCCTGCACGTTCCCTTCGACCGGGGCGAATGGCTCGCCCGCCTGCACCGGGAGGGTGCGGTCCTCGAGGCGACCACGGACGACCAGGGCACCTGGGTGACGGCGTTGATCACGCCCCGGCTCGCCGGACAGATCCGCAAGGCGCTCGGCGAGGACGGCTGACCGAGCGTCCATGCTGAACATCCCCAACACCCTCACGCTGCTGCGCATCGCCGCGATCCCGGCGATCCTGATCGCGCTCGACGGAGGGAGCTACGGGCTCGCCTTCCTGCTGTTCATCGCGGCGGGCATCACCGACGGGGTGGACGGGGCGATCGCGCGCATGACCAACACCCGTACCGACCTCGGCGCCTACCTCGATCCGCTCGCCGACAAGGGGCTGGTCGTGTCGCTGCTGATCAAGCTCACCCTGCTCGGACGGATCCCGGGGTGGGTGCTGACGATCATCCTGACGCGCGACATCGTCTGCATCGCCGGCTACGCGGTGCTCTTCTTCTTGACCGGTGAGCGCATGGAAGTGCGTCCGAGCCTGGTGGGCAAGCTCGCGACCTGTCTCCAGCTGATGGGCGTCGCCACGACGCTCTTCGTGCTGTCCGACCCGGCGTGGGACGGGGCGATTCCGGGCCAGGCGATCTTCGCCGGCGCCGCCGTCGCCACGGCGATCGCCGGCGTACAGTACGTGACCCGCGGGCTGCGCTGGTACCAGGTGCATCCCGGGTGACGCAGCTCGGCGGCTTCGCCCGCGGGTAGTGCCCGGGCCGGGCGGGGACGGAGATCGCCGTGGTGCTCAGCCGGGCCAGCGCCGCTCGGGCGGCCACAGGGCGGGCTCGAGCTGGTGGGCGATGGCCAGGGCGAGCGAGTCGGCAGCGAAGGCCGTGGTCACCTGCACCGCCGTGGGCAGCCCGCTGCGGCCTGGACCTGCGGGCAGGGAGACCGTCGGCAGGCGCAGCAGGTTGTGCAGGAGCGTGTAGGAAGCGAGCGCCGAGAGCACCGGCACGGTGGAGCCATCGGCGAGCGTGACCGCCTCCGCGCCGATCGGTGGCGCCTCGATGGCCACGGTGGGCAGGAGGAGCGCGTCGGCGGACGTGGTGAGCAGGTGCTCGACGCGGCTGGCGAAGCGCTCTCGCGCTTGCTGGGCGCGGACCAGGTCGGCTGCGCGCAGGGTCGCGGCGAAGCCGAGCTGGAGGCGGACGTCCGCGCCGTAGGCGTCGGCGTGGCGGGCGAGCTGCTCCTCGTGCTGCGCGAAGGTCTCGCCGAGCACGATCGACCCCGCCGTGTGCAGGACCTCCTCGGCATCGGGAAGCTCGACCGCCACGATCGTCGCGCCCAGGTGTCGTAAGGCAGCGACCGCGCGCTCGAGGTTGGTCGCCACCCCCGGATCCAGCGGCATCGGTTGGAAGTCGGGCGCCACGGCGATCCGCAGGCCACGCAACGGGCGCTCGAGCCCGGCCGTGAGATCCTCGACCGCGAAGCGACGAGACCAGGGATCTGCGGGGTCGTACCCCTCCATCGCCTGGAGAGCGATCGCGCAATCGAGGGCAGTGCGCGCGATCGGGCCCACGTGGTCGCAGCTCGCTGCCATGGGGTAGGTGCCGCGCAGGCTCACCCGCCCGTGGCTCGGCTTCATGCCCACGCAGCCGCACAGGGCGCTGGGGATGCGGATGGAGCCGCCGGTGTCGGAGCCGGTGGCGAGCGGCACCAGGCCGGCGGCGACCGCCGCGGCCGAGCCACCGCTCGATCCCCCGGGCACGTGCCCGCGTTGCCAGGGGTTGTGGGTCGCGCCGTAGTGCGGGTTGTCGGTGGTCGTGCCGCAGGCGAACTCGTGGGTGTTGGCCTTGCCGACGAGGATCGCTCCTGCGGCGCGCAGGCGCCGCACGGGCTCTGCGTCCTCCACGGGCACGTGCTCGCGAAACAGGCTCGAGCCGTAGGTGGTGCGCACCCCGGCGGTGTCGGTCAGGTCCTTGACGACGAGTGGGATGCCGTGCAGCGGGCCGCGACTGCCCTGGCGCGCGAGCTCCTCGGTCGAGGCGTCGGCGGCACGCAGCGCCTGGTCGGCGCAAACCGTGACTAGAGCATTCATCCCCGGGTCGAGGGCCGCGATCCGGCGCAGCGCGGACTCGGCGAGATCGCGAGGGGAAACCTCGCGCGCGGTGACCAGGGCCGCGAGCTCGGAAATCGTCTTGCGATGGAGGTCTTCGGCCATGCCGAGCGGTTAGCGGCAAGTCCTTCGGGGCACAAGGCGTTCGGTGGAGGGCGCGCTGGGCGGGCGAGCCGCCGAGGGCCCAGGCGGGCTTGCATCCGTGGGGAAGAAAAGGCGAAGATGGCGTGTCGCCCCGACGCCAGCCCCGCGATGCCCCGAGGAGACGCGCCATACGTCGAGCTGCGCTGCCGCAGCGCCTTCTCGTTTCTCGAGGGGGCGTCGTTGCCCGAGGATCTCATCGCGCGGGCGGCCGAGCTCGGCCATGCGGCGCTGGCGCTGGGCGACCGTGACGGGGTGTACGGCGCCCCGCGCTTCTGGAAGGCGGCGCGGGCCGCGGGAATCGCGGCGATCGTCGCGGCCGAAGTCTCCCTCGCCTACGGCCTGCCCGGCGATCCTCCCGTGGAGCCGCGTGACGCGAGCGGGCGGCACGCACCCGGCGCCGTCGCCGTGCACGCTCGGCCGGCCGACGGCAGCCGGCGTCTGCTTTTGCTCGTCGAGTCGCAAGCCGGCTATCGCAACCTCTGCCGGCTCCTGACCCTCGGGCACGCGCGCGCCCCCAAGGGCCGCTGCGCCGTGACACTCGACGAGGTCGAGGGGTGCTCGGCCGGCTTGCTCTGCCTCGCGGGGGGCGGGACCAGTCCGATCACCGCCGCCCTGCTGCGCCGCGACGCTGCATCCGCCCGCGCCATTGCCGCTCGGCTTGGCGCGCTCTTCCCCGAGCGGCTGTGGATCGACGTGCAGCGCAGCCTGGATCCCCGCGTCGAGCGGCGCACGCGCGCGCTGCGCGATCTCGCAGCGGAGATCGGCGTGCCGCTGGTGGCCACCGGCGACGTGGCGATGGCCCGTGCCGGCGAGCGACCGGTGCTCGACGTTCTCGCCTGCTCGGCGCGGCACACCACGCTCGATCGAGCCGGCCGAGCCCTGCCCGCCAACGCCGAGCAGCACTTGCTCGCACCGGCCGCGACGGCGGCCCGCTTCGGCGACATGCCGGGCGCGGTCGCTGCGACACGATGGATCGCGGAGCGCTGCGCCTTCTCGCTGCAGGATCTCGGCTACCGCTTTCCCGAGCTCCCGCTTCGCCCGGGCGAGACGCTGGCGCGACGGCTTCGCTGCTTGACGGTCGCCGGAGCGCGAGAGCGCTGGGGGGCCCCACTTTCGACGCGGGTGCGCCGGCAGCTCGAGCACGAGCTCGGCGTGATCGAGAAGCTCGGCCTCGCCGGCTACTTCCTGGTCGTCTGGGACATCGTCCGCTTCTGCCGCGAGCGCGGCATCCTCGTCCAGGGACGTGGCTCCGCGGCCAACAGCGCGGTCTGCTACGCGCTCGGCATCACGGCCGTCGATGCCGTGGGCATGGACCTGCTCTTCGAGCGCTTCCTCTCCGAGGAGCGCGGCGAGTGGCCCGACATCGACCTCGACCTCCCCTCGGGGGCGCGTCGCGAGGAGGTCGTCCAGTACGTGTACCGGCGCTACGGCGCGGGCGATGCCGCTTGCCCGGGGACGTCATCGGCCGCGCACACCGTCGGAGCGGGCGTGGCCATGACCGCCAACGTCGTCACCTACCGCATGCGCAGCGCGCTGCGCGAGGCGGGGAAGGTCCTGGGCTTCTCGCCGCTGCAGGTCGATCGCCTGAGCACGCTTCTCGCCCGACACGGCTTTCACGACGACCACGACGGCCTCGCTGAGCAGCTGCGCGCCGGCGGCGTCGATCCGCAAGCCCCTCGCGTCGACCTGCTGGTGCGCTGCGTCGAGGCGATGCAGGGCCTGCCGCGCCACCTGGGCCAGCACTCCGGCGGCATGGTGATCGCGGCCGGCCGGCTCGACGAGATCGTCCCGCTCGAGCCGGCCGCGATGCCCGGTCGATCGGTCGTCCAGTGGGACAAGGACGATTGCGCCGACTTGGGCCTGATCAAGATCGACCTCCTCGGCCTGGGCATGATGGCAGCGCTCGAGGAGGCCATCCCCTTGGTGCGCCAAGCAGATGGCGTGGAGATCGATCTGGCGAAGCTGCCGCCCGACGATCCGCGGACCTATGCCATGATCCGACGGGCCGACACGGTTGGCGTCTTCCAGATCGAATCGCGGGCCCAGATGGCGACGCTGCCGCGCATGAAGCCGCGCTGCTTCTACGACCTGGTCGTCGAGGTGGCGATCATCCGCCCGGGGCCGATCGTCGGGAAGATGGTGCACCCCTACCTCCGGCGACGCGCCGGGCGGGAGCCGGTGCGCTATCCGCACCCGCTGCTCGAGCCGATCCTGCGGCGTACCCTGGGCGTGCCGCTCTTTCAGGAGCAGCTCCTGCGCATGGCGATGGCGGTTGCGGGCTTCACCGGTGGTGAAGCGGAGGAGCTGCGTCGCGCCATGGGCTTCAAGCGCTCCGTGCCGCGCATGCGGGCGATCGAGGCCAAGCTGCGCGCGGGCCTCGCCGAGCACGGCATCGCCGGGGAGGCGGCCGACGAGATCGTCCGCGGCATCACCTCGTTTGCGCTCTACGGCTTCCCCGAGTCGCACGCGGCGAGCTTCGCGCTGCTCGCCTATGCCTCCGCCTACCTGAAGGCGCACCACCCGCTGGCCTTCCTCTGCGCGCTGCTCAACGCCTGGCCGATGGGCTTCTACCATCCGGCCACGTTGATCCAGGATGCCCAGCGGCACGGCGTGGGGGTGCTTCCCATCGACGCCCGGCGCTCCGCCTGGCGCAGCACGATCGAGCGCACGGCGGCGGGAGCCAATGCCGTCCGTCTGGGGCTGCGCTTCGCGCGCGGCTGGCGCGCGGAGACGGCGGCGCGCCTGGTGCGCGAGCGCGCGTGCCGGCCGTTCGGCGACGTCGCGGACTTGGCGGCGCGGGTGCACCCAAACCGGGGAGAGCTGGCCACCCTGGCCGAGCTCGGGGCGCTGGCCGGGCTCGGCCAGGCGGCAGGGGGGGGACGCCGCTCGCGTCGCTCGGCCCAGTGGCAGGTGATGGGGCTGCCGCGCCCGGACGAGCGTCTGCTCGCCGGGCTGCCCGCGCCCACCGTGGAGCCCGCCCTGCCGGAGATGTCGGCGCTCGAGACGACGCTCGCGGACTACCGTGCGAGCGGGATTACCACCGGAGCGCACCTCGTCGCGCACCTGCGCGGGGAGCTCGACCGGCGAGGTGTCGTCGCGCTCGATCGGCTGGCGACCCTGCCCGACGGCCAGCGCCTGCGGACGGCGGGCCTGGTGATCGTGCGACAGCGACCCGTGGCGGCCAAGGGTCTCTGCTTCCTGACGCTCGAGGACGAAACGGGCCTGGGTAGCGCGATCGTGACGCCCGACCGATTCGAGCGCTTTCGCGTCGCACTGCACACCTCGGCGCTGCTCCTCGTGGAGGGACGCCTGGAGCGGCGTGACGGCGTGAGCCACCTGAGGATCGAGCGCGTCGAGCCCTTGCCCGTACGGGGGTCGATGCCTGCCGCACACGATTTTCACTGAGCACCCGGAAATGACTTGAAATTGACTTTCACTTTCTGCACAATGCCCACCATGGTCGTTTGCCTCTGCCAGGGCGTTACGGAGAAGCGAGTTCGCCGCGCGATCGAGGCCGGCGCGCAGACCCGACGCGAGGTGACGCGTGCCTGCGGCGCGGGGGGCACCTGTGGAGGCTGCCACGCCACGATCGACGAGATGCTCCACGGCTGCCGCCGCGCAGTCTCCGGTCCCCCCGCAGGCAACGATCAGGGCGAGACGGCTCCGTCAGCTTGAGGCGCCGTCCGTGCCGCCTGAGCTCGACGATCGCGACATCGGCCACCGGATCGTCGAGGCCCCCATGCCGCGCGCTCCGGCTTGGATCTTGCGTCATTGGGAAGCTACCAGCCACGAACCAGGGGTGCAGCATGCCCAACCGAGCGCGAGGACCAACCTTCTCCTACGACCCGAGGCTTCGCCGAGCCGCCCGCCGCGAGCATTGGATCCCCTTGGATCCGGAGGGTGGAGATCTGCGATCGAGAGCTGTGTCGAGTGCCACGATCGCCGCCGCACAGGATAAAGAGCTGAGGGAAATCGAGGATGTAGCTCGCTGAGCCGAAGACCCCACCGGTCCAGCGCGAAGCCGCCCGAGACGGTATCCAACCGCACGGGCGCCGCCGTCCGCAGCTGGGACGTCGCAGGGGCCGAACGCACCGAGACTGCACGGACTCGTGGGGTGAGTCTCTGCGTCCTGTATTGAGGGTCGACAACCCAGATATACGGTGCGTGTCGTTTGCTTTTCGGTTGGCGCATTAGATTTACACCGATCAGGAGTGCGACCCCGGGTCGAGTGCTGTTTGCCATGCCGCTCGGAGGTGTCCTCGCCACAGCGGATGGCCGGCGGGTGCCTTGACACGGTCGGGACGAGCCGCTCTGTTACGCGGTCTCGGAGGCGAGCGGTAGCGTGGGCAGTCGCACGGCGGTCGGAGGGCCAGAGGAGGAGCCGATCCTCTTCCATCGGGCCGAGGGGCCAGTAGCGCACCTGGTCCTGAACCGCCCCGCCCAGCGCAACGCGCTCTCGGGCGAGCTCTTGGCCGACCTGGAGAGGTCGATCGTCGCCTGCTCGGGCGACCCGGCCGTGCGTGCGATCGTCGTTGCGGGACGGGGACCGGCCTTCAGTGCCGGCCATGACCTGCGCGAGCTCGCCCGAAGCTCGGCCGCCGACGTGGAGCGCTTGTTTCGCGATTGCGCTCGGGTCATGCAGGCCATTCGCGAGGCTCCCAAGCCGGTGATCGCCCGGGTTCACGGCATCGCCACGGCGGCCGGCTGTCAGCTGGTCGCGGCCTGCGATCTCGCGGTCGCTGCAGAGAGTGCGACCTTCGCCACACCGGGGGTCAATATCGGGCTGTTCTGCTCGACCCCGGCCGTACCGTTGGTCCGGGCGATTGGCCGCAAGCGAGCCCTGGAGATGCTGCTCACCGGCGAGCCGATCGACGCGCGCACCGCGCTCGACTGGGGCCTGGTGAACCGCGTCGTGCCCGATGCCGCCCTCGACGAGGCGCTCGATCGACTCCTCGAGCCGCTCCTCCGAGCCAGCGCGCACACGATCGCGCTGGGCAAGCAGGGGTTTTATCGGCAGGTCGAGGTCGCCGAGAGCGAGGCCTACCGCCTGGCCTCGGGGCTGATGTGCGAGAACGCCGCCAGCGAGGATGCTCGAGAGGGGATCGATGCGTTTCTCGGCAAGCGAACGCCCAGGTGGCCAGCCCGGTGACGCCCCCTGGGCGCGCGGGTCTTCAGGAGCGTCCCTCGATCAGCTCGATGCGGTAGCCGTCGGGATCCTCGACGAAGGCGATCACGCTGCGCCCGTGCTGCATCGGGCCCGGCTCGCGTACCACCCGGACGCCCTCGCGTCGCAGGTGGTCACACGTCGCGTAGATGTCGTCGACGCCGATGGCGACGTGTCCGAAGGCGGTGCCCAGGTCGTAAGCCTGGGTGTCCCAGTTGTGGGTCAGCTCGAGGACCGTCGATCTGGCCTCGTCTTCGTAGCCGACGAAGGCCAGGGTGAAGCGTCCGCCCGGGTAGTCCTGGCGGCGCAAGAGCTTCATGCCGAGCGGACCCGTGTAGAACCCGAGCGACCGCTCCAGGTCGCCGACCCGGATCATCGTGTGCAGCAGGCGCATGGTGATCGGCTCCCCTTTGCCGCACCGCCCCTCACTGCTTGGTGGGCGCGGCCTTCTCCGGTGGCAGCAAGCTCTCGCCGGCCGCATTCTTGTCGCGCAGCAGGGTGAGCAGGCGATCCGCGCCGCCGTTCGAGACGATCTCCTGGAACTGCGAGCGGAAGTTGGCGACCAGGCTCACGCCCTCGATGGTGACGTCGATGATCTTCCACTGCTCGCTGTTGCGTCGCAGGCGGTAGTCGACGGCGATGTCCTCACTGCCACCGCGGACGATCTTGCTCTTCACCGTCCAGTCGCCTCGGGCCTCCTCGCGGTCGCCGAGGATCGCGACGGCTTCGTTGCGGTAGCTGTCCAGGTTGCGACCGTAGGTCACCGAGAGGTGCTTGCGGAACTCGTCGACGAACTGCGGCTGCTGCTCGGGCGAGAGCCGACTCCAGCTGCGCGCCAGGACCAGGCGCGACATCGTGTCGAAGTCGAAGCTCTCGTCGGCCAGGGCCTCGATGCGCCGGCGCCGCGCAGCCGGATCCAAGCCCTGGTCCTTGAGCACCTCGAGCGCACGTTCCGACGTATCGGAGATCACCTCGCGCGGCGTGGCTGCCGCGATGGCGGTGGCGGCCAGTGCGATCAGGGGCAAGCCGGCCACCAGGCAGGCCAGCGGTCGGGCGAGCATCATGGAATGATCCCGTCGTCGGAGTAGTCGGGGAAGTAGAGCTCCTGCTCCCGTGCGGGCAAAGGCTCGCTCTCTGCGGCGATCATCGCCCGCCGTCGTTGCCAATAGGCATGGCGGACGGCGACGTAGAAGTCGAGGGAGGCTTCGCGCGCGCCCGCCACCTCCTCGAGGACCAGCGCGCGCGCGTTCACCGTGTCGATCGCGACCGCGCCGATCAGGATGTAGAAGTCGATGAACAGCGATTGGATGCCGATGTACGAGTCGGCCAGCAAGCCCACGGTGTCGCGGGGGTTCGACGAGCCGAGGATCGGCCAGACGATGTACGGCCCGGCGGGGACGCCCCAGCGGCCGAGTGTCTGGCCGAAGTCCGCGCGCTGCGGTGGTAGGCCGAGCGTCGTGGCGAAGTCGACGAAGCCGGCCAGACCAACGGTCGTGTTGACCACGAAGCGGCACAGCACGATGGCGGCGGGATCCAGCTCCCCTTGTAGAAGCTTGTTCACGAAGCGGATCGGGAAGCGCAGGTTCTCGAAGAAGTTGCCGACGCCACGCTCCACGGCTCGCGGCAGGACGAAATCCCAAGCGGTCGCGGCCGGCTTCATGAGATACTCGTCGAGCTTCTCGTTGAACACGAACATGCTTCGATTGAAGGGCTCGAGCGGATCGTCCTCCCCTTCGGCGGCCTGGGATCCGACACCCTCGGAGGCGGGAGTGTCCGCGGCGGCGGGTGCGTCGGTGGTCGACGCGACGGAGCGCGGGGGCGAGGACGGGGCCGGGGGGAGCGCTGGTAGGCCCTCGCCGCGGGCCAGATCGCCTCTTCCCGCGAGCAAGGCTAGGCACAGCGTGGCCAGCGCCACGCAGCGCGTCATCTCATGGGTTCTCACTCGCTCTTCTCGACGTTCGCGCCATGTACCATCTTGCCGATCAATCGTTCGAGGATGACGGCCGACTCGGTGAAACCGATCTCCTCGCCGGGCGAGAGCATTTTGCTGTCCCCGCCGAGCTGGAGCGAGACGTAGCGGTCGCCCAGCAGCCCGGCCGTGACGATCGATGCCGTCGTATCGATCGGCAGCTCGAGGTCGGGCGAGAGCTCGAGGGCGACGCGGGCGCGGAAATCCCGGTCCAGGACGATCTCGTCCACCTGTCCGACGCGGACGCCTGCGATCTCGACCGGGGCGCGACGCTTGAGCCCCCCGGTCTGGTCGAAGGTCGCGTAGAGGCGCAGGCCGCCCGGGGGACCCAGGGCGTCGCCGGCGACGTAGAAGGAGAGCACCGCGACGGCGCCCAGGCCGGCTAGGACGAAGAGGCCCGCGATCAGGTCGCGCAACGGCGATCGGCTCATCAAATCTCGAACCCCCAGAGAGCCGTGACGAAGTAATCGACGACCAGGATCGCCACGGAGGCGAGAACCACGGTGGATGTGGTGGCGGCGCTCACCCCGGCCGAGGTCGGTGCCGAGGTGTAGCCGCGGAAGGTGGCGATCAATCCGATCAAGGCGCCGAAGATCACGGCCTTGACCAGGCTGCCGAGCACGTCGTCGCCCAGGCGTACCGAGTTGGTCAGGCTCGAGGCGAACAGCCCCGAGTCCAGGCCCATCAGAATCACCCCGACCAGGTAGGCTCCGGCGATGCCACACAGAGTGAACAGCGAGGAGAGCAGCGGCATCACGAAGACCATCGCTCCGGCCTTGGGCGTGACCACGATCTCGATCGGGTCGACCGACATCATGCGCAGCCCGTCGATCTGCTCGGTGCTGACCATGCTCGCGATCTCGGCGGCGGTGGCCGATCCGGCGCGGCCGGTGACCAGCAGCGCGCTCAGCACCGGCCCCAGCTCGCGGATGAGGGTCAGTCCCACGACCGCGCCGAGCGAGCCCTCGGCACCGAAGCGAACCAGCGTGTTGTAGCCTTGCAGGCCGAGCACCATGCCGACCGCGACGCCGGAGACGCAGACGATGACCAGGGAGAGGACGCCAAGGTTGAAGACCTCCTCGAGGTAGCGACGCGCGCGCAGCGGCGGCAGGACGAAGGCTCGCGCGACCAAGAGGCTGAAGAGCAGCATCTGCCCGAGCTGCGCGGCGATCGCCAGAGCGCGGTAGCCGAGCTCGCGGATCAGGCCGACCATGGCGCTCCCGCGTGCTTCACCGCGGCTCCTGGGATCCGGCGACGGCGAGCGTACGCGCGATGGCATCGGGCTCCATCGTGTCGTCCAGGTCCTCGTCGAAGAAGCCCGCGATCTCCGGGTCGTGGCTGTCGCGCAGGGCCTCGGGTCGCCCCACGACCACTCGGCCCGGCAGTAGCAGGACCACTTGGTCGGCCAGTCGCAGCGTCGAGGCGATGTGGTGAGAGACGATCAGCACGGTGATCCCGAGGCGGCGGTTCATGCGCGAGAGGAGTAGCTCGATGCGCTTGACCGAGAGCGGGTCGAGCCCAGAGAAGGGCTCGTCGCACAGGAGAATCTCGGGATTGGTCATCATCGCCCGGGCCAGCGCGGCCCGGCGCAGCATGCCGCCGGAGAGCTGGCCGGGCAGCAGCCCTTCGATGTCGCGCAGGCCGACGGCCTCGAGCCGCCGGCGCACGGCCGCGGCGATCGCCACCTCGTCGAGGCGGGTGTGCTCGCGCAACGGGAAGGCCAGGTTGTCGAACACGGTGAGGGAGTCGAGAAGGGCGCCCCCCTGGAAGAGCATGCCGATCGCCGAGCGGACCGCCCACATCTCGGCCTCGGGGAGGTGCGAGATCTCCTGTCCCGCCACCTCGACGCGGCCCGCCTGAGGATGGACCAGGCCGGCGACGACGCGCAGCAGGGTGCTCTTGCCCGATCCGCTCCCGCCCAGAATGACCGAGATCCGGCCGCGGGGAAACGAGCACGAGAGGCCCTCGAACACCGGGCGGCTACCGAATGCCATGCGCACCCCTTCGAGAGCGATGTGCGGGAGTTCGGCCTCGGCGGCAGGCTGGCTCATCGGTTGGGCGGACTAGCAGAGCGCCCGGCGGGGCTCCAGCATCCGGACGCAGGCCCCATGGCGCGCCGCGTGCGCCCGCGACGGTTGCCGATCCGGTACCCCGCTGGCACCGCCGCCGGGCTTGCCGGCGGCTTCCCGAGCAAGATCGCGAAAGTGCGCCCGCCCAGAATCGAACTGGGACTTAGGGTTCCGGAGACCCTCGTGATATCCGTTTCACCACGGGCGCGCGTGTCGGTGCTGCCCTTACCATCGCCCGGGCCGGCGCGCCACGGCGGCCCTCGGCGTATGCGGGGCGCTCTTCGCGCAACCGGTCGCGCGCCACCCGCGTGGCGCCAGGGCCCGCCCGGCGGCGGCGAGGCCCCTTCGCTGCTGGACCCGCATTCGCCGTCGCGGCGGACCACAGGCACCCTGGGCCTGTCCGGGGAT
>CAZGUU010000035.1:0-14510 GCA_964529315.1 uncultured Enterobacteriaceae bacterium
CCCGAGCAGCCCAGGGCCACGGCGGACGCCAGCAGGGCGGCCGTGGCCCTGCGCGAGCGCCGTCTCCTCGCCGCGGCCGGCGTCGCGGCGAGGCCGCGCGGTGTCGGGCGAGGCGTCATCCTCGCGACCCGCCTGTTCCGAGCCATCGCGGAATCGACACCCCGCTCCCCTAGCGGCGCATGCGCGAAAACGCAACGCCGGCGCGCGCCGGTGTGCGCCGATGTGCGCCGACGGCGTCTCCACGGTCGTATCTCGACGGTCCGCCACTCGAGCGTCGTGGATGTCGACTCGGCCCGCTGCTAGAAGGCGCCCATGAAGCTCGGCGAGATCGGTGCCGCCATCGGGGCCTCGATCGAAGGCGATCCGGAGCTCGAGATCGACGAGCTCGCACCGCTGGAGGCGGCGGACGCCCGCTCGCTCTCGTTCGTCTCGAATCCGCGCTACCTCGCTCGCCTCGGATCGACCCGCGCGGGAGCCGTGATCCTCGGACCGGGTGTCGTCGGACCGGGCTGTGCGGTGCTGCGGGTGCCCGACGCCTACCTCGGCTTCGCCATGGCGCTCGGCCTGTTCGCCCGGCCGATCCTCCCCGCGGCGGGGATCGACGCCACGGCGAGCATCGCTGCGGGTGCCGTCCTCGGCGAGGGGGTGCGCATCGGGCCGCACGTCTCGGTGGGTGCCGGGGCGCGCATCGGGCGGCGTTGTGCGCTCTTCCCCGGGGTCGTGGTCTACGCTGAGGCGGAGATCGGCGACGACTGCATCCTGCACGCCAACGTGGTGGTCCGCGAGCGAGTACGCATCGGCAGCCGCGTGGTTCTGGGCAGCGGCGCGGTGATCGGTGGCGAGGGCTTCGGCTACCTGCCGCTCCCGGGCGGCGGGGTGTTCAAGCTCGCCCAGGTGGGCAGCGTCGAGATCGGCGACGACGTCGAGGTCGGCGCCAACACCACGGTCGACCGGGCCACCATCGGCGTGACGCGCGTCGCCGCCGGCGCGAAACTCGACAACCTGGTGATGGTGGCGCACGGCTGCACGGTGGGACAGGAGGCACTCCTGGCGGCCCAGACCGGCCTTGCCGGGAGCACGGTGGTCGGTCCGCGCGCACAGCTCGGTGGACAGGTGGGAACGGCGGGACACCTGACGATCGGCGAGGGGGCGCGCGTCGCGGCGCAGAGCGGCGTGCCCAACGACGTCGCGGCGGGGGCGGTGGTCGGTGGCTACCCGGCGATGGACGCGGCGCTGTGGCGGCGCGTGTCGGCGGCCGTACAGCGACTCCCCGAGCTCTTGCGCCGCGTCCGTCGCCTCGAGCGCGAGCTCGGCCGCACGGCCGACGCAGGGTGAGCCCAGGCCCGCCCGGCCCGCGCCCGAGGACGGCGGGCGAGCCGTCCGGTCACCGGTCCGAACGTCGGGGCGCGTTGATTTCCAGGGCTCGACCCCTATTATCCCCGTTTGCCCATGAAGCTACGGGTGGAGAGGATCACCGAGGAGGCGCAGACCTGCTCCTTCTCGGAGGACGCGGAGCGGCTCAACCAGCGCTTGGACAGTGGGTCGCACGACTTCCGGCTGCTCGAGCCGCTCGGGGTCGAGCTCACGTACTACCGTGCGGGTGACGACCTGTACTTCGACGGCCAGGCCCGGATGCGCCTGGAAGGTGCCTGCGCCCGATGCTTGGAGCCCTTCGTCCTGGCGCTCGACTTCCCCTGCGAGTTCGTCCTCACACCCGCGGTGCCGACCGACAAGCCAGAGCTTCGTGCCGAGGATCTCGCCCTGAGCACGTACACGGGCGACGAGGTGGACCTGGCGCCGCTCCTCGAGGAGCAGGCCATTCTCGCCTTGCCGACGCGAGCCCTGTGTCGCGAGGACTGCATGGGCCTCTGTCCCGCCTGCGGTGCGAACCGCAACCTCGCCCCCTGCGGATGCCGGCCCGGGCAGGCCGACCCGCGTTTTGCCGCCCTGCGCGGCCTGAAGGTCGGACGCGCATCTTGAGCGGAGCGCGAGAGACGACGCCGACACCGCAAGGAGATTGAGATGGCCGTTCCCAAGAGGCGAACCTCTGTCAGTAAGAAAAACAAGCGACGCTCGCACCACGCGCTGACGGCCCCCGCCTTCGTGGCCTGCCCGCAGTGCGGTGAGCCCCGGCTGCGGCATCGGGCGTGCGCCAGCTGCGGTACGTATCGCGGGCGCAAGGTGACGGAGGCCCGGGGCGAGTAAGGCCGAGCGCCCCGGCCATGGGCCGCGGCATCTCGCCCCCGGAGCACCTCGATGCGGATCGCGATCGACGCGATGGGCGGCGACCAGGCACCCGCCGCGACCGTCGCGGGCGCGGTGGCCGCGGCTCGCGAGCTCGGCCTCTCGATGCTCCTGATCGGCGACCGCCCGCGCATCGAGGCGGAGCTCGCGCACCACCGCATCGGGGGGCTGGACATCGAGCTGCGCCACGCCACGGAGGTGGTCGGCATGGCCGACGCGCCGACCAGCGCGCTGCGGCGGCTCGACTCGTCCATGCACGTCGGCTTCGCGGCGACGCGCGACGGGGAGGCCGCGGGCTTCGTCTTCGCCGGCAACACGGGAGCCGGGATGGTCCTCGGGGCGCACGTCCTGGGATGCACCCCCGGAGTCGATCGGCCGGCGATCGCCGTGCTCGTCCCCAGCGCGCGCGGCCACACGATCCTGCTCGACGCAGGCGCCAACGTGGACTGCCGACCCCTTCACCTCACGCAGTTCGCGGTCATGGGCGACGCCTACGCCCGTGCGGTCGGGCAGATCGCGGCGCCGCGCGTCGGCCTGCTGTCCAATGGCATCGAGGAGGGCAAGGGGAACGCGCTCGCCCGGGCCGCTGCGCCGCTCTTGCGCCAGCTGCCGATCAACTTCGTCGGCTACGTCGAGGGCCGTGACGTCTGCGGCGGCACGGTCGACGTGGCGGTGTGCGACGGCTTCGTGGGCAACCTCGTGCTCAAGGGCATCGAGGGCTTCGGGAGCTTGATCGGGGAAAAGCTGCGCGAGCTGTTCCGGCACAACCTTCGCACTCGCCTGGCCTATCTCCTGCTGCGCCGCGACGTCGAACGGATGCGGCACAGCCTCGATGCGAGCGAGACGGGCGGAGCGCTCCTGCTCGGCCTCGACGGCATCGCCGTCAAGGCGCACGGATCCTCCGACGCCCGGGCGATTCGCAACGCCGTGGCGGTTGCCGCCGAGCTCGCGCGCAGCGACGTGACCCGCCAGGTGGCTCGGGGCATGGCAGCGACCGTGGCGCTCGAGGGGCCGCCCGAGCCACGTCGCGCGCGACGTCTTTGGGAGTCGATCCGCGGCCGGCTGCGACGCGAGCAGAAAACCGTCGAAGCGCCGAGGCAGCAGGCGGCGGGGCAGCCGGCCGCGCCGGCCAGGGCCACGGCTTCGCAAGCCATCGATGCTCCCGGAGGGGCGACGGCCGCGAGCGCCGCCGATGGCCCGGTGACGCCTGCGCCGGGAGGACCCGCCAGAGGGGAGCGCCGGCCGTGAGGCGAGTCGCTTTCCTCTGCCCGGGGCAGGGGGCGCAGCACGTCGGGATGGGCCGTGATCTGCACGCCGAGTTCGAGCTCGTGCGGCAAACCTTCGCCGAGGCGAGCGAGGTGCTCGGCTGGAGCTTGGAGCGCCTGTGCTTCGATGGCCCGGAGGAGGAGCTGACCCTGACGGCGAACGCCCAGCCGGCGCTGCTCGCGCTGTCGGTCGCGATCGGCCGTCTGGTCGAGGCCGAGAGCGGCGTGCAGCCGCAGATCGCTGCCGGACACAGCCTGGGCGAGTGGTCGGCCCTGGTTCTCGTCGGTGCGCTCGACCTGGCCCAGGCGGTTGCCGCGGTGCGCGAGCGAGGGCGCCTGATGCAGGAGGCGGTCGCGCCGGGAGTGGGCGCCATGGCCGCCCTGCTCGGCGCCGACCTGGAGACCGTGGAGCAGCTGTGTCGCGAGGCCTCGCGCAGCGCCCGCTTGCTGCCGGATGCGGCGGCGGACGAGATCGTCGTGCCGGCCAACTTGAACGGTGGGGGGCAGATCGTCGTCGCCGGGCACACGGCGGCGGTCGATCGGCTGGAGATCCTGGCGCGAGGCCGCAAGGTACGCGCGATGCGGCTCAAGGTGAGCGCCCCGTTCCACAGCCCCCTGATGTGCCCCGCGCGCGAGCGCATGGCATCGGTGCTCGAGGGGTTGACGATACGTCCGCTGGCCGCGCCCGTGGTGAGCAACGTCGATGGCCGCCCCAATGCGAGCGCCGAGCGCGCTCGCGAGCTACTCGCCGAGCAGATCACCGCGCCGGTGCGCTGGGAGGCCTGCCTGCGGGCCGTGGCGCAGCATGCCGACGTCGCCGTCGAGGTGGGCCCCGGGAAGGTCCTGGCCGGGCTCGCGCGTCGCGTGACGCCCGAGCTGGCCTGCTGGCCGACCGGCGACCTGGCGGGGGTGCGAGCCGCCGTGCGGGAGGTGGGGGGATGAGCGAGGTGGGAGCGCGACCGCTCGCGGGGCAAACGGCGCTGGTCACGGGCGCCTCGCGCGGCATCGGCCGGGCAATTGCTCTCGAGCTCGGCCGGCAGGGGGCCTTCGTGGCCGTCAATTACCAACGCAACGAGGGCGCCGCGCAGGAATGCCTGGCCGCGCTGCGCGCGGCGGGCGGCGAGGGCCGCCTGCTGCCCTTCGACGTGGCCGATGGCGAGGCGGCTGCGGCGGCCATCGGTGGGCTCGCCAAGGAGCGCGGCGGGCTGCACGTGCTGGTCAACAACGCCGGCATCGCGCTCGACGGGCTGATCCTGCGCTACAAGGCCGACGACTGGCGCCGGATCGTCGACGTCAACTTGGGTGGCGTCTTCTTCTGCTGCAAGGCGGCGGCCCGGTCGATGGTACGGGGCCGAGGCGGGCGCATCGTCAACGTCACGTCGGTCGTCGGGGCGATGGGCAACGCGGGGCAGGGGCCCTACGCCGCGACCAAGGCGGGCGTCGAAGGGTTGACCCGCTCGCTGGCACGCGAGCTCGGGTCGCGCGCCATCACGGTGAACGCGGTCGCCCCCGGGTTCGTCGACACGGAGATGACCGCCGCCCTCCCGGAGGAGCTGCGCCAAGCCTACCTGGCGCAAATCCCGCTCGGCCGCCTCGGGCTGGCCGACGAGGTCGCGGCGGTGGTCGCCTTCCTGGTCGGTCCCGGTGCGGGATACGTGACCGGCCACGTGCTGGCGGTCAACGGCGGGCTGTACATGTGAGCGGCCGCTCTGGCAGAGTTCCCGGAGACGCGTTAAAGCGGGGCGAAAGCGGTCCGGAGCACCATGTGGCGAGGGGGTTTTGAATGGCGTCTGAGGTCGAGGCCAAGGTCAAGGAAATCGTCTGCGAGCAGCTGGGTGTGAGCGAGGACGAGGTCTCGCCGAACGCCTCCTTCATCGAGGATCTCGGTGCCGACTCCCTCGACATCGTCGAGCTCGTCATGGCGCTCGAGGAGGAATACGACCTGGAGATATCCGACGAGGAAGAGGAGAAGATCCGCACCGTCGGCGACGTCGTCACGTACATCGAAAGCCACAAGTGACCCCGATCGACGCCCCGCTCGAGCAGGTGGATCCCGAGGTCCACGCGGCGATCCTCCGCGAGGCTCGCCGCCAGGAGGACAACCTCGAGCTGATCCCCTCGGAGAACGCGGCGAGCCGCGCCGTGCTCGAGGCCCAGGGCTCGGTCCTGACCAACAAGTACGCCGAGGGGTACCCGGGCAAGCGGTACTACGGCGGCTGCGAGCACGTCGACGTCGTCGAGCAGCTGGCGATCGACCGCGCCAAGGCGCTGTTCGGCGCGCAGTACGCCAACGTGCAGCCCCACTCGGGCTCGCAGGCGAACATGATCGTGTACTTCTCGCAGCTCGAGCCGGGGGACACGATCCTGGCGATGAACCTCGCGCACGGCGGGCACCTGACGCACGGCAATCCGGCGAACTTCTCCGGGAAGTGGTTCAAGGTGGTCCCCTACGGAGTTCGCGAGGAGGACCAGCGCATCGACTACGACGCCGTGCGCCGGCTGGCCCGGGAGCACCGCCCGAAGCTGATCGTCGCGGGGCACAGCGCCTACCCGCGGGCAGTCGACTTCGCCCCGTTTCGCGAGGCGGCCGACGAGGTCGGCGCCAAGCTGTTCGTCGACATGGCGCACGTCGCCGGGTTGGTCGCGGCAGGCGTCCACCCGTCGCCCGTCCCGTTCGCGGAGTTCGTCACGACGACCACGCACAAGACGCTGCGCGGACCGCGCGGCGGACTGATCCTGGCGCGCGAGTCCGAGGCCAAGGCGATCTCGAGCGCGGTCTTCCCCGGCTACCAGGGAGGTCCGCTGATGCACGTCATCGCGGCCAAGGCCGTGGCGCTGCACGAGGCCACGACCCCGGCGTTTCGCGCCTACCAGGTGCAGGTCGTGGAGAACGCCCGGGCACTCGCCTCCGGCCTCCTGCGGCGTGGCTTTCGCCTGGTCTCTGGCGGGACCGACAACCACCTCCTGTTGATCGACCTGCGCGGCACGGAGCTCACCGGCAAGGCAGCACAGGAGGCGCTCGATCTGGCACGGATCACGGCGAACAAGAACACGGTGCCCTTCGAGACCCGCTCGCCCTTCGTCACCAGCGGTCTGCGCATGGGGACCCCCACGCTGACGACGCGCGGCATGCGTGAGGCCGAGATGGACGAGGTCGCGGAGCTGATCTCGCGCGCCCTGTCCCACGTCGGCGACGCGAGCGCGCTCGCGCGTGTGGCCGAGGACGTGACCGCGCTGTGCCGCCGATTCCCGCTCTACCGGGCGAGCTGAGAGCGGGGGCCGCCCCGTGAAGTGCCCAGCTTGCCGGGCGCTCGACAACCACGTCGTCGACTCTCGGCTCGGCAAGGACGGCGAGGTCATCCGACGCCGGCGCGAGTGCGAGCGCTGCCAGCGACGCTTCACCACCTACGAGAGGATCGAAGAGTACCTCCCCTCGGTGGTCAAGAAGGACGGGCGACGCGAAGCCTTCGACCGCATGAAGATCCTCTCCGGGATGCGCAAGGCGTGCGAGAAGCGGCCGGTGAGCGTCGAGGTGATCGAGCAGACGGCCGACCGCATCGAGCGTGGGCTGCTCGAGCGCGGCGAGCGGGAGGTGCCGAG
Organism: uncultured Enterobacteriaceae bacterium; assembly: GCA_964529315.1. Classification (GTDB taxonomy): domain Bacteria; phylum Desulfobacterota; class Binatia; order UBA12015; family UBA12015; genus CAZGUU01. Next base: position 7,110 of record CAZGUU010000035.1, read on the forward strand.
CTCGGTGATCGGCGAGGCGATGTGCTCGGCGCTGCACGACTTGGACGCCGTGGCCTACGTGCGCTTCGCCTCGGTCTACCGATCCTTCGAGGACATCGGCGAGTTCATGGACGAGTTGCAGGATCTGCTCAAGGAGCGGCGCGGCAAGTCGCAGGCTGCGCCGCCGAGGCCGCGCCAGGGCCGTCGGGCGACGGCCCGCTCGAGCCGAGGCACCCGCTGAACCGTCGGCGGACTCGCGCATGCCGGGCCGACGTGTCGCCGAGGAGCCGCCCGCGCGCCGCGGGATCGACCAGGTGACCGATCCGGCCGACGGCCGGTTTCTGCGGCGAGCCATCGAGCTCGGCCGCCGGGGGCTCGGCCGGACCAGCCCCAACCCCCCCGTGGGAGCGGTCGTGGTGCGCGACGGCCGGATCGTGGGAGAGGGCTGGCATCGGCGTGCCGGCACGGCGCACGCCGAGGTGATCGCCCTGGGCAAGGCGGGGGCGCAAGCCAAGGGGGCGACGCTGTACTGCACGCTCGAGCCCTGCGTGCATCAGGGGCGCACTCCACCCTGCGCGCCACGCGTGGTCGAGGCGGGGATCGCGCGCGTCGTCCTGGGCGCAACCGATCCCAACCCGCGAGTTCGCGGCCGGGGCATCGCGGCTCTGCGTCGCGCCGGGCTCGAGGTGGCCACCGGGTTGGAGGCGGAGGCGGCAGGCGAGCTGATCCGCTTCTTCGCGCACCGGATGCGCACCGCACGGCCGTTCGTGCGCCTGAAGCTCGCGGCTTCCGCCGACGGCCGCATTGCGACGCGCGCAGGCGATGCCCGGTGGATCAGCGGTCCTCCCGCCCGCCGCCTGGTGCATCGCTGGCGCGACGAGCTCGACGCCGTGCTGGTCGGGGTGGGAACGGTCCTGGCCGACGATCCCGCGCTCACCTGCCGGCGTCGCGGCGGGCGCGATCCGGTGCGGGTGGTCGTCGACAGCCGGCTGCGCACGCCGCCCGACGCGAGCTTGCTCGGCGACGGGCGGAGTCCGGTGTGGATCGCCACCACCCGTGCGCACGATCGGAGAAGGGCCGAGCAGCTCGCCGCGCGGGGTGCTACGCTGCTCGTCGTCCCGGGACGGCGCGGGCAGGTCGACCTGGGAGCGCTCTTCCGCCTCCTGGCCGGACGTGACATCTCGTCGGTCCTGGTCGAGGGGGGCGCGAAGATCGCGGCATCGCTGCTCGTGGGAGGGCACGTCGACGAGATCTGCTGGTTCAGCGCTCCGTTGCTCATCGGCGGGGACGGCGTGCCGATGGTGGCGCCGATCGGCGCGGCGACGGTGACGCAGGCGATCCGGCTCGAGCCTCCACGGACCAGCGCGATCGGCCAGGACCTGCTGCACGTCGCCAGGCCGCGTGGCGTGCGGCGGTCGGGCGCAAGGGGCGAGGGAAGGAGATGACGGCGAACGAGCGCACCGAGGGCCTCGATGCGGCGCTGGACGGCCTCGTAGCGGGCGGGATGGTCCTGGTCGTGGACGACCCGGAAAGGCCGGGTCAGGGCGAGCTGTGCGCCGCGGGCGAGCACACCACTCCCGAGCAGATCGGGTTCATGGCTGTGCACGCCCGTGGCTTGGTCTGTCTCGCCGTGCCGCCCGCGCTGCTGCAGCGCCTCCAGATCCCGCTGATTCCCGCCGACCGCTCCGCCGACGACGGGATCGCCTACGGCACCTCCTTCGAGGCTCGCCGCGGGGTCTCCACCGGCATCTCGGCATCCGACCGTTCCGCGACGATCCGCGTGGCGATCGACGAGCGAAGCGGTCCGGGCGACATCGTCATGCCCGGCCACGTCCCACCCATCCAGGTCGCGCCCGGCGGCGTGCTGGAGAGGCCACGGCGCATCGAGGCGGCGCTCGATCTGGTGCGCCTGGCGGGGCTGCGGCCGGCGGCCACTGTGTGCACCGTGCTCGACGAAGCCGGGGAGGTCGCGCAGGGAGCCAAGCTGCTCGCCTTCGCGCGGCGTCACCGGCTGCCCGTAGCCTCGGTGGGCGGAGTGATCCGACACCGCCTGCGCACCGAGCTGCTCGTCGAGCGGATCGCCGAGACCGATCTCGAGAGCGCCTTCGGCGGGCGCTTCCGGGCGATCGCCTACCGCAACAAGGTGGACGACAGCGAGCACCTCGCGCTGGTACGTGGCCGGCCGCGCTTGGCCGAGCCCGTCCTGGTGCGGGTCCACTCGCAGTGCCTGACCGGAGACGTGCTCGGATCGCGGCGCTGCGATTGCGGCGAGCAGCTCGAGGCGGCAATGCGGACCATCCACGAGAGCGGCAAGGGCATCTTGGTCTACCTCCACCAGGAGGGCCGTGGCATCGGCCTGGCCAACAAGATCCGCGCGTACGCCCTGCAGGACCGCGGGCTCGACACCGTCGAGGCGAACCTGGAGCTGGGCTTCAAGGACGACCCGCGGGACTACGGCATCAGTGCGCAGATCCTGCGCGACCTGGGAGTGAGCCGGGTCCGCCTCCTGACGAACAACGCACGCAAGATCGCCGGGCTCTCGCGCTACGGCGTGGAGGTGGTCGAGCGCGTGCCGATCGAGATCCAGCCGCACGACGACAACATCGCCTACCTGCGCACCAAGCAGGAGAAGCTCGGCCACTGGTTGACCGGGCTCGCCCCGCTGCGCTCCGGCGGCACCCCGAGGCAAACGCCGTGATCTGCGAGCTCGAGGGTACGCCCAACGGCAAGGGGCTGCGGGTCGCGGTGGTCGTCTCGCGCTTCAATCGCGCGGTGACCGGCGCGTTGCTCGACGGCGCGGTCGAGGGCCTGACCAGCCACGGGGTGGAGACCTCGGCGATCGACGTGCTGCACGTTCCCGGAGCGTTCGAGATCACGCTGGCGGCGGAGCGCTGCGCCGCATCGAAGCGCTACGCGGCGATCGTCTGCCTGGGAGCCGTCGTGCGCGGGGAGACGCCGCACTTCGAGTTCATCGCCCGCGAGGTGAGCCGGGGCATCAACGAGATCGCCTGCCGGCACGCGGTCCCGGTGGCGTTCGGCGTGCTGACCACGGACAACCTCGAGCAGGCCCTGGCCCGCTCGGGCAGCGGCCACGGCAACAAGGGCTTCGAGGCGGCGGTGACGGCCCTCGAGATGGTCGACCTGCTGCGTCGCTTCGCGGCGCTCTAGGCAGCTCGCGCGATGGACGACGCGAAGCGAGCGCGGCACCGGGCGCGCATTCTCGCGGTGCAGGCGCTCTATCAGATGGAGATCGCCGGGACCTCGCCCGCCCAGGCATTGCGCACCGCGGCGCGCCTGGCCGGTGAGGCCGCCGGGGACGAGGGGCTCGGCGGCGGTGAGGGGGTGGGCGGCGGTGCCGGGCTCGAGCTCGAGTACGCCGAGCAGCTGATCGACACCGCCTGGCGGCAGCGCCATCGCGTCGACCAGCAGATCGCCGGAGCGATGCGCGGCTGGCGTCTGGCGCGGGTCGGGCGGCTCGAGATGCAGGTGCTGCGGGTCGGTACGGCGGAGCTTCTGCGCGGCGCGGTCGAGGTGCCGGTCGCCGTGGCGATCGACGAGGCGATCGAGGTCGCGCGGCGCTTCTGCGGCGACGAGGCCGTGGCCTTCGTCAACGGCGTCCTCGACGGGGTGGCGCGCAGGCTCGCCGGCGGACCGGCCCAAGGCACGCGCCAGGCAGGCGAGCCGGGCGAGGGCGACGCCGGTGTGCTAGCCGAGTCCGCCGAGACGGCGGAGCCGGTGGGGGACGAGAAGGTGGCCGAGCGAGCAGCGTCGGGAGGAGGGGGGACGGGAGCGCCTCACCGCTTCGATCCGGCCATCGAGCCGCGCTGGCGCGATTTCTGGACGCGGGAGCAGGTGTTCGTCGCCGGACGTCGCCCGCAGGCGCGGCGCCGCTACATCCTCGAGATGTTCCCCTACCCGAGCGGCGACCTGCACATCGGGCACGGCAAGAACTATTTCATCGGCGACAGCCTGATGCGGTACTACGTCCTGCGCGGCTACGACGTCCTGCACCCCTTCGGCTGGGACGCCTTCGGCCTGCCGGCGGAGAACGCCGCGATCAAGTACGGAACGCATCCTCGCACCTGGACGCACCGCAACATCGAGGAGTCCAAGCGATCGCTCGATCTGGCCGGCATCATGTACGACTGGTCGCGCGAGGTGACGACCTGCGAGCCGGACTACTACCGCTGGACGCAGTGGCTGTTCCTGCTGCTCCATCGACGCGGTCTCGCGTACCGCGCCAAGGCCACGGTGAACTGGGATCCGATCGACCAGACGGTGCTGGCCAACGAGCAGGTGGATGCCTCGGGGCGCAGCTGGCGCAGCGGTGCCGTGGTCGAGAAGCGCGAGCTCTGGCAGTGGTTCCTGCGCATCACCGCCTACGCCGAGCGCCTGCTGCAGGACCTCGACAAGCTCGATGCCTGGCCGGAGAAGGTCAAGGCGATGCAGCGCAACTGGATCGGCCGCAGCGAGGGTGCGCAGATCGACTTCCGGGTGCCCGGCCGGGCCGAGCCGATCACCGTCTTCACCACGCGCCCGGACACGCTGTTCGGCGCCACCTTCTTGGTGCTGGCGCCCGAGCATCCCGCGGTGTCGGAGCTCGCCGCGCCGGAGCAGCGTGCGGAGGTGCAGGCCTACGTCGAGCAGGCGCGACGGCGCAGCGAGATCGACCGGCAGAGCCTGGAGCGAGAGAAGACCGGCGTGCCGCTCGGCACCCGGTGCGTGAACCCGGCGACCGGCGAAGAAATCCCGATCTGGATCGCGGACTACGTCCTGATGGGCTACGGGACGGGCGCCATCATGTCGGTTCCCGCGCACGACCAGCGCGACTTCGAGTTCGCCCGCGCCTTCGACCTGCCCGTGCGGGCGGTGATCGCTCCGCCGGGCGAGACGCTCGACGGCGCGACGCTCGAGCAGGCCTTTTGCGATGACGGCGTCATGGTGGGCTCGGGCGAGCTCGACGGCCTGGGGAATCGCGCCGCGGGAGAGAGGATCGTCGCCTGGCTGGAGGCCGCGGGCCTCGGCCGGCCGCGCGTCACCTATCGGCTGCGGGACTGGCTGGTCAGCCGACAGCGCTACTGGGGCGCTCCGATCCCCATGCTGCACCGGCGCGACGGGACGATCGTCCCGGTGCCGGAGCGCGATCTGCCGGTGCTGCTGCCCGAGATCGAGGACTACCTGCCGCGCGGCCGCTCGCCGCTCGCGTCGAGCGCGGCGTTCGTCGCGGCGACCGATCCCGAGACCGGCGAGCCCGTGGAGCGCGACACCGACACGATGGATACCTTCGTCGACTCGTCGTGGTACTTCCTGCGCTACGCCGATGCGCGCAACCAGGACGCAATCTGGTCGCCCGAGGCGATCGCTCGCTGGATGCCGGTCGACCAGTACGTGGGCGGAGTCGAGCACGCCATCCTGCACCTGCTCTACTCGCGCTTCATCACCAAGGTGCTCTTCGACGAGGGCCTCGTCCCGGAAGACGAGCCGTTTCGCGCCCTGTTCACGCAGGGGATGGTGCAGCGCCGCGTGACGACGCCGCTCGAGCGCGACGGCGAGGGGCGGGCCGTCGCTCCGGCGGAGCTGGTCAAGTCGCTGGGTCTGCCGGAGGGGCCGCTGACGGTCGAGGCGATGCGCGGCGCCCTGCGCGAGCGCAGCCACGCGCTGGTCGAGCGCGACGGACGGCTGCAGGCCGTGAGCGGGCCCGTGACGATGAGCAAGAGCGCGGGCAACGGGGTGCCCATGGGGCCGTTCGTCCGAGAGCACGGATCGGACGTCGCGCGAATCACCATTCTGTTCGCGGCGCCGCCCGAGAACAACATGGAGTGGACCGAAGAGGCCGTGGGCGGTGCGGAGAGATTCCTGTCGCGCCTGGTGGCACTGCTCGGTGCGGATCGTGCCGCAGTCGCCGATTGGCTGGGCTCTCGTCTTGACGGGAGTGCCGACGCCGCTCTGGCGGCGACGGCCCCGCTCGACGACGCCGCGTCGGCCTTGCGTCGCCGCGTGCACGCGACCGTCAAGAAGGTCACCCTGGACACGGAAGCCTTTGGCTTCAACACCGCGATCGCCGCCCTGATGGAGATGCTCAACGAGCTGCAGCGCTACCGGACGGCGGCCGGAGCCACGCCCGCGTATTGCGCCGCGGCTTGGACCCTCGCTCGACTGCTCGGTCCGTTCGCGCCGCACCTGGCCGAGGAGCTGCACGCCTGGTTCGGCGGCCGGGGAAGCGTCTTTCACGCTGGCTGGCCGGAGTGGGACGAGGCGGCGCTCGCCGAGGCCAGCCTCGAGATCGTGGTGCAGGTGAACGGCAAGGTGCGCGATCGCATCGTCGTTCCGAGCGGCGCGGACGAGGGAATGCTCCGCGCCCGGGCGCTCGAGGCGCCGCGGGTGCGCGAGCTGGTCGGGGATCGGGCGCCGCGCAAGGTGGTGGTGGTTCCCGGCCGGCTGGTCAACGTCGTGGTGTGAGGCGAAGAATCGTGAGCCCGTTGCGCGAGCCCGACACACGCCGCTCTGCGGTGGGCCGGCCGTGGACGCACCGCGGGGCGCTGCTCGCCGGCCTCGGCTTGGCCCTGCTCGCGAGCGCCTGCGGGTACCACTTTCCCGGTGAGGTGAGCACCCTGCCCGGAGGGGGAAACCGCTTGCACGTGGCGCGATTCGACAACCGCACGCGGAGCCCCGGGCTGGACAACGACGTCCTGGAGGCGCTCGAGTCCGAAGTGGCGCGCCGCGGGCAGTTCTCCCTGGCCCCGGACTCCGCCTCGGCCGACCTGGTGCTCGAGGGGGCCGTCACCTCGCTGGAGACGCGCCCGGTCGCGTTTTCGGAGAGCGACACGGCACTGCAGTACGAGACCGTGATGACCTTGAGCGCGGCGCTGCGCGACCCGCGCAGCGGCCGCGTCGTGTGGCGGATCGCGGGGCTGCGCGAGACCGACTCCTATGGCGCGGTCACCGACACCGTCGTGCCGAGCTCGTCGCAGTTCCTCGAGCAATCCACGCTCAACGCCAACGACTTGAACCAGCTCACCGACGTGCAGCTCTCGGAGTCCCAGCGCCGCGAGGCGCTCGAGCGCGTCCTCGAGAACGCCTCGCGCGACCTCTACAACTCCATGGTGGAGAACTTCTGATCATGGGTGAGCGGCCGGCGGCGCGTGGAGCGGGGGCGCGCAGGCCAGGGGCCGCGACCCAGGTCGGCGTGCGGGGCGCGAGCGACGCCACCGCGCCGGGGCTGCTCCTGCTCACCGGCGACGCCTTCCTGATCGGCGAGCGGCTGCGCGAAATCGAGCAGCAGACGCTGGGCGACGCGCGAATCCTCGGGGCTCACGAGGTTCTGCACGCGGAGCGCGCCGACCTCGACGCGATCGCCACCGCGGTGCGCACGGTGGCTCCGGGCGGTCGGCGCCTGGTCGTCCTGCGCCAGGTGGACAAGCT
>CAZGUU010000035.1:14520-19049 GCA_964529315.1 uncultured Enterobacteriaceae bacterium
GCGCCCTGCTGGCGTTGCTCGACGAGGTGCCACAAAGCTCGCGGCTGGTCCTGGTGGCGGAGAGCCCGGACATGCGGCGAGCGCTGTTCGTCGCCTTGCGCGAGCGTGGCGCGGTCGTGCAGCTCGGGATCGGCTCGGCCCGCGACCCGGCCGGAACCCGCCGCGAGCTCCTGGCCCTGGTCGAGCGGAGGGCGAAGCAGGCTGGGCTGCGGCTGCGCCCGGAGGCGGCGCAAGCGATCGTCGAGTTCGTCGACAACGATCCCGGCCGACTGGTCCGCGAGCTCGAGAAGCTCGCCTTGCGCTACGGCACCAGCGAGGACGTCGGCCTCGCGCAGGCGCTCGACAGCCTGGGAGGGGAGCGCGCGCTCGGCGCGTTCGCGCTCGAGGGAGCGTTGCGCGAGCGGCGCATCGGACGGGCGATCGTCGAGCTGCGTGCGCTCCTGGCGCACGGCGAGCGCCCGGAGGTGATCGTCGGGCAGCTCGCCGGCGAGCTGCGCTCCCTGCTCCGTGCTCGAGCGCTACTCGACTCCGGGCTCGACGAAGAGCAGGCGAAGCGTGCCTTCGGCAGCGGGCGCGGCTACTTCGTGGTGCCACGGGCACGCAGCTACCGACGCGAGGAGCTCGAGGCGGCGCTGCGCGAACTGGCCCGCATCGACCTGGCTGCGAAGACCGGGGCGTGCAGCGTTGCGGGGCGCCTGGAGCGGTGGCTGATCGGCCTGGCGCGTCCAGCGCAAGGCCACTGACGGCCCCTGGCGGAAGGGGGTCGTCGGCCGGCGCGCGCCTCTCAGGCGCCGAGCTTGGCGGCCTGCCTGGCCAGCCGGGAGATGCGCCGGGCGGCGTTGTTCGGGTGCAGCACGCCCTTCGAGACGGCCTTGTCGAGCGTGCTCGCGGCCATCGTGCATGCGTCCTTGGCCGCCTGCACGTCGCCGCCCGAGAGCGCCGTGCGTGCCCTCTTGACCGAGGTGCGAACCTGGCTGCGCACCGCCTGGTTGCGCGCTGCGCGCCTGATCGACTGGCGGTGTCTCTTTTCCGCGGATGGGTGGTTTGCCATGGATCTCCCTGGTCTCGCTCGAATCCAGCTCGTCTGGGTAACGGTCCGCTGCCCGGCGGTCAACGCGGGCGGCTGGGGCCCCGGCCGCCGGGGTCGGCCGCCTCGGGCTCGCCCGGCGAGGCCAGGGCCCGCTTGGCGTCTCGCCACAGCTCGTCCTGAGCCCCCGCGGAGAGCCCGGCCAATCCCGAGGCGCCGGCGGCGGCCTCGGCGTGCCGAAAGCGCGCCGCGAACCGATCGACGGCGCGGGCCAGCGCGTCCTCGGGTTCGACTTCGAGCTTGCGTGCCAGGTTGGCGACGCTGAGCAGCAGGTCGCCGAGCTCCGCCTCGAGGGCGTCGGCGTCGCCGGTGTGCAGCGCCACCTCCAGCTCGGCGCGCTCCTCGTCGACCTTGGCCAGCACCGCGGCCGCGTCGGGCCAATCGAAGCCGACCCGGGCGGCCTTCTCGCCGACCCGCTCGGCGCGCTGCAGGGCGGGCAGGGCTCGGGGGACGCCGTCGATCGCCGAGGCGCGCGGCCCACGCTCGGCCGCCTTGATCCGCTCCCAGTTGCGGACCACCTCGGCCGACCCGCTCACCTGGACCTCGCCGAAGACGTGCGGGTGGCGACGGACGAGCTTGTCCGACACCGCGCGACAGACCTGGGCTACGTCGAAGCGCCCGGCCTCGCGCGCCATCTCCGCGTGGAAGACGACCTGGAGGAGCAGGTCGCCGAGCTCGGCGCAGAGCTCCGCGGGGTCGTCGCGATCGATCGCCTCGGCCACCTCGTAGGCCTCCTCGATCACGTACTTGCGGATCGACCGGTGATCCTGCTCGCGGTCCCAGGGGCAGCCGCCCGGCGCACGCAGCCGGGCCATGATCGCAACCAGGCGGTCGAACTCGTCCATTCCTACCTCCGCAACGCATTGCCGGCCGCGCGCCGATCCTCTAACCAACCGACCCATGGCCGACGTCACCATCTACACCACCGGCTACTGCCCTTATTGCATGGCAGCCAAGACGCTGCTCGACCGCAAGGGAGTCGAGTTCGCCGAGATCGACGTGAGCGACGATCCAGCCGAGCGTGAGCGCCTCGTCGAGCGAACCGGCGGGCGCCGGACGGTTCCGCAGATCTTCATCGGCGGCCGCTCGATCGGCGGCTACGACGAGCTCGCGGCCCTCGACCACGAGGGTCGCCTCGACCCGATGCTCGCCGGCGAGTGAGCCCCGTCGTCTACTCCGTCCTGCAGAGGGTGCTCTTCGCGCTCGACGCCGAGCGTGCCCATCGGATGGCGATCTCGGCTGCACGGGTCGCCGAGTGGCTGATCGCCCGCGGCGGCCTGGGCGCCCGCCCGCCAGCCGGCTCGCCGCGGCTCGAGCAGCGCATCTTGGGACTCGCGTTTCCCAACCCGGTGGGCCTTGCCGCGGGCTTCGACAAGGACGGCGTGGCTCCCCATCTCTGGCCACTGCTCGGCTTCGGCTTTGCCGAGATCGGGACGGTGACGGCGCGGCCGCAGCCGGGCAACCCCACACCCCGACTGTTCCGCCTCTCCGAGGATCGCGCGGTGATCAACCGACTGGGCTTCAACAGCTCGGGCGCGAGCGCGGTCGCGGGACGGCTGCGCCGCTCGCTTGCTCTGCGGCCAGCGGTTCCGATCGGGATCAACGTCGGCTGCTCGCGTGCCGCGATGGGCGACGAGCTGGCCGAGCGGGAGGACTACCGCCTCTCGGTGCGCTCGCTGGCGCCGCTGGCCGGCTACCTGGCGATCAACGTGAGCTCGCCGAACACACCGGGGCTTCGCGAGCTGCAAGCACCGCAGCGCCTGCGACGTCTGGTCGAGGCGCTGCGCGGCGAGCTCGGCGCCGCGTCGGGGCGGATCCCTCCACTGCTCGTCAAGATCGCTCCCGACCTGGCCGACGAGGCCCTGCCGGAGATCTGCGGCGCAGCGCTCGGGGCGGGCGCCGCAGGCTTCATCGCCGGCAACACGACCCTCTCTCGCGCCGGGCTGCGCAACCCGCTGGCGGCACAGGCCGGTGGCCTCTCGGGCGCTCCGCTTCGGGAGCGCGCGACCGAGCTGGTGGCGCGCGTGCGCGAAGCGGCAGGTCCCGGCGTGCCGATCATCGGTGTGGGCGGCGTCACGGCGCTGGCCGACGTCCTGGAGAAGCTCGAGGCGGGCGCCGACCTCGTCGCCCTGTACACCGGGCTGGTGTTCGAGGGGCCGTTGCTCGCGGCGCGGCTGGTGCGCGAGCTCGACGCCGAGCTGGCCCGCCGGGGTCTGCAATCCGTCGCCGAGCTCGGCGGCCGGCTTCCGCGGCGAGAGGGCGATGCAGGGGCGGGCTCGTCGCCAGGGCGCACTCCCGGCGAACCGCCCGTCCGCGCAACGGCGCCGTCGCGAGCCGTGCTCGGGGGCGAGGGGCGGGACCCCAAGGCGTAGTCGCGCTGCGTCGAGGGTTTCGCTCGGCAGCCCCAGGCGATGCATCGCGCGGTGCAGCAGGTGTCCGTTGCTGGGACCGGCTAGGACTCGTCGTCGGTACCGCTTCGACGGCGCACGGAGGGGATCCGCGCCAGCCGGCTGCCGAGCTCTCCGAGCAGGCGGCCGTGCCTCGGCTGCGTTCCTGTTGCACCCGAAGGCGCTCCGCGGGCCGGCTGCTCGGGGGTGCGCAGGTCGATGGTGCGCCCACGCTCGAGGTGGAAGGCGAAGTCCACGACGCGGGCGGTCCCCGGCCCCTCGGACTGGCTTGCGGCCTCGCGTCCCGCGTCGAGCAGGCGGTCGGCCGCGAGACGGCCGAGCTCCCGTGCGGCCCGTCGCGCGTAGAGAGCGATGGCGATCAGCAAGGCCAGCGCCGCCCCGGCGACCCACGGATCGGACCACGCGGAGGCGATCGTCGATGGCTGCAGGCCGGACAGGCCTGCAGGTGCGGTGATCAGCAGGACGAGCGTGCCGAGCACGCCCGCGAGCAAGAAGAGATCGGCCAAGAGCATGTCGCGGGGCCAGTTCCTTGCACCCCCGCGTGGCGATGTCTAGTGTCCAGCGCCGCCATACGCCGGCACGACCCGCGGGCGCCGGCAGGGGAGCGCGTCGAATGAATCGAGAGGCAGCCCTGTCCGAGGCCGGTGATGCCGTGCGACCTGGGGTGCGCGGCAGGCTGCGCGCGGGTACGGCCACCCGTGCTCTGGCGGTCTTGGTGCTCCTGTTCGGCACGGCCTCGCTTTCCGGGCCGGCCCAGGCAAAGCAGGCGCCCAGGCCCGCCGCCACGCCGCCGCCGGCGATGGTGGAGGTGGCGAGCCTCGCGGACCCGTTACGAGAGATTCGCAGGGAGCTCGCCGAGCTGCGCACCGAGCTGGGCGAGCTCGGCGCCCTGCGCAGCGAGCTCGCCTCGCTGGGCAGCCGGCTCGACGCCGCCGCCAACACCGCCACGGAGGTCAAGGGCGTCGTCGAGCCGATGCGCGAGGAGGTTCGCGGACTCTACGTGGAGACGAGCAACGTGCGCAGCGAGATCGCGC
>CAZGUU010000035.1:19059-25662 GCA_964529315.1 uncultured Enterobacteriaceae bacterium
GCGGCTCGAGCAGACTTACGTGGAGAACACCCAGGCGCTGGGTCGCAGCCGCTACGTCCTCACGCTGCTCCTGGTCGCCACGAACGTCCTCCAGCTCGTCGTGCTGGCGGTCCTAGTCCGGTCGCGCTGACGGCGGGAGGTCGACGCCCATCAGCTCGAGATCGCTCATCGCCAACAGCAGGTTTCCGAGCAGGACCACGGGTGTCCCTGCGGGGGCAGCTGCGAGCGCTTGGGTGAAGCTCGGCTCGCCGATCAGCCGAATGCGCGGTCGGTCGGTGCCCAGCGGCAAGAGGACGCCGACGCCGTTCTCCGGCGGCCCGGACATGCGCCGCGCGGAGGTCACGCAGAAGGGGATCGCGCGGCCGTCGAGGAGGAGCGTCGCCTGCATGATGCTGCTCGCTGCCCGCTCGACCCCGAGAACGCCCTCGAGGCGCACGAGATAGACCCCGGGTGGCACCGCGGCGGCCGGCTGAGGCCGAGCTAGAGCTAGGCCCAGACCCAGGGCCGCGGCCAGCACGAGGGACCGCCGAGCCCGAAGCCGAGGCCGCAAGCCGGGGGGCGCACTCATGGCGATGGCAGATACGCCGCCTGCGGGCTCGGGGCAAGGCATCCGGTGCGTCCTGTGGGGAGGGAGCTCACGCGACGGTGTCGGTCGTCGTGCCCGTGCTCGACGAGGAGGCGGAGATCGCCGCCACGCTGGCTACCACGCGCGACCCACACGTGATCGAGGTGCTGGTCGTCGACGGCGGCAGTCGCGACGCGACGGTCGCCGCGGCCCGACGCTTCGCCGATCGCGTCATCCCCTCTGCGCCGGGACGGGCCGTGCAGATGAACCGGGCAGCGGGCGAGGCCCGTGGCGAGGTCCTGCTCTTTCTGCACGGGGATACTCGCTTGCCGCCGGCCTTCGGCGAGGCGATCTGCGGGGCGCTGGCAGCCGGAGCCGTCGGTGGCCGATTCGACGTGACGCTGCGCGGCGAGCATCCCCTGCTCCCCGTGATCGCAGCGGGGATCAATCTGCGCTCGCGCCTGAGCGGCATCGCAACGGGCGACCAGGCGATCTTCGTGCGGCGGGACGTCTTCGATGCGCTGGGCGGATACCCGGCGATTCCGCTCATGGAAGACGTGTGGCTCACCGCGCGCCTGCGCCGCACGGGAGGCTTCGTCGCCTTGCACGAGCATGCGAGCACCTCGGCGCGCCGCTGGGAGACGCGCGGCGTGCTGCGCACCGTTCTGCTCATGTGGTGGCTGCGTTTCGCCTACGCGATGGGCGCTTCGCCGGCCTGGCTGGCCCGCCAGTACTCCGGGCGCCGGCGGGCCTCGCCGTGCAACCGGTCGAGGCCCCGTGGCTAGGCGGCGTTCGCCTCGTCCGTGCAGATTCGCACGTCCTCGGCCTGGGTCTTTCCGTTGCGGGGATTGACGGCGACGACGAAGCTCACTTGCGTACCGACGCGCAGATCGGTGGCGTCCTGCCTATCGACGTGGCTCACGTGGAAGAAGACCGGCTGCTCCCTTCCCGGAGAGGCGATGAATCCGAATCCGCGCCCCGGGTAATAGGCGGCCAGCTGGCCCCTCTCGCGCACCCGAGGCACGGCGAGCAGGCGGGCGATCTCGTCGGGAAGCGGGCGATCGACGATTTCGAGGCGCCGCTGGCATGCGGCCGCAGGCGACTCCGCAGCGGACTCGAGCTGCTCCAGCCGCCTGCGCAGATCCAGGTCCTCGGGGTCGTGGGCCAGGGCGGCGCGCAGGTGGACGATCGCCTCGTCGAGGCGGCCATGCTCCGCCGCACACGCGGCGATGCGCTGCTCGATCGACACGGCGAGCGTGGACTGCGGTGGCACCCGACCGGCGGATAGCCGCCCGAGGATCTCCAGCGCGGCTGCGGGTCGGCCGAGGCGGCGGTGAAGCTCCGCGATCTCCATCCAAATTTGTACCTCGCCCTGGGGATGGTGCTGCAAGGCCGCGGCGAGGGTTTGGGCAGCATCCGTGCTGCGCTCTTGGTCGAGGTAGAGGCGGGCCAGGGTGACCAGGGCGACCGCCCCCTTGGGCAGGCCGGTGGCATGAACCAGTGCGCGCTCGGCGTCCTCGGTGCGGCCCGCAGCCGCGTATGCAAGGCCGAGGCGCTCCCAGATGACCGCCGAACGGGGATCGCGCTCTCGAGCCTCGTCCAAGCAGCGAATCGCCGCTTGGGGATCCCCATCGCGCAGGTGGGTCGCCGCGTAGCTGGCCAGGCGGTGCTCGGGCTTGATCACCACGTCTGGCCGCGCGTCGATCTCCGCACAGCGGTCGAGGGCGGCCCGGGCCTCTGCGGTTCGGCCGATCTCGCGCAGGTTGCGGGCGAGGTGAAACAGCACTTGCGCCTCGATGCCGCGGCTGCGCTCCTGCTGCGCGGCGGGTGCGGCGGCGAACGAAGCCGCAGCGGCTTCCAGGGCGGCCACGGCGGCGCGTGGCCGGTGGAGGCGCTCCAGGCAGTAGCCTTTGCGGAACAAGCACAGGTGGTACGTGGGAAAGGTCTTCAACGCCCGATCGTACCACGCCAGAGCCCGGGCCCAGCGCTTCTTGCGCTGGAAGAACCAGCCGATCTGTCCGTGGTAGAGAGCGGCGCGACGCGGGTGAAGCTCGGCGCAGCGCAGGAAGTACTGCTCGACCTTGGCCGGGTTGCCCACCAGAGAGTACGCCTTGGCGATCTCCTGCACGAGCTCGAGGTCGTTCCAGCCGGCCTCCCCTTCCTGATCGATGGAGCCGTAGAGCGCGAGCAGCCTGCGCAGCTCCCCTCGCTCGCGCAGCGAGCGAATCTCCTGAAGGCGCGGATCCTGGCTTCGCTCCGCTTCGCTCATGGCAGGCCTCGATGCACCCGCCGGCCGTCGGTGTGCAGCTCGCCGTAGGCGAGCCGCCGCGGGGCGAACGAATGGCCATGCTCATCGGCGAGGACGCAAGCCGTCGAGGACGTCTCGTCGGGCCCCTCGTCGATGGCCGCAACGGCCGTCGGCACGCCGTGTGCGCGGGCGTGCGCCGGGCCGGCTGCTGGGGGGCGGTTGGCGGTCACCGGGGCGCCGCGGGCACCGGGACGTCCTTCTGCGGCTGCCATCAGGATCGTCACCAGGTTCGAGCCGCGGCCCGATATCAGCACTCCGAGCTGCATCGTCGTTCCCGGAATCCGGCGCCGGATACCATCCGTCGCGACTGCCGAACGGAACGCAGGCTAGCCCGTCGGGCCGGCGAGGGCAAGGGCCGTCGAGCGGTTAGGCAAAAAACCAAGCGGACGCTTGCTGGCCCGGGCCAGGGCCCAAACCTCGACCCGCGCGGTGCCAGCGGCCTGCAGAACCCTGGCACACTCGGCGGATGTCGCCCCGGAGGTGAGGACATCGTCGACCAGGACGACGCGCCGGCCGCCGAGCGCTCGTCCGTCGTTCACGACGAAGCTCCCCCGGACGTTCTCCCGCCGGCCGATCCGGTGCAGGGAAGTCTGGCTCGAGGACGCCCCGGTTCGCCGGAGCGCATGCACTACGCTCGAGCCGCTGCGGCGTGCCAGGGCGCGAGCCAGCACCGCGGCCTGGTTGAAGCCGCGTCGCCGCAGGCGGTCGTGCGCCAGCGGCACGGGGACGATCAGCGCAGCGGACCCGACGGAGCTTGCGGCGCAATCTGCCAGCAGGTCTGCGAGGACCCGCCCCAGCAGGAGATCCCGGCCGTATTTCCAGCGGACGATCGCCCGGCGCACCGGGCACGATCCTGAGCCGGCGCGGTAGACGAAACACGTTCGAGCCGAAGCGAACGGTGGTGGGTGCTGCCGGCAGCGCGAGCAAGGCGAGGCGGACCCGGGCTCCGCGCAGCGCTCGCACGCCGGGCCGAGGTCCTCGAAAGCCGCACGGCAATGTCTGCAGAGGTGCGGGGCGCCCGGGCGATGCAGCGCTCGGGCGCACATCGGACAGCGCGGCGGGTAGAGAAGCGCGAGGAAAACGTCTACGATCCCCATGGTCCGCCGACAGGCTAATGCGGCGCGAGGAGCGCGCCAGGGCAGACGGTGCAAATTCCTCTGCCCGAGCGACCCTGTTTGGCGACGCGGTGATCGTCATGATGCGATTCCTGTTCGGCGCCCTGGTGGGCGGTGCGCTGATGTACTGGCACCTGACGGGCGAGATCCCATGGCAGGATCAGGCGGTGGCGTGGTTCTCGCGCACCGCTTCGTCCTATACGGCCGAGGGCCGCCGCGGCGAGGCCGACCGTCTGATCGACGAGGCGCGGCCAGCCCGGCCCGCGAGGTGACCGAAGAATGGCCTTTCCCATCGTCGACCGTCTCAAGGCGGAGCTCGCTGAGCTGCAACGCGAGCTCTCGCACGAGCTCCCGGCCCGTCTCGAGGAAGCGCGAGCCCACGGCGACTTGCGCGAGAACGCCGAGTACGAAGCGGCCAAGAACCGCCAGGGGCTGCTGCGGGCACGCATCGCCCAGATCCAGACGAGGATCCGCGAGCTGTCCGCGTACACCTTGGCCCAGATCCCGCGCGACCGCATCTCCTACGGCAGTCGGGTGACCGTCGAGGACGTGGAGTCCGGCGACCGTGTCGAGTACCGGATCGTGTTTCCCGAGGAGGTCGATCCCGCGAGCGGCCTGATCTCGATCAGCTCGCCGATCGGCCAGGGGTTGATGAACCGAGCGGAGGGCGACGAGGTCGCCATCCAGACGCCGCGCGGCCGCAAGACCTACCAGGTGGTCAACGTCCTCACCCTGCACGAGCAGCCAGCGCGCTCGGACCCGAGCCAGAGCTAGGCACCGCGGAGGGATCATGGCGTCGCCCACCGCCGATCGGAGATTCGAGAGCCTGCCGGAGATGTTCTTCGCGCGAGCGAGCCGCTTCGCCGGCCGGCCGCGCTATCGGGTGCACCGAAGCGGGCGCTGGGAAGAGGTCGGATGGCGGACGATGGAGACCGCGGTGCGCGAGATCGCCGCCGGCCTGATCCGTCTCGGTCTCCAGCCGGGGGAGCGAGTCGCGCTGTTCGCTGCCACGCGGCCGGAGTGGGTGGAGATCGACCTCGGCATCCAGGCGGCCGGGGGCGTGACCATCCCCATCTATCACTCGAGCCTAGCCAACGAAGCGGGCTTCATCCTGTACGACTCCGAATCGCGCTTCGTGTTCGTCGACGGCCCCAAGACGCTGGCCAGGGTTCGCGAGGCGCTGGCCGCGGGTGTGACCCTGGACGACGACCGAGTCGCGCCGGTGCGGCTCGAGCGCATCGTCCGCTTCGATGGCGAGGCGGATGGGGCGGACGCGATGACGCTCGACGATCTGCGCCGAATGGGACGGGAGAGCGACGAGTCCACGGCCGAGATCGAACGCCGGCTGGCCGGGCTCGAGCGCCATCAGGTGGCGACGATCGTCTACACGTCGGGGACCACCGGCGCGCCCAAGGGGGTGGTGCAGACGCACCACAACCACCTCTCGATCCTCGAGAGCACCTCGGCGCTCGGGCTGGTGCACGAGGGGGAGGTGGATTTCTTCTTTCTGCCGCTCGCCCACTCGTTCGCCAGGATGATCGCCTACTACGGCATCTACGTCGGGAGCGTGAGCGCGTTCGCGCGCAGCATCGACACGCTGGCGCAGGACATCGGCGTCACCCGGCCGCACGTCATCCCGGCCGTACCGCGCATCTACGAGAAGATCTTCGCCCGCATCCAGGCCAGTGCGGAGGACGGCGGAGCCGTGAAGCGTGCGCTCTTTGCCTGGGCGGTCGACGTCGGCCGCCGCCGCAGCGCGTGCTTGCAGGCGAAGCAGACGCCGCCGCTGCTGCTCGCGCTGGAGTACCAGCTCGCCGACCGATTGGTCTTCCACCGCATTCGCGAGCTGCTCGGTGGCAATGTGCGCTTGCTGATCTCCGGCGCCTCTCCGCTGGCGCGCGAGATCATGGAGTTCTTCCACGCAGCAGGCTTGCTCATCCTCGAGGGATACGGCCTCACCGAGACGACCCCGGCCCTGACCATCAACCGGCCGGACGACTTCAAGTTCGGCACGGTCGGCAAGCCGATCGAAGCGGTCGAGCTGCGCATCGCCCCAGACGGCGAGATCTTCGCCAAGGGGCCGAACATCGCCCAGGGCTATTACAAGCGCCCCGAGGAGACGTCCGCGGCCTGGGACGAGGAGGGCTGGTTCCATACGGGCGACATCGGCGAGATCGACGCCGAGGGCTTCCTGCGCATCACCGACCGCAAGAAGGATCTGATCAAGACCTCGGGCGGAAAGTACGTGGCGCCGCAGAAGATCGAGAACCTGCTCAAGATGCAGCCGCACATCAGCCAGGCCGTGGTGATCGGCGACAACCGCAAGTACTGCACGGCGCTGGTCGCGCTCGACCCCGACTCGATCCCACAGCTCGCGGCACGCTTCGGCATCCAGTCCGACCCCGAGGAGGTGGCGCGCCACCCGGAGGTCGGCAAGGTGGTCGCGGGCGCGATCGGCGAGGTGAACTCCAAGCTGGCGTCCTTCGAGTCGATCAAGTACTTTCGCATCCTGCCGCGAGAGCTATCGGAGCAGCAGGGCGAGCTCACGCCCTCGCTCAAGGTGAAGCGCAAGGTGGTCACGGGACGCTACGCCGAGCTCATCTCGGAGATGTATA
>CAZGUU010000036.1:0-2635 GCA_964529315.1 uncultured Enterobacteriaceae bacterium
AGTCGCCGCGCGCGAGCGCCTCGGGGATCGAGGGCTCGGCGCGGCGCGCGGCGTCGAAGAGCTGCGCAGCGGTCATCGCGCCCAGCGTGTAGGTCGGGAAGTAGCCCCAGGCGCCGCCGAACCAGTGGATGTCCTGCAAGCAGCCGTCGCGGTCGTTCGGCACCGCGACATCCAGGAGCTCGCGCATGCCCGCTCGCCACGCGCCGGGCAGCTCGGCAGGATCGAGGTCGCCGGCGATCATCGCCCTCTCCAGACGGTAGCGCAGGATGACGTGCGCCGGGTAGGTCACCTCGTCGGCGTCGACCCGGATCAGGCTGCGGGCGACGCGTGTGCACGCGCGGTGCAGGTTGTCCGCCCGCCAGGCCGGCCCCTGCCCGCCAAAGCGCGTCGCGACGAGCGGTGCGAGGAACCCGAGCAGCTCGCGCGAGCGGCACGCCTGCATCTCGACGAGCAGCGACTGGCTCTCGTGCAGGCTCATGCCGCGCGCGCGGCCCACCGGCTGGCGACGCCAGCGCGCCGGCAGACCCCGCTCGTAGAGCGCATGCCCGGTCTCGTGCATCACCGCCATCAGGCCGGGCAGCAGGCTGGATTCGTCCCAGCGCGTGGTCAGGCGCACGTCGTCGGGAATGCCTCCGCAGAACGGGTGGTGGCTCGTGTCGAGCCGGCCGTGCGCAAAGTCGAAGCCCAAGGCCGCCATCAGGCGCTCGGCGAGCGCCCGCTGCGCGGCGACGGGGAACGGGCCGGGCAAGGGCAGCGGCTCCGGCTCGCGCGCCTGGCGCTCGAGCACTCGGTCGACGAAGCCGGGCAGGAAGGCGGCGAGGGCGTCGAACAGTGGATCGATTTCCGCCGCGCGGCCGTCCGGCTCGAGCTCGTCGAGCAGCGCGTCGTAGGGATCGACGCCGAGCGCCGCGGCCTTGGCGTGCGCGACCTCGCGCGTCGCAGCGAGCACGTCGCGCAGGCTCGGCAGCAGGCCGGCGAAGTCGTCGGCGGCGCGCGCCTCGCGCCACCGCATCTCGCAGTCGGAGACCAGGCGCGAGTGGCGCTCCACCAGCCCTGCCGGCAGCGCGGTCGCGTGGCGCCAGTCGCGCCGCATCTCGCGCAGGTTGGCGCGCTGCCAGGGATCGAGCGAGCCGGCCTCGTCGGCCCGGGCGCTGTCGAGCAGCTCGGCCAGGCGCGGGTCGCCGAGCATCTCGTGCGCGATCACGCGCAACGCCGCCATCTGCTCGCCGCGCGCCGGCGCACCGCCCGGCGGCATCATCGCCGCCATGTCCCACTGCAGGACGTCGACCGCCTCGCGCACCAGCGCCAGCCGCCGAAAGCGCTCCTCGAGCGCCGCGTAGGCGGGTGCTTCCCGGGATTCCGCCATCGCCGCTGGGCCGGCCTCGTGCTCCATGAATCCTCCGCCCGCCCGGCTCAGTGCGACGCTCGCGCGGCATCTGGCACGGGCTCGCCGGTTGCCGCTGCCACGCCGTCTTCCGCTCCGGCTGCCACTGTGGCGCCCGCCGTCGCGCCGGCTGCCGCTGTGGCTCGAGCGCCGGGCTTCGCGGGCAGCGCATGGCGCGCGATCAGGCGCTCGAGCTCCTGTGCCACCACCCGGTGCCCGGCCGGGCTCCAGTGCGAGTCGCCGGGAATGTAGAGCTCATCGCCACCGCCCGCGCGCAGGGCTGCCGTGAGGTCGAGAAAGACGACTCCCCGCCGCGCCGCCCAGGCAGCGAGGAAGTCGCGGCGCATGCGGTCGTCGCGGTGCTCGCGCGGCCCGGGCAGGAAGAGCACGACCGGCGCGAAGCCGCGCTCGCGGGCGAGCGCGAGGAAACGGTCGAGGATCGCGGCGTTCAGTGGGAAGGTCGCCTCGGTGTAGCGCCAGTAGGCGTAGCGCGCCCACTGGAAGACCAGCGAGCGCTCCCAGAGCCGCGGCGTTGGATACGGAACCGTGCGCAGGTCGCCGCCCTCGAGCGCAAAGCGCGGGATCGGGAAGCCCACGCCCGCATAGGGCGCGGCCACGCGCCGCAGGTCGTCGGTGAAGACCGCCAGGACGACCACGTCGGGGGCCGGCTCGAGGCCCACGGCCTCGAGGGCGCGCAGCATCAGATCCGTGCCGTAGCCCACCATGCCGAGGTTATCGACCCGCCAATCGGCACGACGCGCTTCGAGCTGCTCGGTGAAGCGCTCCTCCTCCTCGACCCCCTGTCCGAACACCATCGAGTCGCCGGCGACCACGATGCGCAGGCGGGGGTCGGATTCGTTTAGATCGCGCCGGCCGCGAAAGCCCTGCGCGTTGGCGCGCAGCGTGATGCTGCGCGGTGCATCCTTCGGATAGGTGTACGGCTTGGCCAACCCCGGGTGCAGACGGTAGCCGAACGAACTCTGCTCGAAGAGGTCCGGGCGAAAGCAGACCGGCGGATCGAAGACCATCCACTGCGGGTCGGAGCGGCGCAGGACGGCCTCGGCCGCCGCCAGCGAGAGCATCGCGCTCAGCACGGCGATGCCCAGCTTGATCCTCACGACGGACTCCGGCCGGCTTCGCTCGAGCGCATCGCACCGATCGTCCCTGCTGTGCCGTGAGCGAGTCAAGCGCGCCCGGCTCGCGGATCGCGAGCCCGGGCCAGTGCACATCCGCGGGGCCGGCGCGGGCCAA
>CAZGUU010000036.1:2735-9784 GCA_964529315.1 uncultured Enterobacteriaceae bacterium
GCGCGGGCCAACACGGGCCAGCGTGAGGCCAAGGGCGGGCCAGCGACGCCCAAGGCCAGGGCCACACCCTTGCCCCCCGCACCATACGTCTACCGGCTGGTGGCTGCCGGCTCGCGGCTTGCATTGCACCGACACGCCGAGGACGATTGCCGCCACCAGCCGTGGGGGAGACGATTCGATGATCGACCAGGTGACGAGGTTTGCGCGGCCGGTGCCGCTTCGCGGCGCTCGCGGGGTTGCGTGCGCCGTGCTCCTCGCGCTCGTCGGCTGGCCCCTGGCTGCGGCCAGCGTGGCCTGTGCGGCGAACCATCCCTTCGCCGCGCACGGATTCTCCTATGCGCCCGGCGCGATCCTCCCCGGACATGTCGGCCAAGCGGAGCTCGACCAGGCGGTGCGCGACTTCTACGACGCCTGGAAGGCACGCTACCTCGAGCAGACCTGCGGCCCGGGCCGCTGGGTGGTGCGCACCAGCGTTCGCTCCGGCAACCTGACGGTCTCCGAGGGCCACGGCTACGGCATGATGATCGCAGCGCTCATGGCCGGCCACGACCCGGATGCCCAGGCGATCTTCGACGGCATGCTCGCCTACTTCCACGAGCACCCCACCGCCTCCCACGACCGGTTGATGGCCTGGTACCAGAACGCCTCGTGCAGCGACGCGCAGGGCGACGAGAGCGCCTCCGACGGCGACCTCGACATCGCCTTCGCCCTGCTGCTGGCCGACAAGCAGTGGGGGAGCTGCGGTGCGATCGACTACCTCGCCGAGGCGCGCCGGGTGATCGCCGACATCCGTCACGGCGACGTCGAAGCGGCCGCCGGCTGGGTGCTCCTGGGCAGCTGGGTCGACCCCGGCGATACGACCTACCACCCCGCGACCCGCTCCTCGGACTTCATGCCCGACCACCTGCGCAGCTTCGCCGCGGCGACCGGCGACGCCGACTGGACCGAGCTCCTCGACCGCGGCTACGCCATGGTCTCGGCCCTGCAGGCGAATCACGCACCCGCAACCGGCCTCCTCCCCGACTTCGTGCGCGACCCGGTGGCCGACCCACGGCCCGTGGCCCCGTATTTCCTCGAAGGCCCCAACGACGGCGCCTACGGCTACAACGCCTGCCGCGACCCATGGCGCATCGCCACCGACTACCTGGCCTCGGGTGACGCGCGCGCCCGGGCGGCGATGCAGCGCCTGGGCACCTGGATCCGCGCCGCGACGACGGGCGATCCCTCGCGCATCCGCAGCGGCTACCGGCTCGACGGAACGCCGAGCCCCGGCTCGGACTATCTCTCCATGGCCTTCGTGGCGCCCCTGGGCGTGGCGGCGATGGCCGACGGCTCGAGCCAGCAGTGGCTCGACGACCTCTGGGACCTGATCGTCGCCACGCCGCTCGACGCCGAGGGCTACTACGAGAACACGCTCAAGCTCCTGGCGATGATCGCCATATCGGGCAACTGGTGGGTGCCCGAGGCGGTGGCTGGCGGGTGCAGCCCGCAGGGCACGCCGCAGTGCACGAGCGGCGCGCTGGTGCCCACGGCGCGCATCGTCGTGGGCCTGGGCAGCCCGGCGCCGGGCGACGAGACGCTGCTGTTCGACGGCACGCTGCTCTTCCCCCAAGGCCTGCCCGCAGCACCTCTCTCTGCCGGTGCCCAGCTGCTCGTCGAGGACCTGGGCTCGGGCGGCACGGCGCTGCTCGACCTCACCACGGCGACCCACCCCATCCCGGGCAGCGACGCCGGCGCCTGCGATCCGGGGCGCGACGGCTGGCGGACGACGCCCGCGCTCACCCGCTATCGCAACGGCTCGGGCGCGCTCGACCCGCCCGCCTGCACGGCGGGCTCGGCCGCCGGCCTGGGCGTGCTGCGCTTCCAGCCGCGCAGCGGCTTCGATCTCCACTTCACGGCCCGCACCCGCCGCTCGACCATCGTCACGCCGGTCGGCCCGCTGCGCGGCACGATCGTCCTGGACGACACGGACGCGGCGGGGGACGCCGGCGCGTGCGGGGTGAGCGCCGCCCTGTCGTGCAGCGCCTCGGGCAGGACGCTGCGCTGCCGTTGATCGGCCGCGCCGCTGGCGCCCGGGCGGGGATCGACCGATAGACCAGGGGGGAGCCACGTGCGGCGCCAGCGGATCATCGACCTCCTCGTCCTGCTCGGGCTCACCGCGCTGGGCTTCGCTCTGCGCACGACCAACGCGGCCGACGTCCTGGTCGGCGCAGGGGTGGTGTTCCCGGAGAACGACCCCTACTACCACATGCGCCGGGTGCTCGAGATCCTGCGCGACTGGCCGCACGTGCCGGTCTTCGACGCCTTCCTCGACCATCCCTACGGCGGGCCGATCATCTGGCCACCGCTCTTCGACCTGGCCATCGCCTCGGCGAGCCGCGCTGCGGGGCTCGGCCCCGCCGACCGCCCCGCGGTGGAGCTGCTCTCGGCGCTACTCGTGCCGCTGCTCGGCGGTGCCACGTGCGTCCCCGTCTACCTGCTCGCGCGGCAGATCGTCGGCCGCACCTGGGGCCTGCTCGCCGCCGGGCTCGCCGTCCTGGTGCCCGCCCACCTCTGGTACTCGCGGCTCGGCCTGGTCGACCACCACGTCGCCGTCACCTTCGCGCAGGTGGCGATGCTGGCGACGTTCCTGCGCGCCTGTCGCGTGCTCGTCGATCGTCCGCAGGGGCAGGTGGCCTCGCTCGGACGATGGATCGGCTGGTCGCTCGCCGCCACGCTCTGCATCGTCGCCGGCTTCCTGCTGTGGAACGGCTACCTGCTGCTGGTCGCGGTGCTCGACCTCTTCCTCGCCGTGCGCATGGCCGTCGAGCCGCGCGACGCGCGCACCCGGATCGCGCTGCTCGCCGCCGTCTCGCACGCCGGCGCCGCGCTCCTGCTCGTGCCCTGGGTCGCAGCCGCGGTCGCCGCGAGCCACAGCCCGCTCTCGCCGCTCATGCTCTCCTACCTGCACGTCGTGGTGCTGCTCGGCACCGGCCTCGCCGCGGCGGCGGTCGCTGCGCTCGACCAAGCGCGGCCCGAGCTGCGTCCCGCATTCGGCGGCGCCCTGGGACTGGGCGGCGTCGCCATCGTCGTGATCGGCGCAGCCCTCGCTCTGGCAGAGTGGCTCGGGCCGTCGGTCGCGCGCGGGCTCGCCTGGATCTTCGCCACCGACCCGTTCATGGCGGCCGTCTCGGAGGTGGTGCCGATCCTGCGCGGCGCGGACGGGCGGCTCGACCTGGTCGGCCCGCAGCTCTGGATGACGCGCTTCTTCCTCGTCGCGCCGCTGCTGCTGGTCGCGCTGGCCCGGCGCGCTTGGCGCGAGCGGGCAGCCGGACGCGGCACGACGCTGCTCCTGGTCTGGTCGGCCTGCCTCTTCCTGCTCACGCTCGGGCAGCGCCGCTTCGGCGAGTCGTTCGCGCCCGCGCTGGCGATCCTGGTCGCGTGGGCGCTGCGCGCGGCCCACACCGGCCTGGTCGGCTGGCTCACCGCACGCGGAGCGTCGTCGCACGCGGCCACGGCGCTTGCCGGCGCGACGGTCGCGGCGGCGCTCTGGCTCGGCTTCTCGCCCTACTACGGGGCGCTGCTCGCCGAGCCGCAGCGGCTTGCCGCGCTGCTCCACGCGAGCCGAGCCAGCTCGGCCCGGGAGGCTCGTGCGCCCGATGCCCTGCGCGACTCGCCCGGCGACGCACCCGACCTGCGCACGCACCGCGCGGCGGTGCGCTTCGCGAGAGTGCTCGCCGCAGCGGCCGAGCGCTCGCCAGCGCACATCGGTCCGGCCGCAGGCACAGAGCCCCCGCCCTTCGGGGTGATGAACCCATGGCCGCTCGGCCACAAGCTGATCTACCTGGCGGGGATTCCCGCGGCGAGCACGCCGTTCGGCGGGCACGCGCGCCCCGAAGCCTTCGGCGACTGGTCGAGCTTCTTCCTGGCGAGCGACGAGCGCGCGGCGCTCGCCATCCTCGAGCGCCGCCGCCTGCGCTGGGTGGCGGCCGACGGCGATCTCGCCACCATCGGCTCGGCCATCCTGGCGCGCGGCGAGAATCCGCGCACCTACTACGACAAGGATGCCGCTCCCGACGGCGGGCTCGTCATTCGCCCTCGCCCGCCGCTGATCCACACGCTCTACTATCGGCTCACGCGTCTGGCCGGCTCCGCCGCCACGGTGGAGGGCGTCGGCGGCACGCAGGAGTCGATCCCCGCGCTCGAGCACCTGCGCCTGGTGCTCGACTCCGCCGACGACGATGCGAGCGGCGCGGTCAAGGTCTACGAGGTGGTGGCCGGCGCCGCCCTGAGCGTCACCGGCCCGCCGGGCGAGCGCATCGAGCTCTCCTACGACTTCGTCAGCGACACCGGCCGCGAGCGCACCTGGCGCCGCCCGCTGGTGCTCGACGAGTCGGGCCACGCGCGATCCCGTCTGCCCTACTCCTCCTCTCGCCCGGACCTCGGACACACTGCGACCTACCGCATCGAGGGCTCGAGCACGCAGGTCGAGCTCCACGTCGACGAGGCGGCCGTGGTCGCCGGCCGGCCAGTGGAGGCGCGGCTCGGCGAGGCCGCGGGCGGCGGCAAGCCGTCCGCGCATCGCCCGAGCGAGCCGCCCGCGGGCTGCGACATCGTGCCCGTGCGCCTCGGCGATTGACCCGCCCCGGGGAGCCGCTACTGTCGAGGGCAATGCGCGAGCTTCTGCTCTTGACCGGAGCCACCGGCTACGTCGGCGGCCGCCTGCTCCGGGCCCTGGAAGGCGGCGGCTGGCGGGTACGCTGCCTCGCCCGGCGTCCGGAGTACCTGGCCCCTCGCGTCGCCGCGGGAACCGGGGTGGTGCAGGGCGACTGCCTCGATCCGGCCACGCTGCGCGCGGCGCTCGAGGGCGTGCACACCGCCTACTACCTGGTCCACTCGATGGGCGCGACCGGCGACTTCGCCGTGCAGGATCGGCGCGCCGCGGCGAACTTCGGCGCGGCGGCGCGAGCCGCGGGCGTGCAGCGCATCGTCTACCTGGGCGGCCTCGGCGGAGAGGACTCGGGCCTCTCGGCCCATCTGCGCAGCCGCCACGAAACCGGGGACGTGCTGCGCGAGAGCGGTGTTGCGGTGATCGAGCTGCGGGCCTCGATCATCCTCGGCTCCGGGAGCCTGTCCTTCGAGCTGATCCGCGCGCTCACCGAGCGGGTCCCGATCATGATCTGTCCGAGCTGGGTGCGCACCATCGCCCAGCCGATCGCCATCGAGGACGTGATCGCCTACCTGGTCGCCGCCCTCGACCTACCCCTGGAGACCGGCAGCCGGGTGTTCGAGATCGGCGGGGCGGACCGCGTGTCCTACGGCGACATCATGCGCGAGTACGCCCGGCAGCGCGGGCTGCGCCGCCTCATGATCCCCGTGCCCGTTCTGACCCCCTACCTCTCGAGCCTGTGGCTCGGCCTGGTCACCCCGGTCTACGCACGCGTCGGCCGCAAGCTGATCGAGGGCATGCGCAACCCGACCGCCGTCGAGGACGACGCGGCGCTACGCGCCTTCCCGATCCGGCCACGCGGCCTGTCGCAGGCCATCGCGCGAGCGATGCGCAACGAGGATCGCGAGCTGGCCGCGACCCGTTGGTCGGACGCCATCTCTTCGGCCGGCTCGGCGCGCCCCTTCGGCGGGCTCCGGCTCGGCTCGCGCATCGTCGACTCGCGCACGCGGCAGGTCGCCGCTGCGCCGGCCGTGGCCTTCGCCCCGATTCGACGCATCGGCGGTACGAACGGCTGGTATTTCGGGACTGCGCTCTGGCACCTGCGCGGCTTCCTCGACCTGCTGGTCGGCGGCGTCGGACTGCGCCGCGGCCGGCGCGACCCCGAATCGGTGGTGGTCGGCGACGCACTCGACTTCTGGCGCGTCGAGGCCTACGAGCCGGATCGACGGCTGCGCCTGGTCGCAGAGATGCGGCTGCCGGGGCGCGCGTGGCTCGAGATCGAGGTGACCCCCGCAGGTCAGGGTGGCGGCTCGACGATCCGCCAGACCGCAGTGTTCGACCCAGCCGGGCTCTCCGGGCTGCTCTATTGGTACGCGCTCTACCCGCTGCACGCCCTGATCTTCGACGGCATGCTGCGGCGCATCGCCCGGCTCGCAGAGCGCGACGCCGAGGGCGCTCCCGCCCAGGGCGAGCCGCCCGACTCGAGGCAGGGTGTGAAGATCGCGCCCTCCTGATCGGCCCACGCGGCCTGCCGGCTCCGTGGCGTTCGGGCTCGCATCTCAGAGCCCGGCGCGCGTCGGGGTCCCCGAGCCGCGGCCGCCACGCACGCAGAGCACCTTCCTCCATGCGCTCTTGTCGGCCCCCGAGATCGTGAAGACGTCCAGGAAGACCGTCACGACGAGGCTGGGATCGCCTTCCTCCTCGTTGGCCGTCCAGAAGAACGTGCCCTGCAGGTTCTCGAACGGGGCCCCCTCCGGCAAGGAGGGCGAAGACCGGCTCGGGTCGACCAGGGTCAGCAGCTCCTCGACGGTGGGAACGCGCCAGCCCATCCGTCCCCCGGTGTTGCGCAGCGCGCAGGCGCGAAGCGTCGCACGCCAGTCGCCGATCAGCGTCGCCTGCTTCTCCCACACCAGGCCGGTTTCCTTGTCGAGGACCGCCTTGTCGTCGAAGGCCTTGAGGACCTTGAACCGGCCGGGGCCCTCGATCTTCTTGTCCCACGCCGGGGGCGCCGCCTTCGAGACCGCAGCGGACGAAGCCAGGGCGGCCACGAGCACGAGACTGGCGATGAGCTTGGGCATGATGTCCTCCTGTTGCGGGTCGTGGCTCGGCTGCTACCGCGTCCGGCCGGCCGGGGCGCGCTGCCTCGAGGCCCTATCACACGGCAGCGGCCGGGACATGCCTTCGCCGGCGCGCGCCACGGAGCGCCCCTGCGGCGTAGACGAGCCACCCGGAGCCGAGGCATCCTCGCGGCGGGACCTCGATTCGCCACGGGCCCAGGCACCCGAAGGCAACTCGATCGAGAGGCGCAGCGCGGCGCTGCGCAATGCCCCCCGTGGGGGGACGCGGTGTGCCCGCCACGACGAACGATCCTGCAAGCCCGGCGCTCTCGCTCGCCCTGGCC